>CAVJIN010000010.1:0-44396 GCA_963649615.1 bacterium
AATAAAAAAGCTGTAAGTTTTGAGGAAGTCTCATTCTTACAGCCTTGTAAAAGCTAACGGTAGTTTTGAAAAATAACCTATTAACCTTCGTTCTTACTGTCCTGTATCTCTTTTCTTCTTTCTTTACAAAGTTTTGCAATTTCTGCCAAAGCCTTTCTTGCTCTTGAAGCAGAAACTTTAACACCTTTTTCTGTGAACTTCTGATTCTCTGTGACATAAGTGTCAAATAGTTGTACTAGCTGTTCGTGTACTGTCATCACCGTCTCCTTTTAGTGGTTTGTAAAGGTTTTATGCAAAAACCTTTGTACTCTTGAATTATACGATTGAATTGTACCATAAAAGACACTGCAATCAATAGAAAAATGTATGAATTCGTTTGAATTCGTTTAAATATGCACAAAAATAAACCTAGGGAAGTTCCTAAAAGGCTATTTTCTTTCCAGTTTGCCAATTTCATTGATGACAGAATCGTTTTGTCCATATATGGCTAGGGCCTTGTAATAAAACTCTATGGCTAGTGCTTTTTCGCCCCTTTTAGCATAGCATTTTGCTATTGAGCAATAGATATCGAACTTGTCCCAAGGTAACGTATTTGAACCTTCTGCACTTTCAATATAGTCAACTAATGAAGTTAAAATCTCATAGGCTTTATTTACATCGCCACCTCCAATTGATGGCGCATTTAATTTTCTAGAGGCATATAAGAGTGCAATTGAAACCTCGTTTGGATATTTTTCATAGGCATTGTCTATTACGCTGACACTTTCTAGGCCTTTTGAGATACTTATTGGGCTTGCAAGATATCCAATTGACAGACAACAAAACTGCAAAGCCCTAAGATTGCTTTCTCCAACATTGGATTCTACTTTCTCAAGTGCTTCATATATTGCTTCAGCGTTCGATATTAATTGTTTTGCTTTTTTTGAGTCCTTCTTTTCTGCAATTTCTAAACAATAATGAGCATAATTCAAAGACGCTTTAAGTAGTACAGTCCAATCGTGAACACTGGTACCAAGCGAGGCCTTTAACTCTTCGTACTTGGCATCTACTTGCGAATTAGAGCCATTATTATTTATCAATTCATAAAGCTCGGCATATTTTGGGTAGGAAGATAAGAAGGAAAAGGAATCGGTATAAGAAATGACTTGGCTGGAGTTTGCAAAAGCGGTGGCACCACAGAGCACAAGAAAAAAGCCAACAAGAAGACGGCGTCTCACGTTGTGACCTCACGGCGAATCATGTAACCTGGCTGAAGATGAAGAGATGTTTGAATGTAGCCTTCTCTGCAATGGTCAATGTGGTCTATTGGTTTGAAGTTTTCGTCCAAAACGGTGGGTGTATCGGGCAAAGATAAGACATCTGGTCCAATGTATTCAATTGGGGATCCACAGCGAATCTGATTCTTGATATCAACAGCATATATGCCTGGCTTGACCTCTTCTTGAATGGTTCCTAAGAAGAGATAGTCGCGTAAGTAGCCTTGTGTAGTTGGTTTGTTGATGTCTTCAATTGGTCCGTTTCCATAGAAAAAACCAGTAGAAAATTCTCTGTGGCTGACATTCATTAATTCTTCTCTAAATGGCCTATAATCAACATTTTTGTCAAAAAGATGGTCCAAAGCCTTTCTATAGGCCCTCGTTATGGTTGCAACATAGTAGGTGCTCTTCATTCGGCCTTCAATTTTCAGAGAGTCAACGCCAGCGTCTTGGAGATCTTTCAAATGGTCTATCATACATAAATCTTTAGATGACAAAATGGTGGTGTAAGTCTCATCTCCTTCAATTGGGAAGTAGCTACCTGGGCGCGATTCTTCTTCAAGAGCAAGTCTGTAGTTCCAGCGACAGGTGTGAGAACAATCGCCCTGATTTGCACTTCTTCCAGTTAGATGTGAAGAGAGAAAACAACGGCCAGAGTAGGCCATGCACATTGCGCCATGAATGAAGGTCTCAATACCCAAGGTTGGATTTGCGTCTCTAATTCTTCTTATGTCTGACAAAGGAGTCTCTCTGCCTAAAATAATGCGATCAAAACCCATTTTATGATACATTTTTGCAGAGTTTGCGTTAATGCAGTTGGCTTGGGTTGAAAGGTGCATCTCAGCATTTGGGAAAGCTTTTTGCATGATTTCTAAAATCCCAAGATCCGAGATTATAAAAGCATCAAAGGGATATTCTTTAATTTGTTCCAACTGGTCTTTGAGCTTTTGTATATCCGTTTCATGAAAGTAAATGTTTACTGTGCAATAGAGCTTCTTTCCGGTTTTTGCTTTAAGGTCTTTTATAGCTTGAACTTGTTCATAATCAAAGTTCTTGGCGTTAGCTCTAAGAGAGAAGCTTGTAAGACCCATGTAGGCTGCATCTGCGCCATAGGTGAATGCAGCCTGTAGTTTTTCCATGCTACCAGCAGGTGAGAGAAGTTCCATTTTTCCAGTATTGTACTGCATTTGTTGCATCTCTACGCTCCTTATTTTTTGACGTTGGTTGCTATCCCTTCGTCAATTAGTGTGCTTGCTACAGCCTTTGCAACGGCAGCTGCAATGCGTTCTTCTGCAGATGGTTGTGCTGGCTGTTCTGAAACTGTAATTTCCCTATAAGGGAATTTGTCATCAGGGAATGCGTACTTGAGAACTTCTTCCATGTCTCCTACCAAATGGAATGTAATTCCTTCTTTTACATTATCTTCTAGTTTGTCCAAATCTCGTTTGTTAAACTTTGGAATAAGGATTGTTTTCACAAGATTTCGTCTAGCCGCCAACACCTTCTCTTTAAGTCCACCAATAGGCATTACCTTGCCTAATAGCGATAATTCTCCAGTCATTGCCATGTTTTGGGCCATTGTTTGTCCCGTAATGAGAGAATAAATGGCTGTTGCCATTGTAATTCCTGCAGAAGGTCCATCCTTTGGTGTTGCACCTTCTGGAACGTGCAAATGAAGGGTGTTTTTCTCAAACCATGAAAGATCTATTCCATGATTTGCACTTATACTTTTTACATAAGAAAAAGCAATATTTGCAGATTCCTGCATGACATCTCCAAGCTGTCCAGTAAGTTTAAGTTCTCCCTTGCCCGGAATATGTTGAGCTTCAATGGCAAGAACATCGCCACCCATTGATGTCCATGCAAGTCCTACCGACATTCCTGGTTTATTGGCTCTAATGACCTCATCTTCATGGAAAATTGGCTGCCCTAGATACTTGATAAGTTTTTCATCTGTAATTCGGATAGGAAGTTTAAGAAGATCCTTGTTGTTCGCAATATCTTCATCTGTTGCTCCATTGGCTTTTAGATCTGAAATCTTATACCCATTTTCAACAATTTCCATTGCAACCTTTCTGTGAATTTTATCAAGGGCTTTCTCAAAGTTTCTTACACCTGCTTCACGAGCATATTCTTCTGCAATTTTGAGGAGAATCTTGTCTGTATACTTAATATCCGTACCCTTGAGACCATGTTTTGCTCTGCTCTTTGGAACTAGATACTTCTTTCCAATATGAAGTTTTTCTTCTGATGTATAACCATTGAGTTCTATACACTCCATTCTGTCCATAAGTGGCCGAGGAATGGTGTCTGTTGTATTTGCTGTGACAATGAAAAGCACATTTGAGACATCAAATGGGATGTCCAAATAGTGATCTCTGAATGTGCTGTTCTGCTCAGGATCCAAAACTTCAAGTAGGGCAGCAGCCGGGTCACCTTGGTTTGAAATTGTCATCTTATCAATTTCATCAATAACAAAAACTGGATTCATTGTCTTTGTGACTTTAAGACCTTTGATTACTTGGCCTGGCATAGAACCAATGTAGGTTCTTCTATGGCCCTTAATCTCTGCTTCATCGCGCATGCCACCAACAGAGAAGCGGTAATATTTTTTATTGAGTGCTTTTGCAATTGATATTCCAATTGAGGTTTTTCCTGTTCCTGGAGGGCCAACCAAACATATGATTGAGCCTTTGGTATCGTTTTTAAGTTTTCGTACTGCAAGGAATTCCAAAATTCTTTCTTTGACGTCCTTCACTCCATAGTGGGCTTCTTCCAAGATTTTCTTGGCATGTTCTATTGAGAAATCATCTGGAGAGAATTTGTTCCAAGGTAAATCAGCTACAGTCTCAAGATAGGTGCGAGTGCTGGAATAATCAGGGTTGTTCTGATCCATGGATTGCATCTTACTGTACTCGCTAAATACTGTTTCATAAGCTTCTCCCTGAAGGTTGAGAGCTTTGAGTCTATCAATGAGCCTTGGTTTTTGTTTTGGCTGTCCCTTCTTTTGACCTTTCTGTCCCCCTTTCTTTTCTCCGTTAGTCAGAGCATCTTTTAGGGATTCTACTAGGTCTTCTGGAGTGAGATCTTGAATTTCATCGGAATAAGCAAGGCCGTCTAATTGTTGTTGGAGAATGCGCATCTCTTCGCGGATGAAGTATTCTCGCTGGCGTTTGTCTATCTTTTTTGAAACGAGCGTTTGGATTTCGTCATGCAATTTCTGGACATTGAGGTCATCTTGAAGGACTTTGAGTACCCAAATAATTCTCTTGCGGCCATCCAGCTCTTCCAAGAAGGCTTGCTGGTTCTGTTTAGACACCACACAACTGGCTAGAAAATCGGCAAGACGAATAGCCTCTGGGATGTTAGAAGCATTAAAGCGCAAGTTTTCCAAAATCAAGGAGCGGTCTGCACGTTGATTGAGTGCCTCTCTCAAAGCTTGTGTAAATGCCTTGTCTTCGTTATTAGATAGCTTGTCTTCTTCAATGTACTCAACTTGAGCTGTTATTAGGCCTCCGTGAGAGAACATTGCAACAACTTTAAAGCGACTAATTGTTTCTATAAAAAGACTTTTTGAACCATAAATTGTGTTAATTTGATTCTTAACTCTTACAAAAGTACCAATTTGAAAAAAATCATCTGAAGTGAGAGCTTTGTGGGATTTTTCTTCGTTTTTGAGCATTAGAAGTCCAAAACCATTGAATTTTTGGGACTGTTCCACAATCTCTAAATCTTGCTTGTCCGATACCTCAATTGTGGTAAATAGCCCAGGGAAAACAGGACATCCACGCATGGGGATAATCAAGATATTTTTTGGCAGGTTTTCAATAATATTATCTTTGTTTGTCATGTGAGTAATAATAATATTTATTCACTATATAGGCAAACGGGTAGGCAAATGAGTGTGGCAAATGAGTAGGCAATGAGTGATGGCAAATAGATGGCAAACAGTATAGGAACCTCAATCTTGATTCTTAGTCTTCTGCTTTTCTTCTCTTAAAGCTCTGCCAGTCAACAGGAAGTTTTCCATCTGACAGCCATCTCACACCCCAATAGCAAAAAGGTGTATCTAGTAAAGCAAAAACCACCTTAAACAGCCAGTATGGCAGAATAAGGGTAAACAAAAACCTAGCTGTGTACATTTCATTTATATGCCAAAAAGCAATGAAATCAAAAAGAATTGTATCAAGAAGTTGGCTTGTAATAGTTGAGACGTTATTTCTTATCCACAAATGTTTTCCTTTGGTAACTTTCTTCCAAAAATCAAAAAGAAACACATCCAGATGTTGTGCCACAATAAAGCTAATCAAACTAGCCAGTGTCATCCTAAGCGACGACCCAAAAATAGTCTTATACTCTGCCTGTAAATGCCACGTCTCATTCGGTTGCACCGCAATACAAAGATTCATCATCAGAAAAAGGAAAACCAGCATGAGCGTGCCATAATTAACAAAAAGCGTCGCCTCCTTCCTGCCATACACCTCTCCCACGATATCTGTAATCAGGAACAAAAGTGGCATGAAAAAAATCCCCACCGACACCCTCACACCACAAATTGTAGTAATCTTTGTCCCTAACACGTTAACTATGACCATTGAGGCGATAAACAATGCAAACAAGAAATCTCTTTTTCGTGACATGGCCATGAGCATAGCAGAAATCTCCACTTCCTTCCACTTCTTTTTTTCTCATCCCGATATCAAAAAGCGTTCTATAAGTTGATCCACATATTCCGTACTAAGCTGATGATCAACGCTCTCATATGTGACAATTAAATTGTCGCCCTGAATAACTCCATATTTAGCATAGCCCTCAATTTTATATAGGGCATCCTCTAGGTAATCTTGCTTACTCATCAATCCAAAGTGCTCCCAGTAAAACACTTTTCTAGTCTTTGGATTAAGAATAAAAAAATCTGGGTTCGCTATGAATTGCTCTGTTCTAAAGATGGTTTCATAATGGTAGGGCAATCCTGCATCATAAAGCTTATTTGCTATAATAAGCTCGCTTTTTGAGCGTACAAGTTCTCCTTTCTTTGTTCTCAAATTTGTTCCAACCGGCCTTCTCGATTTCTCATAATCCCTTGCCTGCCATTGTTTTGCATAATCATCATATAGTTGCTCTATTGGCTTTATTACAGGTTTAAGCTCTTTTGGAAAATTCTCATATATTTTTGCCAAATCTACCAACACATCTTTATCATCTAGAATCTTAATGCATTTATCTACAGCGCATTTCATGTTTGTTATTGTTGCCAAAACTTCTTTGTAATATCGTCTCTGAGCCAAAGGGGTAAGAATATCGGTATTGGAAAGACAGAGGTATCGCATAGGCAATCCCTTGCCAAGATTATGAGATAACTCCAACCTCCCAGATCTGTGGCGAAATACGAGCGTGCCTTGTAGAGCTATCTTTTGAAGTGACGTTTGAATGTCTTTTTGAATTTGTTCTAGATATCTTTGTTTTGTCTGGAGTTCTTTGATTAAATGTCGCACGATGGACCTCCTGATTTGTCGTGTCCGAGAAAAAAGAGAAAATCCAAATCATAATTTACTTCATAGGTATCAGAAATCCCGTTAGCATGCAACCTCTCTACATAAAAGTTTTAAAAATTTAACAGTTTTGTGGTGTTTTTACACAAAATTGCTCTAAAAAAAGAGATTTGATGTAGTTTTCATATGGTCTAGCATTAAAACAAGAAATGTGCTCTTTTAGTTTGCCAAGGTGAATTTCCTATCAAGGCTTTTCCCTAGCTGAAAAGCTAGTTCATTATTTATTATGTCTAAATCCGTTTCATTGTTGGCATGCTTGTAAAGATGAATTGCTTGTATCAAAGCACTAGCTTGTGAATGAGTTATATGAAGGTTTATGTTATCTAAATTGTCAACAGTAGAAACTACCTGACTAATGTTTTCTGCGATTCTTTTTATGACAGGCACAACCACTGAATTTCCAGCTTGCTTATAAAGCCTGCAGTCTGCTTGGTTTGGTAGTTTAAATGTATCTGGATATCCTTGCACATTAAAACATTCTCTCGGAGTAAGTTTTCTGATACGACCATCATTTGTTAAGATAAGTGGAACATTGTGTCCTCCTTCTCCCATGTTTGCAGTGAGAGTAGGGACCACTTGGGATTTATTTTCTCTGACGTATTTTCGTCTCCATTGATAGATTGTTTTCGAGTTTTTTATTGACTCTGTAAGTTTATCATAAAAATAACATTTTTCTTTTGTGTAATAATATTTATCTGGAACCGTATCTTCAAAATTAATTACATCTGCGATGGTTTTAGTTAAAGGAATTGAATGTGGCATTGAGAATAAGTTTTTATCCTCTTCATTTCTAAATGCAACAATGTAAATTCTTTCTCTGTTTTGAGGTACGTTTCCAAATTGGTCTGCATTTAAAACCTGAGAAACATATTTATAACCAAGACTATCAAGTACTTGGCAAATTACTCTAAAGGTGTTCCCTTTATCGTGACCAACAAGATTTTTCACATTTTCAAAGAATGCAATCCGTGGTTTTTTTTGTTCAATGAAACGAATCAATTCAAAGAAAAGATTACCTCGCCCCTTTTCATCATCGAATCCTTTTCTATAACCAGCGACAGAGAATGCTTGACATGGAAAACCTGCAAGAAGAATATCAAAATCAGGTATTTCATTTGGTTGAACAGAATTTATGTCTCTCCTGTCAACTTCGATGTTGAAATTTAGCTCAAACGTTTCTGCTGCATATGTGTCAAATTCATTTGCGTAAACGGTTCTAAAGCCAGCTTGTTCAAAGCCCAAATCAATTCCACCAACGCCAGCAAAAAAAGATGCACATTTCAAGGTTTCTTTTGTCATAAGTGCATTATGCAGCACGCCGCAGTTTTTTTCAATCCTATTCCCAGTAATCCTCTGGTTTTGATTCTTCATCAATCCATACAAATTGCAGGTGAATTTCATCAGAGCCTTTTATTTTATAAAGTTTGAGCCCATTTATCCCAACTTCTTTTAGCTTTTTAGCTGTTAAAGGTTCATAATCTTTAAGTTGAAATATACCTCGAAGAATCCATTCTCCTAGTTTTCCCATACTCTCAGTTGATTCTATTGCTTTACCCCAATCTTGTGCTATGAAAGAAGTTATAGTATTTCCAGAAGGTTCAAAAATGAGGTTGAACTGTCTCTTATCTCGAGATTGTTCAATTCCTCCCTTTTTATTAAAGCTAATTCCGCTCTTTAAAAAGAAAGTAGGGTTTTCTTCGTGGAATCGTCGTGCATTGGGAATTGGAAGATACATTTCATTAACTGGTCTGTAGAGAAGGGAAGATACATTTTCAATGAATGTTTCATCCCCATAAGTTTTTGCTTCTTCCATTACTTCATCTCTTAATTTTGCTTTCTCTTCTTTTTCTTCTTTTGTTTTTGATGGTTCAAGAAGAAAAGTATTTATTTTTCTTATTATATATGGTGAAACATTTTCTTTAACAGAGCAGTCATCTGTAAGTTTCTTAATCTTTTTTTCTCGTTCAGATTTTCCTAACTTGGAACCAACTCCATAAAAGCCATTAAATCCCGAGAATTTTTCAAGTTCGCCTTTGTTATTAAGCAAGGACCAACTGAAGGATTCAGTTATTTCATTTTCAAGATTGGGTCCCTTTATCTTGTCCAAAATATCTTCTGGTTTTATTCCATCTGCCTTGTACAGTTTATCTGCAAGTTCTACAAAAAAAGCAAATGCATCGTCAGCATATTTTACTTCCCATGTTTCACAAACTATGTCTTTATTTCTGAAATTCATAAGAAGCTGACTATCTGCAGAAGTGAATCTGTAGAAGTGTTTATTGTCTTTAAATGTAAAGTTTGTAGGATTTTTATTGTTTGAACATCCTTTTATTTCTATTGAATCCTCATCAATTAAATCGTATGAAGTCTCTCCAACAAAAATTAAAGGTTCGTTGTCTATGCATGCAGGCATAAGAACGTGATATATAGACTCAATATTTTGTTCATTGGTAATTTTGAATCCTTGAAGATTTGCTTTGGAAGATCTAATGCGTTTGTTTCTAAGACTTGCAATTCTTTTTGCTAGCCTTAGATATAAACCTTCATTTGCATTGTTGATTTCTTCTTTTGACTTAAAAGAACCATCAGCATTCGTAGAATTTAGTTTGATTTGCTCAAGAATTTCTGTCCATTCATCGTGATTAGATTTGAACTGAGCAATTTTTTGATCCCCAGAATTGTATCCAAATGTTTTTATGCCAATCAAATATTTTTTCTTTTCACCAATAAGGGAGGCATCATAAGAAGTGTTCCCAATATCTTCTGCGTTGGCGTGGAAAACTTTTTGAAAAACTGTTTCTTGGTATTTAGAATTCAATATAGGAGTAAGGACATTGTTTTCACTTTCTGCTTTTTGAGAAAATACTTCTGTAAGGCTTGCAAAAGCAAGAATCATGCGTTTGTAATGATGTTTTTGTTCAATAGGTAATTCTTCCCACACGAGCAAACCCCCAAATGCAAAAGTGATAACTAAATTGATTATACTTCACTACAATGTAACTCTCTAGTGAAATTTAGTTAAGCTTGAAGCAAAAAAGTTGTTTTCATTAAAAAGTTCTTTTTTCAAACCAATAGGATTGATTCATGACATCACAACATCTTTGGTTTGCCAAAGGTCTCGAGGGCTGTGTTGATGAAATCAAGGGCAAAGCGACTGAGGTGGCGTTCGCGATTGTAGCCTATGGCAATGGCATCTTGGGCGGTGCTACTAGAGAAGGGAAGTACGTCTACTTTTTTTCGCACAATGGATTGCGACATTCCAGAGGTTACATAGGAACTTCCAAGATAGAGTTCTGGACACACGGCAAGACCCATACCTTCACTGGCCAAGGCAAAAGCGGTCTGAATGTTTTGGGTTTCCAGCTTTATGTGTGGCTTAAGGCCTTTTGCATAGAATTCTCGGTCAACAATAGCACGAATGCGGTCGCCTTGTTTAAGTAGTATAAATGGTAGATCTTTGAATAAAGAAATATCCATGGTGCGCCTGTATTTATCCAAGACATCTTGAGCCTTTTCTCCAAAAGTCTGTGTAATAAGTGTTTTGGGGAGAACTAAATACATGTGGTCTTTCATAAGCTCCGTGTATTCTGCACTCTCTACCATAAAAGGGGCAAACCCAATGAGCACGTCAATGCGACCACGGTCTAAGTCTTCTTCAAGCACGTGGGTACTCCCCTCCGTTACATGCAATTCTACAAGAGGGTATCGTCTACTGAAGGTTGGCAACAGCAATGGCAAAATGGCTTGTCCACGGGTATAGCTAATGCCAATGCGCAGTTCTCCACGTCCGCCTTCTCCAATCTCTTCCAAGACAGTTTGAGTCTGATGTTTGATATCTAATATTTTTTCAGCCGATGCCTTAAATTGTTTTCCTGCATAGGTTAATACCAGTTCTTTTTTTCTTTCAAACAGTTTGCACTCCAGCTCTTTCTCTAATCTGGCTATGGAATTACTTAAGGCTTGTTGCGATACATTTAGCTGTTCTGCCGCTCTAGTGATATTGCCTTCAGAGGCCACAACTAGGAAGTATTCAAGGTTTAAAAAGTTCATAAAAACTCCTTTAGAGAGGTTTTTGCAAAAACCTCTAGAAGGTATTATATCACAACAAAATTGTTGTGGTAAACAACAGATATAAAGTGTTTGAAATTGTGATAGCTAGATGATAACCTCTCTATGATAAGGGACGGAGGATCCCTAAGGAGTTTCTAATGGATACCCAAAAAGAGCTGAAAATTAATTCAGCATGGTGCAAAGGCTGTGGAATTTGTGCAGCATTCTGTCCAAAGGGCGCCCTTGAAATGGTTGGAGATAAAGTCCAACGCAAAGAGGGAACTGAGTGTATTTTATGTGGATTATGCGAACTTCGCTGTCCAGATTACGCAATTTACATTGATGAGAAAGATACGGAGGTAGAGCAATGGGTTCAGTCGTATTAATGCAAGGCAATGAGGCCGTTGTAGAAGGTGCCATTGCGGCCGGAATGAGGCTCTATGCCGGATATCCAATTACACCATCAACCGAGATTGCAGAACTCTGTGCACTTAGGTTGCCTCAGGAAGCTGGAAAATTTATTCAGATGGAAGATGAGATAGCGTCAATTGCATGTGCAATTGGAGGCTCTGTTGCTGGAGTAAAATCAATGACAGCCACAAGCGGGCCAGGTTTTTCACTTAAACAAGAAAACCTTGGATATGCTGTTTTGGCTGAAATTCCATTGGTGGTGGTAGATGTTCAGAGAATGGGACCTTCAACAGGAATGCCAACTTCTCCGTCACAAGGGGACATGATGATGGCTCGCTGGGGCACTCACGGAGATCATCCTATGATTGCCTTAAGTCCTTCCTCTGTAAAGGAAGCATATTTTCTTACAATAAGAGCATTTAATCTCTCTGAAAAGTACAGAACACCCGTGTTATTAATGATGGATGAGATTATAGGGCACTTAAGAGAGGGCATTGAAATCCCAAGGGCTGAAGACCTAAGAATAGTCAATAGACCTACAGTTAAATACCCAGATGCAAAGCGCTTGCCTTACCATATGAAAGAAGGCCAACTCGTACCTGAGATGGCTCCATTTGGATGCGGACAGCGTTACAATATCACCGGACTTATCCACGATGAATCCGGTTTCCCCACAAATTCTCACGAAGAAGCCTTAAAGATGATGAATCGTCTCATGCACAAAATAGAGGACAATTATGACGACATTGTCACTTGCGAGGAGACAGATTTGGATGATGCCGATATTGCTGTTTTCTGCTATGGTGGAACTACAAGAGCAGCCATTACAGCAATCAAGCAGGCAAGAGCAAAAGGCATCAAATGTGGCATGTTCAGACCTATCACCGTATGGCCATTTCCTGAAAAACAACTGGATAAAGCCATTAGCAAGCTAAAGAAAATTGTTGTTGCAGAGCACAATTACGGACAAATGGTTTTGGAAGTTGAACGCATAGCAAAAGGCCGTTGTGAAATTGCTTTTGTTGGTAAATACGATGGTGGCGTAATAACTCCAGATGAGATTTTAGCAAAAATTGAGGAGGCTTGAGATGGTTAATACAGGCGATGTTGGACCAAAAACCAAGAATATGTCCAATCTTATATACAAATATATGAGGCCGGAGCATCTTCCTCATATTTGGTGCCCAGGTTGTGGAAATGGGATTATCATGCGTGATGTTGCACAAGCAATTGAAAATCTAGGACTTAGCAGAAACAACACAATTATTGTCTCTGGAATAGGTTGCTCTTCTCGTGCAGCCGGTTACATGGATTTTAATACCATTCATACAACACATGGTAGAGCAATTGCTTTTGCCACAGGTATTAAATTAGCAAACCCAAGCCTTGAAGTTATTGTTATTGCTGGGGATGGAGACATTTCAGCTATAGGTGGTAACCATCTAATTCATGCAGCTAGAAGAAACATTGGACTTACCGTTGTAGTTATGAATAACAACATTTATGGCATGACAGGTGGACAATATTCTCCTACAACTCCTAAGCATGAATTTGGCACAACCGCACCTTATGGAAATCTTGATAGACCTTTTGATATTGCAGGACTTGCTTATGGGGCTGGAGCTTCTTATGCAGCACGTGGAAGTGCTTATCATGTTCAGCAAACTATAAGCCTTATTCAAGAAGGTATCAGGCATAAAGGTTTTTCAATTATTGATGTGGCCTCTGTTTGCCCAACTTACTATGGTAGAAAGAATAAAAAAGGTAATGCTGTGGATATGCTTAAATGGCAGAAGGACAATATGATTCCAGCTGAAAAGGCTGAGAAAATGAGTGCAGAAGAGCTTAAGGGCAAGTTGGTTGTTGGACTTTTGCATCAGACACAGTATACGGAATTTACTTACGCATACGATAAACTAATCAAGCGACTTTATGAGGAGAAAGAGAATCATGAGTAAAAAAGGCGAAATTCAGCAGGAACTTAGACTTGCTGGAAGTGGTGGTCAAGGTGTCATTTTAGCTTCTGTAATTATTGCTGAGGCAGCTCTTTTCTCAGGTATGAATGTTGCACAAAGCCAGTCCTATGGCCCTGAGGCTAGAGGAGGTTCTTGTAAAGCAGAAGTAGTAGTTTCTTCTCAAGAGATAGGTTTTACAAAGGTTCAAAAACCAACCTTCCTTATGGCGCTGACACAAAAAGCTTTAAATGAGTACAAACACAATCTTGCACCAGATTGTTTGGTTCTTATAGATTCCAGCTTGGAAAAGCCTGAAGATTTAGACTCTACTAGAGTAATTGATGCTCCAATTCTTGAGACTGCGCAAAAAAAAGTGGGTAAACAGCAGACAGCGAACATTGTTGCGGTAGGATGCATTTGCAAGCTCTTAGGAATAGGTTCTAAAGAAAGTGTTGCAAAAGCTGTTCTAATGCATGTTCCAAAAGGAACTGAAGTTCTAAATGAAAAAGCGTTGGAAGAGGGTTACAAACTTGTGAGTAACCTCGGAGAAAAACAGGGGGCTAAAAAGTGAAAATTCATGAATATCAGGCTAAAGATCTTTTAGCTTCTTACGGAGTGTCTGTTCCTAGTGGAAAGCTTGCCACAACGGTTGAGGAAGTCTCTCAGGCAGTGAAAGAATATGGCCCATGCGTATTGAAAGCACAAGTTCATTCAGGAGCTAGAGGAAAGGCTGGTGGTGTTAAGTTTGTTCATAATGTTGAGGAAGCCAAAGAAGTTGCCTCAAATATGTTTGGAATGAGGCTTGTCACAAGACAAACTGGACCAGAAGGCAAGATTGTAAAGAAGATTCTTGTTTCAGAGGCAATTGATGTTAAGCGTGAATTTTATCTGAGCATAACCACTAGTAGCGAAACCGCTGGGCTTGTGATTGTTGCATCTGCTGACGGTGGCATGGAAATTGAAGAAACAGCAAAAACTCATCCTGAACGCATTGTTCAAATTCCTCTTTCAGTGATCTCTGGTTTTAGAACATATGAAGGCATTCAAGTTGCCAAGGCCTTGGGGCTTTCTGGGGACCTTCAAAAAGAGCTCATCTGTATGTTGAAAGCTTTCTATAAGCTCTACATGGAAAAGGACTGCTCTCTCATAGAAATCAATCCTCTGGTGGAAACGGCACAGGGCCATTTGCTTTGCCTAGACGCTAAGGTCAATTTTGACGATAACGCCCTTTTTAGACATCCCGATATTGTTGAGCTAAGAGATATTGAACAAGAGGACCCAAAGGAGTATCAAGCTTCTTTATATGACCTTAACTATGTTTCCCTAGAAGGAGATATTGGTTGTTTAGTAAATGGTGCAGGTCTTGCAATGGCAACAATGGACATTATCAAGAATTTTGGCGGAAGCCCTGCAAATTTCTTGGATGTTGGTGGTAGTGCTACAACAGAGCGAGTTAAGGCGGCCTTTGAAATTCTTCTTTCAGATCCAAATGTCAAGGTAATTTTCATTAATATTTTTGGTGGAATTATGAAGTGTGATATCATTGCACAGGGCGTAGTTGAAGCTGCAAAAGAGATTGGAATAAAGATTCCTATTGTGGTCAGGCTTGAAGGAACAAACGTCCAAAAAGGCGAAGAAATAATAAAAAATTCACACATTCCTATTATTCAGGCCACCGATATGGCTGATGGTGCTAGAAAAGCAATTGAAGCTGCAAAGGCTGGGAGGAACTAAATGAGCATTTTTGTTGATAAAAATACAAAGGTTATTGTTCAAGGAATTACAGGGAAACAAGGCACATTTCATACCCAGCAAATGTTGGAATATGGTACAAATATTGTTGGTGGAGTTACCCCTGGTAAGGGAGGTCAAGAGATTTGCAATGTTCCTGTTTTTGATACTGTTCGTGAAGCTGTTGAGAAAACTGGTGCGAATGCTTCTGTAATATATGTTCCACCTAAATTTGCTACCGATTCAATTTTAGAAGCTGTTGATGCAGGTGTTCCTCTTGTAGTTTGCATTACTGAAGGAATTCCAATTATGGATATGGCTATGGTAAAGCATTACATTGAAGGAACAGGAACAAGACTCATTGGTCCTAACTGTCCTGGTATTATTACACCGGGGCAATGCAAGATTGGTATTATGCCAGGATACATTCACAAGCCCGGGCATGTTGGAATTATATCTCGCTCTGGTACTTTGACCTACGAGGCAGTGAAGCAATTAACAAACAAAGGTATTGGACAGTCTACAGTTGTAGGAATTGGTGGTGACCCAATTAGAGGAACAAGTTTTTTGGATGCACTTATGGCTTTTGAATCTGATCCAGAGACATATGCTGTTGTGATGAATGGAGAAATTGGTGGATCCGGAGAGGAAGAAGCTGCAAATTACATTGCAAACTGCATGACTAAGCCAGTTGCAGCTTTCATTGGTGGTCAAAGTGCTCCTGCAGGTAAGCGCATGGGTCATGCTGGAGCTATTGTTTCTGGAGGTAAGGGTACTGCCAGTGGCAAGATTACTGCTTTGAAAGAAGCTGGCGTTGTTGTTGCAATGACTCCAGATAGAATTGGAGATGCTCTTGTTGAAGCTATTTTGAAAAAGGGTCTAGATCTAGCTAAGTTTACAACCTAAGTTTACAAACTAGGCGTAAGTCATAAAATTCGTTCTTTTCAGCTACTGCAGTTTGCTCTATAATGCTTGTTATATGGGAGACTTGTTATGAGACATGGTTTCATCAAGGTTGCTGTTGCAACCCCTTCAATTAAAGTTGCAGACTGTAGCTATAATGCTGAAAAGATTCTTTCTTTAGTGAGAGAGGCTCACACAGAGGGAGTTCACCTTTTGGTTTTCCCTGAACTTTGTATCACTGGCTATACTTGTCAGGACTTGTTTTTTCAGCAGGCTTTGATTGAAAATGCTAAAGAGTGCGCAATCAAAGTTGCTACCAATGTTCCTAAAAACATGGTTGTAGTTTTTGGATGTCCTGTGGAATTTAGGGGCAAACTGCATAATTGCGCCATTGTTGCTTCTGCAGGTAAAGTTTTGGGGATTGTTCCCAAAATAAATATTCCTAACTATCAAGAGTTTTACGAACAGAGATGGTTTACGCCAGCTTTGCCTAATGAAGAACTAATTGAGTTTGGTGATGACAAAGTTTACATGGGTGGGAAGCTCATTTTTACATGTAACCAGGTCCCATACTTTAGATTGGCCTGTGAAGTCTGTGAGGACTTGTGGGTGCCTAATCCTCCAAGTGTTAACCATGCCATCAATGGGGCCACTGTAATAGCAAATATGTCGGCCAGCGATGAGGTGGCGGGCAAGAGCGACTATAGGTATAACCTAGTCTCTGGTCAGAGTGCTCGTCTTATTTGTGGCTATGTTTATGCCGATGCTGGTGCTGGGGAAAGCACTACAGATCTTGTTTTTGTTGGAAATAATATGATTTGTGAAGATGGACTTTGTCTTGCAAGTCATAATATGCAACCTGATAAACTTTTAATTACAGAGCTAGATCTTCAGCGACTTGAGCATGAAAGACGTATTCGTAATACTTTTGTTACTACCAATGATAAAGAATACAGGTATATAAGCTTTGACATTGAGATAGGAGAGACCCCTCTAACTAGAAAGATTGATAGTCATCCATTTATTCCTTCGGATTCCGTTGAGGCAGATAAGCGCTATGAAGAGATTTTGAATCTTCAGGCCTTAGCATTAAAGCAAAGAATGGTTCATACAGGGTGTAAATCTGTAGTCTTGGGTGTTTCAGGAGGTCTTGATTCTACTTTGGCTCTCATTGCCATTGCTAGAACTTTTGATATGCTTGACTTGGATAGATCTAACATTATTTGTATTACCATGCCATGTTTTGGTACTACGGCTAAAACCAAGAGCAATGCTGTACTACTTGCTGAAAGATATGGTTGTACCATTGAAACAATTGATATCTCAAAAGCTGTCTTACAACATTTTGAAGATATCGGTCAGGATCCAAATAAATATGACGTTGCATATGAGAATTCTCAAGCTCGTGAAAGAACCCAAGTTTTGATGGATTATGCCAATAAATGTGGAGCTATGGTCATTGGTACTGGAGATTTGTCTGAGCTGGCTTTGGGTTGGGCTACCTATAATGGAGACCATATGTCCATGTATGGAATAAATGCCTCTGTACCTAAAACTCTAGTGAGAAAACTGGTTGCTTATACAGCAAAAACGACAAGTGACCTTGTTTTGGCACAGACTCTTAAGGCAATTTTGGATACTCCAATTAGTCCAGAGCTTATTCCAGGTAAACAGGATACTGAGGATTTTGTTGGGCCTTATGAACTTCATGATTTCTTTATCTATAACGTGCTTAGATGGGGAAGTTCTCCTTCAAAAGTTTTTAGATTGGCAAAATATGCTTTTGACAGCCAATATAGTGAGGATGTGATCTTAAAGTGGCTTAGAGTTTTTTATAGACGTTTCTTTGCTCAACAGTTTAAACGTTCCTGTTTGCCTGATGGACCAAAAGTAGGTTCTGTCACTCTTTCTCCAAGAGGCGACTGGAGAATGCCTAGCGATGCTTGTGTGAAAACATGGCAAGAGGAACTTGAGCAAAATTTGTGAATTTTGTAACCTTAGCAAAAAATATTTGTTAATTATGTAGCCTGACAAAAGAAGGGCGAAAGAAAGAAAAAAGTTTTAGGAGACGAAAAATGAAAAAGGTTTTAACTATTCTTGTTCTTGTAGCTTTGATTCCAGCTTGTTTGTTTGCAAGTAACTTTTTGGGACTTACAGTAGGTGCAACTGCAGCTTATCAGAAGGCTTTGGGGTCTGTAGCAGAAGAAGGTGTTGATGTTAAGGGCATTAAGATTGAGGATTTCAAATTTGGTGCTGATGTTGATCTTAAGGTTTTGATTCTTGATGTCAATGCAAAGGGTTTTGTTGCAAAGAGTGCAAGTGACGAGACTCTTCTTAATGGTATTGTTTCTGCTAACCTTGCTTTGGATATTCTCATTGTACGAGTTAAGGCAGGTCTTGGATATCAGTATTCATACAATACAGTGACAAAGGACTTTAAGTTTGGTCGTAATGCAAGTGCTTTTGACGCATTTAAGGATGCTTATTTTGATATCTACACTGGCGTAGATGTTAAGCTTGGTCCTGTTGTTGTAGGTGCTTATGCAACACTTCCTACTGGTGTTTCAATTGAAAATGGTAAGTGGGCAGAGATTATCTCAACAATTCAGGAAAACTGGAAGGATGCACAGATTGGTGTAAGCGTAGGTTTTTCACTTTTCTAAAGGTTAATAACTACAATTATAAGGACTGTTGTGAAAGTTAAAGACTTAAGCAACAGTCTTTTTTTGTAAAAACCTCTACTGTGCAAAAATGACTTCTATGTATATAATTGTTCTGAGGTGAGTTGGATGTTTAGGAGTAGAACTGTTGTTCTTATTCTTTTGATTTTTATTGTTCTATGTCCATTATATGCACAAGATATTTTTTCCATTGGTGTTGGTGCTAACATAAGTTATGCACAAGATATAACTGATGTGGAGTCTTTTTCTTTTAATTCCGATAACCTTGCTGTTGGTCTTGAATTGAGAACTAATATAAGCTACTTTCAATTGGATGCGGTTGGAGAGGTGTCAGTAATAAACTCAAAGACTCTTCTTCTTTCAGGTATTCTTTCAGCTGGTGCCTCTGTAGAACTTGGTTCAATTGCTAAGTTAGGAATAACTTTTGGTCCAAGAATTGCCTATATGTATACTAGAAGTTTCAAAGATTCAGAAGCGAAAGGTCTTTCAGTTTCAAATGGTAAGGACTTTATTGAAGCAATTAAAGATGGATTAGTTCATATTAGATTAATGGCGGATGTATATGCTGGTCCAGTAATTTCTGTTGGAGTCGCCTATACAATTCCAACAAATTTTACAATTTCACAGGGTAATTGGAAAGAACTTCTTCCAAATACTAAAGCTTTGGAAAACGGACAAATTTCTTTGTGTATTCAAATGAAAGTTTTCTAGATGTTTTGAGGTTTTTGTAAAAACCTCTTTCAGAGGAGATTGAATTATGTCAAAAGCAGGTAGGAAAGTATCGGGATTCTTTAAGGCAATGATTATTGCTGTAATTAGTTTCTTTGTAATTTTCTTCTTCTTTTCAGATGTTTCTGAAAGAGTTTTTGGCGTAAGTTTTAAGAGTTCTCCAGAAATTGCAGAAAAGACCTCCCAAGTTGTTGATCAAGCGGTGGAAAAAGTTACCAATACGGTAACTGAAAAGGTTACAGAGACGGTTAACACTGTGGTTGATGATACAATGAATAAACTTAACTAGGAGTTTTTATGGGCTCTGAAAATTTATTTGATTCCAAAGAGAGAAAAAGAGTTTTCATTGTTGATGGCTACGGGCAAATTTATAGATCCTATTTTGCCTTTATCACAAATCCTCTTAAAGATAAAAATGGCAATAACGTTTCAGCTATTTTTGGGTTTTTTAATATTATTATGATGTTAATTAGGCAGTACAACCCAGACTACCTGATTGTTGCTATGGATTCAAAGGGTAAGACCTTCCGGCATGAGATGTATGGCCAATATAAGGCAAATAGAGACAAGACACCAGAAGACTTGCACGCTCAAATTCCTATAATTGAACGTTTCTTGGATGATATGAAAATTCCACACTATGCTCAGGTTGGCATGGAGGCAGACGATATTGTGGCGACAATTTGCAAGAATGCGCGAGAGTGTGGAATTGAAGCTGTAATGGTTACTGGGGATAAAGATTTACTGCAATTGGTTCGAGACGGGGTGTCTGCTTTAAGGCCACCTAAAAAAGGTGAACACGAGTATAAAATGTGTTCAACTGCAGAAGTGAAAGAACTCTTTGGTGTTGAGCCAACTCAGATTGTAGACTATTTAACCATTTTGGGAGATTCATCTGACAATGTCCCAGGAATTGATGGTATAGGTGAAAAAGGAGCTGTAAAGCTACTTTCAGAGTATGGTTCTTTGAAAGAGGTCTATAAAAATATCGGGGTGATGACAAAAGGAATGCAGACAAAACTGGAGGCGGCAAAAGACCACCTACAACTGTCGCATGATTTGATTTTGTTGAAGGATGACCTTTTCAAGTTAAGTGAAGAAGACTTTAACCAATATACAACTGCAGGTATTGATTGGGCTCGTGGAGTGGAGCTTTTTGGTGAGATTGGAGCAGATAAGCTAGCTAAAAATGCAGCTAAGTTTGTAGGTGGTGATGTCTCAGAGAGAATGACTGTTGAACAGGCAAAAGAAGAAAGCCCAGTTGAGCCAGCCAAGAAGGGCACTTATAGTGCAATTACCAATGCAATTGACTTAGAAAAGGTGTTGAGCGAGATTGAAGACCAAAGTGTGGTAGCTTTTGACCTTGAAACTACAAGTACAGATGATATGCAGGCAATTCCAGTGGGGTTTTCGTTTGCAAATAAGGCTTGTGAGGCTTACTATGTGCCTCTTATGGCATATGGGGAGCGCTATATTTCTGATGAGGATGCCAAGGCAATTCTTTCAAAGCATTTGGCTCGTTTTAAAGTTGTTGGCCAAAATATTAAGTATGATCTTAAGATTTTGCGCAGGTGGGGTGTAAATAGCTTGCATCCGTATGCCGATACCATGCTTATGGCGTGGTTGGTGGATTCGGCTTCTAACCGGTATAATATGGATGATTTGGCCAAGAAATATCTTAATTACACAACTATTAAATTTGAAGAAGTGGTTTCAAAAGATCAGCTTTTTAGCGATATATCTCTAGATAATGCAGTGAAATATGGAGCAGAGGATAGCGATATCACGTTACGCCTTTATCAGACACTTTTGCCTAAGCTTCAAGCTTTAGGTTTGGATAAGATTCTTTTTGAGCTTGAGATGCCTCTTGTGGAAATTTTGTGCAACATGGAACTTGAGGGGGTCTTACTTCAGCCAAGTTGTCTTGAACGCTTCAAGGGAGATCTAGAAAAAGAGATTTCTAATGTTCAAGACTCTATCTTCACGCTTTGCAACAAGTCTTTTAATCTTAATTCCCCAAAGCAATTACAAGAAATATTATTTGTGGATAGAAAGCTTCCTACCGGCAAGAAGACGCATAGTGGTTTTTCTACTGATTCCGATGTCTTAGAGGAGCTTGCCACTAATACCGATGACCCAGTTCCGCCTTTAATTTTGCGTTATAGGATGCTAAATAAGCTCTTGTCAACTTATGTATTGACTTTGCCATCTTTGATAAATTCAAACACTGGACGTATACATACTTCTTTTTTCCAAACGGGAACAGCTACGGGAAGACTTTCCAGCAAGAATCCTAATTTGCAAAATATTCCAATTAGGACGGAGGAAGGTAGAAAGATTAGAGATGCTTTTGTTCCTAAGAACGGCTGTGTTTTGATGTCTGCAGATTATTCTCAAATAGAGCTAGTGGTGCTTGCCCATCTTTCTGGTGATAAAAATTTGAAAGAAGCTTTTACTGTAGGTGAAGATATTCATAAAGATACTGCAGCAAAGATTTTTAAGATATTTCCAGAAATGGTGACGGCTCAACAAAGAAGGGTTGCAAAGACAATCAACTTTGGAATTATGTATGGAATGTCGGCTTTTAGGCTATCAAAAGACTTAAAGATTCCTAGATTTGAGGCAAAAAAATTCATTGATGTTTATTTTGAAGAGTATAGTGGAGTTAGGGATTTTATTGAGAAAGTAAAAACTCAAGCAAGACAGGATGGCTTTGTTCGTACTTCCATGGGACATATAAGATACATCCCAGAGATAAAGTCTTCTAATAAAACTGTCTTGGCTGGTGCGGAAAGAATTGCTGTAAATACAATTATTCAAGGCACAGCTGCAGAGATTATGAAACTTGCCATGATAGCTACGTCTAACGCTATTAAAGAAAATGGACTTAGTTCTAAAATTCTCCTTCAAGTACATGATGAAATGATTTTTGAAGTGCCTAATGATGAAGTTGAAAAAATGACAAGTCTTGTTCGTTCCTGTATGGAAAAGGCCTATAAACTCAGTATTCCGCTTAAAGTTGGACTTGAAACAGGTTCTAGTTGGGGAGAAATGCATTAATGTTTATTGGATTGGTAGGCAAAAGCTGTAGTGGCAAGAACTATGTTGGTGAAATTCTTCAAGGCAAGGGTTATGAAGTTTTGGACTTGGATAAGCTTTGTCACAAAGGCTTGGAAGATAAAGACAATGTTCAAGCTATAGTTAAGGCCTTTGGGGTTGATGTTCTAGAAGGGTCTTTTATTTCCAGAAAAGCTCTTGGCAAAATAATATTTGAAAATCCTTCAAAACGTGAAACTTTAGAAAGAATTCTTTATCCTTGGCTTATTGAAGAGATAAAAAACAGAGCTAACGCCAATAAGTCTGTAATCTTTTTAAATGGGGCCTTACTTAGACGTGCCGGATTGGATTCTTATTGTAGGTTTATTGTTTACGTTGATGCTTCTTATGAAGATAGACTTAAGAGAGCTATCTCTAGAGATGGTATTACAGAGTCTGATTTTGAGAAGAGAGAAGAGGCTCAAAAGGATGTAGATTTCAGAGAAAATGAATATAAGGCGCAAATTTTTGTGATAAATAACAACAATGAGACTAAAAAGCTTGAACTAATTAGACAAATAAATATCATATGTGATAGAATAGAAACGATATTCAACAAGGGGAATGAGGGTAATGAAGAGAAATAAGATCATTCTACTTACAGTTTTAATAATGCTTGTCCTTTATTGTGGAGCTGTTATTTTTGTTACTAAACCAGAAGGTTTTAATGTCAGTAGCTTCTTTACGGTAAATTCTGCTCCAAAAACAGAGCCTGATAGATCAATTTTTAAGGCTGAGATTGAATCAGAGCTTAAGGAAGAGCTTAAGGAAGAGATTGATAAAGAAGTCAAGGTTTCTGTTGATTCACTAGAATCAAGGCTAGAAGAGTCTATGAAAACTCTTGTGAACAATCTTAAGGCAGAGCTTGAATCTGAGGCTTCCACTGAACAGATTGTTGAGCAGGTTGAAATTGACCTTAGAGCTCTTGCAGCTGAGTTGTACACAGCTTACAAAGATGACCTTGTTGAGTCTATTACTCCAGAGATTCTTGATGCTGTTCTTGCTCAACTTTCTGCTGAAATGGTAAAGCCGGTTGAAGAAGAACAACCAGTAGAGGAGCCAGTTGCGGAAGTAGAAGTTGAGGTTGCTCCAGTTGAAATGTCTGAAGAAGAGTATTTCACAATTAGAGAGAGAATTAGAAACGAAGAGATTAATGACATTCTTTCTCAGTTGAACTAATAGACTAATCTGTTAAGATTCTAAAGTCACCATCAAGGGTCCTGATTTTCCAGGGCCCTTTTTCTTCTTTAGGCTCTTCTTCTATGTAAGATCCGCAAAGTGGAACCTTTCCACCTCCTTGTGGAAGGTCTGCACAGTAGTTTGGCATTGCAAGACCGGAGAGTCTGCGTCTTAATTCTTTTTCTATTTCCATTCCACGTCTTAGTGGGACTCTAAAGTCTGCTGTTCCAGTAACCATGTCTCCTTGAAAGAGATAGTATGGCTTAATTCTGTTAAAAAGCAGGTCATTGCAGAGCTTTTCAAGAGTATCGGGATTGTCGTTTACATTGCGAAGTAGCACCGTCTGGTTCAATGCTGGGATTCCTGCGTCCACAAAAAGAGAGACTGCGTGGATGCTTTCTTTAGTGATTTCGCGTGGGTGGTTGAATTGTGTGAGTAGATAAAAGGGTGCGCTGTTGTGTTTTCTGAGCATATTAATCAGTTCTTGTGTGATGCGAGATGGCTGTGAGACTGGATATCTTGTGCATAGACGAATGATTAATTGTGGACTTGCCTTACGTAGGGCGGTGATAAGATAGTCTAGTTGATCATTAGATAGCGTTAAAGGATCGCCACCTGTGATGAGTATTTCTTTGATTTCTGGGTGCTGCGCAAGATAACTTGCTGCTTCTTTGATTTCTTCATTGCTAGCTGGACCCATAAGGTTGCCGGTAAAACGGCGTCTGAAACAGTGTCTGCAATACATAGGACAGAGATCTGTGGCCAAAAATGCAACGCGATTAGCGTATCTATGTATGAGGCGCTGGGTTTTGCTGTGGGAGACTTCTGCAAGTGGGTCATCTGATTCTGTGTTGCTTTGTAAATTCTCTTTTGCAGTTGGGACAACTTGGCGTCTTAAGGGATCTTCTGGGTTGTCTTTGTCAATTAAGGCCAGATAGTGTGCTGTTATGCTAAGAGGGACACTAATTGGGCTTTCTTTCCAAGCTAATTCTTCTTCAGTGAGATTTAGGTGCTTTTTAAGTTCTTCCATGTTGTGGATATCTTTCATTTTTTTTGTGTCCATTTTTTAGCGTTCTTTGGGGTAAAAATTAAGGCTGTCGCATTTGCAACAGCCTTAAACCTCATTAGAGAGGTCTTAAAACCTCTAGAAATCAATTAGCTATTGACTCTTTCTAGATATTCCTTTGTCTCAGTGTTTACGCGAATCTTTTCACCTTGCTTGATGAAGATTGGAACTCTAACTCTGAGACCAGTTTCTGTTGTGACATACTTGGTTGCACCCTGAACAGTATCTCCTTTGATTGCTTCTTCAGCTTCTGCAACAAGATAAACAACCTTTGAAGGAATTTGAATGTCAAGAATTTCATCAGCATAAACGGTACATCTGTAGGTTTCGCCGTCTTTCATGAGATATTGATAATCTGGGAAGTTTGCCATTGCAACTTCAAGTTCTTCATATGTATCAACATTCATCATGTGGAAGTTTTCACCATCATTGTATGTATACTGGAAATCCATCATCTCAACATTGATATCTTCAGCATTATCTTGGCTCTTCATTGTCTCTTGAAGCACTTGACCAGTTGATGGGCTCTTAAGCTTAAGTCTGACAAATGCAGAACCTTTTCCTGGGTTTACAAATTCACGGTCAATACAAATAAATGGCTGACCCTTAATTAACAATGCTGTACCTTTATCAATCTGTCCAGCTTTGATCATAGTTAATCACCTCTTGTGTACGAATAGAATTACAATAGAATTTATAGCCTTTATAGCGAAGTCATGTTATCACTAAACAATACGTTTAATCAATAGAATGTTTGGAAGGGAAATAATAGGACTTCATTGATGTTTGTAATTCCTGTTTCTACCATGAGCAATCTGTCAAGACCAATGGCAACACCAGAGCATTTAGGAAAGGTTTTAAATATGTTTGCAAAAGTATTATCAACATCTGGAATTACCTTTCCGTTGTCAGCTTTTGTGCTAAGAAGTTTTTGATATTCTTTTGAATAGTAATCTTTTATGGTTTGAACGTTTCGTTCTTCCAAGTAACAATTTGCAATTTCAATGCCATTTATGTATAACTCCCAACGGCGTCTATAGTTGCCTTTTTGTTCTGCTAAACATTCAATTTGTTTTGGATAATCAATTAGACATACGGGGTGATTTGTTGGAAGGTTTGGCTCAACAAAGTTGATAAAGATTCTGTTAAAGGTGTCGTCCCAACTTTCAGGCCCTGGAATTAGTAATCCCAGCTTTTCTGCTTGCTCTCTTAAATTTTTTGAATTTTGTAATTCGTCCAAGTCTATTCCGTTGGCAAATTTCTTTACTGCATCACGAACACTTAGTATTTCAAATGAATCAAGAACGTTCTTGGGACAACCTTCAAGAGCTGTTTCTTTAAGAAATTCTTCTGTGAGCGAAATGGAGTCCTTTTCATCATAGTCTACAGTGTAATACTCTAGCATTGAGAACTCTGGATTGTGAATCTCACCAATTTGCTCACAGTTTCTAAAACATTTTGAAATTTGGTAAATAGATCCGCTACCTTGAGCAATGAGTTTTTTCATAAAAATCTCAGGGCTGGGAATCATGTATAGCTCGCAACTTCCTTGAAATTCATTAATAAACGTTGTTGCAAAGTTATCAATTGTGGCTTCTGGAATTAAATTTGGTGATAGCGTAGGGGTTTCTACTTCTAAATATCCTCTTTTGTCAAAAAAGGTTCTTATTGATTGGTAAAGTTCACTTCGTTTTTTTGCTATTGTAAATTTTGAATTCATGTTTATGATTCTAATGTTTTAACCTTCAGATTGGAAGTAGATAGAAGTAGATAGAAGTGCGGCAATTCGTTATACTGCTAGCTATGAATTCATACGATACTGACGACATAATTTTTGCTTTGGCAACTCCTTGGGGAAAGAGTGCAATTGCTGTTATACGTGTAAGTGGAAAAGACTGCATTACGGCTTTAAAATCGGTCTTTTCCTCTTATAAAAAGATAGAAAAATGCTCGTCAAATACTGCTGTCTTTGGACACCTAAAAGACCTGGATGGAGAACCTATAGATGAGGTTGTAGTTACAGTTTATAAGAACGGCCATGGTTATACTGGAGAAGAATCCTTGGAAATCTCTTGTCATGGTGGTCTTCAAGTAATCAACGCTGTATTGACTCTAATGTCAAAGTTGGGTTTTAGAAAAGCTCTTCCTGGAGAGTTTACACTTAGAGCTTTTTTGCATGACAAGATGGATTTAACCCGTGCAGAGGCGGTGGAAGAGTTAATTGATTCACAGGGAAGAATTGGACAAATAATGGCCTTAAACCGTCTTAATGGTTCACTTTTTAATCGTATAGTGCAAATAAAGGATATTCTTTTATCTATTATGAGTACTGTAGAGGTTCAACTTGATTATTCAGAAGACGAGATAGGTGAGAACTTAGATTTTCCTGTTGATGAGTTAAATAAAGCTATTGAAGACCTTAATAAAATTAAACTTTCTTACAAAGCTGGAAGGCTTTATTCTCAAGGTGCTCGTGTTGTTTTGGCTGGACCTTCTAATGCCGGAAAGAGTTCTTTGTTTAATTTCTTCTTAAAAGAGGAGCGTTCAATTGTAAGTTCTACTAAGGGAACTACTAGGGATTTCATAGAAGCCCAATGCAATATTGAAGGAATTCCAGTTAGACTTTATGATACAGCAGGTTTTAGGGAAGCTTCTCAAGTAAATGTGGATGGCGTAGAGCTTGAAGGAATGAAGAGATCTCGTTCACTTTTGGATGCTGCAGATGTCATTGTTTACATGAAAGAGGCTACTAGTTGGTATGAAGACATTAAGGAGCCTTTGCTTTCTGATCCTCGTTGTATTTGTGTGGAAAGTAAACATGATTTAGAACCATCACGAGCTGCTTTAGATGGGGTTGTTCAACTTTCTTGTGTTACAGGCGAAGGTTTTGACGAGCTATGTTCTCGTATTGGTGAACTTTTAACTCACGATATTTCTCAGACAGAGGGCGAAACCCTTGTTATTCAAAGTCAGAGACAAAAGGAAAATCTTGAACGATGTATAGAATCTCTTAATGCAGCAAAAACGGCTTTGGATATTAATCTTCCTCTGGATATTGTGTCTATGGACATTCAAGAAGCTCTTGAAGCATTGGGCGAGCTTACTGGCGAGGTCACCACTGACGATATCTTAGATAAGATTTTTGGAACATTTTGTGTTGGTAAATAACTGGAGTAAATAGAATTATGGATTATGATGTTGTAGTTGTTGGTGGCGGACACGCTGGCATTGAGGCCTGCCTTGCCTGTGCTAGAATAGGTTTTAAAACGCTACTTGTGACACAAAGTCTAGATGCAATAGGGCGCCTTTCTTGCAATCCGGCCATAGGTGGTCTAGCTAAGGGAAATCTAGTCAGAGAGACCGATGCCCTAGGTGGACAAATGGGGCTACTCATAGACCAAACAATGATTCAATTTCGAATACTCAACAGAAGACGCGGTCCTGCTGTTCAGTCTCCAAGAGCACAGGCCGATAAGTTTTCCTATAGTCGCTTGGCAAAGGAAACTTTGGAGTCTCAAAGTAACCTGAATTTGTTTATGGATACCGTTGTTGATCTTTTGACAGAGCAAAATGGTACAAGTATTCCAAGAATTTGTGGTGTAAAGACTCAACGTGGTTGGGAGATAAGTGCAAAAGCTGTTGTTCTTACTACTGGAACCTTCATGAATGGCCGCATCTTTATTGGTGAATATGATCACAGTGCAGGACGTCTTGGCGAAGAAGCAGCTCTTGGTCTTGGCGATGCCTTGAGGGAAAAAGGCTTTAATGTTGGAAGACTCAAAACAGGAACACCTGCAAGAGTTTTGAAAAGTAGTTTACATTTTGACGAAATGGAGCGCCAAGATGGAGATGAAGAGATTGTTCCATTTAGCTTTATGCATGAAACGCTTGATAGACCAATGGTCCCATGCTGGATTACATATACAAATGAGAATACTCATAGTGTGATTAGGGCTAATATGCATAGATCTCCTCTGTATGGAGGAAAGATTGTAGGTAAGGGGCCTAGATACTGTCCGTCTATTGAAGACAAAGTTGTACGTTTTCCGGACAGAAATAGGCATCAAATATTTGTTGAACCAGAAGGTATTGGGACCGGAGAGATGTACCTTAACGGACTTTCAACATCTCTTCCTGAAGATGTTCAGCACAGTATAATTCACTCAATTGCAGGACTCGAAGATGCTGTTATTATGCGTCCAGCCTATGCGGTTGAATATGATTATCTAGATCCTCAACAACTCAAGCAATCTCTTGAGTCAAAAGTAATTGAAGGTCTTTTTGTTGCAGGACAAACAAATGGTACTAGTGGTTATGAGGAGGCTGCTTGCCAAGGTCTTATGGCAGGAATTAATGCTTGTCAAAAACTCAAAGGAGAAGCTCCTTTAATCTTAGATAGAACTGAAGCCTATATTGGTGTTCTTATTGATGATCTTGTGACCAAAGGGACAAAAGAACCCTACAGAATGTTCACAAGTAGGGCCGAATATAGGCTAAATCTCCGTCACGATACTGCAGATGAAAGACTTACCGCTAAAGGACATGCTGTTGGACTTGCTACAGATGAAAGGCTTGAACTTTTAGAGAAGAAAACTCGTCAAATGGAAAGCCTTCAAGATCTAATTAAACACAGAGGTTACTTAAATGTTAATGCTCTTGAAAGTCTAAAACGCCCAGAGGTTACTATGGATGATCTTGAGGTTGTAATTCCTGAAATTGCAGAATATCCAAAGAGTGTTAGACTTCAGCTTGAGCTTAAGATTAAGTATGACGGTTATATTAGACGTCAAGATAAACAAGTAGACCGCTTTGCTAAATTGGAAAGCATTCTAATTCCTGATGCTTTTGATTATGACACTGTAGAAGGAATTTCATCTGAGTCTCGTGAAAAGTTTAAACTTATTAGACCTACATCAGTTGGACAGGCTTCAAGAATATCTGGAGTTAGGGTGAGCGATATTACTGTTTTATTGGTTTATTTGAAAAAATAATTCGGGGTGCTTGTGCAACAGGAACTTTTTGAACTTCTAAGAAGTGGAATTGAAGAAATTTACGGGACAACGGATTGTAACTCCTTAGCCAAACGGCTTGGGAAGTTTTATGATGAAATAGAGTTATTTAATCCAACTTATGCTCTTGTTAATGCAGGGGGAAAGGAACTTGTTATAAGGCATATTCTTGATTGTCTTGCTCCTGCACCGTTAATGGCTAACGAAGTTAATAAACTTGGCAATTCACTTAAGGTTGCAGATTTGGGTTCTGGTGCAGGACTTCCTGGAATTGTACTTGCATGCGCATTTTTAGATTGGGATTTTACTCTTGTTGAACGTATGGGAAGACGGGCAGGTTTTCTGAGAAATACCCTTGCAATTCTTGATCTTTCAAAGAATGCTCAAGTTCTTCAAAGAGACCTTTCAGAGGTTCAAAACCAATATGATGTCATAATTTTTAGGGCATTTAGGCCATTTAAGGACATTGTTTTTGATTTGAATAGAATTTTACGATCTAGAGGAAAAGTTTTTGCATACAAAAGCAGTGATGAGAATATTGAGCAGGAAATTCAGACAATTGAAAAGTTAATTCCAAAAGTCTTTTGCTCTAAGGTAATCTCTTATTCTGTTCCTTTCTGTGATGCCAAACGTCAGATGTTGATTGTTGAGAAAAAATAGCTGTTTTGGGAAGTTTTGCAAAAACCTCGTGGTGACACTTCACAAGTAAAGTGTTATTATATTTCTCGTATCGCGCGCGTGAGGGTGTATGGGAAATAAGAAAGCAAAAAGGAAAAGCGTTCTTTGGATTGTTCTCGTGGTTATCTTGACTGTTCCAACAATGGCTGTCTGTGCTTTTCCGTATATTCCACTTGAAGAAGGAACTTTGCCTTACGCCGTAATGCAAGGTGTCTATGACCTTTTTGAAAGATACATTGATTTCTTCCCAACTGGGACTTTTAGTGTTTATGGTCTTGCTCCTCTTGCTGCTTTTGCTTTTCTTATTCTTGTTTCTACATTTGCTGGTGCAGGCCTTTTATCCTTTATTCTGAAAGCAGTTGCTTTTTATTCTCTGTATTTGGTATCTGCTTATCTTCAAGGTGGAAATGGGTTTGAAATTGTAAATTTACTTCCAAAGTATTACCAATGGATTTCCGTTGGTTCTTTTTTTGTCTCTTTTTTGCTTTTGATGTGCATTTGGAGTTCTAAACACAAGAAAAACAAAAAGGCTAAGAAGGTTATTAAATCTGAAGTTGAGCCTGAAACAGAGATCTCTCAAATTTCAGAATTAGTGCAATCAGAAGAAATTGAGAAAAAACATAATGAAGAACCAGAGAAAGTTGTTGAACCGGAGAAACCTAAAATTGCGCTTGAGTCAAAAGAAGCTCTTAAAGCTCTTACTGAAGTTTATGTTCCTAATTTTGAGAAGTTCCCAAACAGTCTTAGTTCATCAATATTAAAACCTCATGCTGGGGTTTCAATTTATGATGTTGTTGAAAAAGAGGCACAAATAAAGAAAGAGGCCCAAGAGCAAAGAAGGCTTGAAGAGGAACGTGCAAAGAAACTTGAAGAAGAACGACAAAAGAGAAAGGCTCTTGAGGAAGAACGGGCACGTAGAGAGGCTGAGGCTGAGAAAAAACGTCTTGAAAGTCTCTTTAAGCCTAGAACCTTAATAAAAAGACTTTCAGAGGAAGCTGAAGCAGAAAAAACTTTTTCGTCCTATCAAGATTACTCAGAAAAAAAGGATGAACCAATTGAGCCTGTAAGGCCATATCAGATTCAGCCTGAATTTCAAAATTCTACGCCTAGTCAAACGCCTGTGCAAAGATCTGTACAAACTCCAAATTATCAGACTTCAACATATTCAACATATCAAAATACTGTTGCTTCCCAAGTTCCTCCTTCTCAAATGATTAATCCGTATGCTGTACAATTTCAAAGTGCACCGGCTCAAAGTACACCAGTGGCTAATGTAGTGAATCCTAATAATGCTGAACCAGTACCAGTTGACAGCTTACCTCAAAACTCAGGGAAATCGGTCTTTGCGGAAGAAATGGAGAAGACTGAGCAGGAAGAGATTACTGCTGTGCCTAGAGCTTCATTTAAGGAAGAAGAGTTAAGAGCTCAAAGTGAGATGGAGGCGCAACAGAAGCGTAGAGAGCAGGAGAAGGCGGAGCAGAAGACAGAACAAAACAGGGTCAGTCAAAATTTTGTGCCAGCTAGACCTGTACAGGAAAATATTCAAGAACTTGTCCGTGATGATGCAGATGACGAAGCTGAATTTGAGAAATCTAAGGCGGCTTTTGCAAGTGCAAGTGATTCTGACAAAAAGAAAAAGAAAGAGCCAGATATTGATTACGTGTCCGGTGTTGCTGGGCTTAAGAGTAATGCAAATAATTCTCGCTTGTTGGATGCAGATAAGTTTATGTACCATTTTCCTCCAGAGTCATTGTTGAAGCATTATAGGATTGAGACAGAGACCTATGGGGATATGGAGAATGACCCAAATGGCAAGATAATTGTTGATACTTTCAACGACTTTAATATTGGAACGCAATTACTGCATATTCAGCATGGGCCTACATTTACTTTGTATGAACTTGCGTTGCAACGTGGAGTTAAGGTCTCAAAGGTTACCAATTATGCTGAAGATGTTGCCATGAATTTGGCGGTGGCTAGTGTTCGTATTTTGGCGCCTATCCCGGGTAAGAGCGCAATTGGTATTGAGGTTCCAAACAAGAAACGCGATACAATTGGCTTTGATGTTATGATGGATGCGCTCAAGTCTAGACCGTACAAGATTCCTATGGTACTTGGTAAGAACATTACAGGAGATAGTATTGTCATTGATTTGGCAAAAACTCCTCACTTGTTGGTGGCAGGAACTACTGGTTCTGGTAAGTCTGTTTGTATAAATGGCCTTATCTGTTCTGTGCTTTTTACTAAGACACCAAAAGAAGTTAGAATGTTATTGGTTGACCCTAAAATGGTTGAACTTTCTGTGTATAATGGCATTCCTCATTTGCTTACTCCTGTCATTACAGAGCCTAAAAAGGCGTTGAAAGCTATGAACTTCATTGTTGAAGAGATGGAACGCAGAATGACCTTGTTCTCAAGTGTTGGAGCCAAAAAGATTGAAGAATACAACGAAAAGATTGTGGAAAAGAAATTAGCTAGAGTTAAACTTCCATACATCATGGTAATTGTAGATGAGTTTGCAGATCTAATGTTGACTGTTGGAAAGGAACTTGAAGCTTCAATTAAGAGAATCACTGCTTTAGCTCGTTTCTGTGGTATACACCTTGTTCTTGCAACTCAGCGTCCATCTGTAGATGTTATTACTGGTATTATAAAGAGTAATATTCCAACTCAGATTGCATTTGCTGTTTCTAATAGCCAAAACAGTAGAATTATCATTGATTCTAATGGTGCTGAAAAGCTCTTGGGGCGAGGCGATATGCTTTACAATAGTCCAGAGTTTAGAACTCCAACTAGAATTCAAGGTGCATATATTGATACTGAAATTGAAGATGTGGTTAATTTCGTAAAGACTCAGGGCGAACCTGATTACATAGATGAATCCTATTTTGAGGATGATGAGGATGAAGAGGAAGGCGAAGAAGAAGCTACTTCTTCAGCATCTGAAGACATGTTCTCTAGGGCTTGGAAGATTGTTTCTGATAGGGGAGAAGCTTCAGCCTCTTATTTGCAGAGAAGGCTTAATATTGGTTACAACAGAGCTGCCAATCTAATAGAGCAAATGGAAGATGCTGGTTATATTGGACCTGCAAGGGGATCAAAACCTCGTGAAATTCTCAAACTCTATGGTTCTGATTAAGTTGTTTGAGGTTGCGCAAAAACATGTTGTGTAAAAATATGTTGCGCAAAAACCTCGTGTAGGTGTGTATGAAATTTAGTGAATTGCCTCTACATGAGCAGGTTCTGCAAGGAACAGAAGCTGCTCACTTTGAAGAATGTATGCCTGTACAGGAAAAAGTTCTTCCTGTCTCAATTGATGGCTATGATGTTATGGTCCAGTCTAAAACTGGAAGTGGAAAAACTGCGGTCTACATTATTACTTTTCTTGAGAGATTTCTCAGATTGCAAGAAGAAGGATATGCTTCTTCCTGCTTAATTGTTGCACCCACTCGCGAATTAGCACAGCAGATATCGGATGACGCATTTGTACTATGCTCCAAAGTAAAGGGTTTTCACGTGGGATGTTTCTATGGTGGTGTAGGTTATGAACATCAAAGAAAGCTACTTGAAATGGGTTGTGATCTCTACGTGGGTACTCCTGGCCGTCTTTTGGAGTTTATGGAACACGGGGAACTTGACTGCAGGCGCATTGATTGCTTTGTCATTGATGAAGCTGACCGCCTTTTTGACATGGGCTTTTACCCCGATATTAAAAAAATGTTTCGTCTTCTTCCTCCAAAGGAAGAGCGTCAAACCATGCTTTTTTCCGCTACTTTGGAAATGAGAGTTCGAGAACTAGCTTGGGAATTTATGAATGACCCTGTTGAGATTGAATTAGAAGCAGATCATATTACGGTAGAAAATATCACTCAAGAACTTTATCATGTTTCAAAATCTGATAAATTTGGTCTCTTCTTGCAGCTGTTGGAGGCAGAGAAGCCCGAAGCTGCTTTAGTTTTCACCAATAGTAGGCACATGGCAGCTGAAGTTGCTACTAGGCTTAAACTCAATGGTTATAATGCAGATTATCTTACTGGAGATCTCCCTCAAGCACAGCGTCAAAAGGCTTTAAATTTGCTAAAAGAAGGTAAGACAAAAATTCTTGTTGCTACTGATGTTGCAGCTCGTGGTCTTCAGATTGATGATCTTCCTCTTGTTGTAAACTTTGATGTACCAGAAGATTATGAAAACTACGTTCATAGAATTGGTAGAACTGCTCGGGCAGGAAAAAGTGGTAAGGCTATTACTTTTGCAGATGAAGAGTTTGTTTACGGACTTGAGTCTATTGAAAAGTATATTAAGATGAAGATTCCTGTAATTTGGCCAGAAAATCTTCCAGAGATTGAAGATAAGTCTCTTGGAAAGCGGTGGTACACAGAGAATGCGCAAAAGCCTGTTAAAACTACAAAGCCATCTGCTTCAAAGTCCGCTGCTTCAAAATCTGCTGTTTCAAAACCTGTTGTTTCAAAACCTAAAGTTAAATCCAAAAGCCTTGGTAGCATGACAGAAGAAGAGAGAATTGCTTACTACAAGGCAAAATATGGCTTTGTTCCAACAGCTGCAACAGAAGCTAAAGCAAAAGTTGCAAGTGAGAAGAAAGAAGTAAAACCAGAGAATAAGATTGTTAAGTTCTTTAAGAAATTATTTAGGAGAAGCAAGTGAACTTATTAAAACGTTTTATCCACTACTATAAACCTTACAAAGGGCTCTTTTTTCTTGATATGGCAGCAGCAACCGTTGGTTCTGTTTTGTCTATTTTCTTTCCGGCCTTGACAAGAGAGCTTTTAAAGACCTGGATTCCACAAAGTATGTGGCCAAACATTATTTCTTGTTTTGTTCTAATGTTCTGTGTTTATGTTATGCAGGCTGGTCTAAATTTCATTAGAGTAAAATGGGGCCATTTTCTAGGTGTCTATGTTGAAAATGACATGCGCAAGGATATCTTTGATCATCTTCAAACTTTAAGCTTTGAATACTTTGATAAAGCTAAGACTGGACACTTGATGAGTAGGATTACTAACGATCTTTTTCAAATTGCAGAAGTTGCCCACCATTGTCCTGAAGACTGTCTAATTTCCTTTGCAACCATCATTGGTGCCTACATTGTAATGTTTAACTTTAATGCCCCAATGGCGCTTATTTCAATAATTCCAATGCCATTATTGCTGATTTGGGGCATTGTTTTTGGTGGAAAGCAAAAAGCTGTCTCTAGAAATGTTAGACATCATGTGGCCGATGTTAACGCTAATGTTGAGAACTCAATCCAAGGAATTAGAGAAGTAAAATCATTTACAAGTGAAGATTTTCAGAGTTCAAGATTTCAAGATTCAAACGAAGACCTAAAACAAAGTAGAAAACGTCAGTACAGCTTAATGGCTGTCTATGGTACAGGTATGAATATTCTTAGAAATATGTACTACTTTACCACAGTTGTAGGCGGTGCAATTCTCATTTATAAAGGCAAGCTCCAATCATATGACCTTGTGGCCTTCCTTCTCTATGTTAGCGTTGTTCTTGAGCCTATAGACAGACTTATAAACTTTGTTGAACAGTACAATCAGGGCCTTGCAGCCTTTGAACGTTTTACAGAGGTCATGGATATTCAGCCAACCATCAAAGACAAAGAAAATGCCACTAAGCTTGAGGTTTCTCACGGAGACATTAAGTACAGTAACGTGCGTTTTAGCTATGATAGTGCAGACGGAGAAGTTATTGGCAACCTCTCATTTGAAGTTAAGGGAGGTACATCCGTGGCCATTGTAGGCGAATCCGGTGCAGGAAAGACCACTACAGCCTCACTTTTGCCACGTTTCTACGAGATTGACGGAGGCTCAATTACTATAGACGGACAAGATATTAGAGACGTCACACAGGCTTCTCTACGCAAGAATATTGGTTTTGTCCAGCAAGATGTCTTTCTTTTTGATGCCGATATCCGCGAGAATCTTCGCTATGGCAAACCTAATGCTACAGATGAAGAAATGTTACAGGCCCTTGAAGCTGCTAATTTGGGAGATTTTGTGCGTTCTTTACCAGATGGTCTTTCAACGCAGGTTGGAGAGCATGGAACCCGTCTTTCTGGTGGACAGAAACAGCGTCTTTCCATTGCTCGAGTTTTCTTGAAAAATCCGCCAATACTTATATTTGATGAAGCTACTTCTTCTTTGGATAACGAGAGCGAGAAACTTATTCAAGATGCATTTGCAAAGCTTTCTGTTGGAAGAACTTCTATTGTTATTGCACATAGACTTACCACAGTTAAAGATGCAGATAAAATTATCGTCCTAGAAAAAGGTAGAGTAATTGAAAGCGGAACTCATAATGAACTTCTTGACGCCAATGGTCATTATGCCCATCTTTATAGAGGAGATTTTAACTAGAAATGAGTTGGATGGTTCGCGTCTTTTGGGCATGGTTAATTGTTATTCCTGCATTTCTTTTTTCAATTGTTGTAGGAATAATTCCAGGGTTTATTTTTAAGTTTATTGGACTTAGAAAATTTGGCGAAAATTGGACTTTTTGGTGGGCTTCAAAGTTATCGGGCTTTGTTATGTTCTTGTTGGGCGTAAAAATTCATCCAGTGGGAGATTTTGAGGGTGTGTTGGCTAAATGCAAAAGTGGTAAGCCCTTGTGTTTTGTTTCAAACCATACCAGCATTCTTGATATTCCGGCTCTTTTGTCTTTGGGCTTGAGATGTGGCTTTGTCGCTAAAGAAGAACTTCGTTTTGTTCCCGGTGTAAATATTTGGATTGCGGCTATTCATTCCGTTTTTCTTAATAGGCGGAGTCTAAAAAAAGGTGTGAAGACAATAAAAAAAGCTGTTGAAATGGTAAAAAAAGGCTGTCCCATGTGCATTTTCCCTGAGGGAAGCCGGAGTAAGACAGGTGAAATTCAAAGTTTTAAACACGGCTCGTTTAGACTTGCAACAGAAAGTGGAGCAGATATTGTACCAGTGACAATCAAAGGTCTAAGATTTTCTCTAGAAGGAAGAAAGAGAGTCTTTCAACATGCAGATTGCTACATTGATTTTGCTTCTTCTATCAAGGCTCCAGCAAGCACGGATAGAACTGCTGTTAGCCTTATGATAGCTTCTGTTGAGGACAGTATTAAGGCAACTTATGCTACATTGGGTGCCTAAGTTCCTAATTTAGAAATTTAGTTTTTTCTGCTCTTTCTTGAAGAAGAATAAGTTCATTATCATTGCCAAGACTTCTGCAATGATAAAGGAAAACCAAATTGCATCTAGACCAAAAAGTTTTCCTAGTATCCATGCGCAAGGAACTAGTATTACAATTTGTCGAACTATTGAAGTAATCATACTAAGATATCCATCTCCCATTGCTTGATAAAGAGAACCTATCACAATGATGAAGGCTGCAATTGGGAAGGAGTAAGAAATTCTTCTTAGTGCAATTTCTCCAATTTTGAGCATGTTATTTGAAGCTTGGAAGAGACCTAAAAGGGTATCTGGAATAAGTATAAATGCAAGCATTCCAAGAACCATAATTATGAAAGCAACACAGAGACCCAACTTTAGAGCATGCATCATTCTTTGTTTGTTTTTTGCCCCATAATTGTAGGCTAAAATAGGCATAAGTCCACTGTTTAAACCAAAGACTGGCATAAAAACAAAGGACTGTAGTTTAAAGTATACTCCAAAAACTGTGGTAGCAATGACGTCATAGGCTATCAAAATACCATTCATAAGACTTGTCATTACTGTTCCAATTCCTTGCATAATGACAGTTGGAATTCCAACTTGAAGTATGTCTTTTGCTGCATCCTTATTGTATTTAATTATGGTGTATTTAATTTTCACATATTGGTTTCGTTTTATGTATATAGCTCCAATGAACATTGCAAGAATTTGTCCACCAACTGTAGCCCAAGCTGCGCCATCAATTCCCATAGCTGGAAAGCCAAAATATCCAAAGATCATGATTGGGTCAAAAATAATATTAAAGATTGCTCCTGAAAGTTGGATAATCATTGGGTGGATTGTATCTCCAGTACTTTGCAAAACCTTTTCACTGTAAACTCCCAAAAAACAACCAACGGAGACTACAAGACAAATTCTAAGATAGTGAGTTCCAAGGTAAACCAACTCCTCATCTTCTGTATAAAGACGAAAGAATGGCTCTGAGAATACTGCACCAATTATCATAAATGCTACTGTGCAAATTAATAAAATTGTATAGCCTGTTTCTGCTGCTTTAAGTGCCGCTTCCTCTTTTTTCTCTCCAAGTTTTCTTGAGATTACTGAGCAAATTCCAACACTTAATCCAACAGCAAAAGCACTCATTAGATTCTGCATTGGAAATGCAAGAGATACTGCGGTAAGGGCTTTCTCACTGTATTGAGAAACGAAAATGCTGTCTACTATGTTGTATAGTGCTTGAATCAGCATTGAGAACATTGTTGGGATTGACATGCTGGCTAACAGCTTTCCAATTGGCATTACACCTAGTTTATTTTCTTTGATTGTATTTTCCATGATAAATTGGATTGTACACATGTTAAGACTATTGTCAATATTGTCTTAGCTGTGACAAAATTTCTAGAAAATTTACATTTTTGTTTTTCTTATAACGCGGAATTATTGAATAAACATACCGTTTTTTGTATATTGTCGGGCATATTTTTAGCGATATAGGAGATTCAGGTATGAAAAAAATCGTCGTTATGTTAATGATTGCTTTTGTGTTTGTTTCAATGTGTTTCGCTGGCGGAAACCAAGAGGAGAGCTCCAGCGAATCCATTAGAATTGGGTTTATTGGACCACTTACTGGGGATTATGCGAACTATGGAACTCTATGTAAGCAGGCTGTACAGATGGCGATTGAAGAAATCAATGCTAATGGTGGTATAAATGGTGTTGAGATAAAGCTTTATGCGGAAGATAGTGAAGGAGATTCTCAGAAAGCTCTTGCTGCTATGGAAAAGCTTAGTTCTTCTGATAAAGTCTGTGCTATTGTTGGTCCAGTTCTCACTGGAGAGGCCTTCTCTGTTGCAGAACGTGCAGATGCTGAAGGAATTGTCATTATAACACCATCGGCCTCCCATAAAGATATCACGAATATTGGCGACTATATTTTTAGAACCACGCCATCTGATGGTTTGCAGGGTGAAGTTGCTGGAAAGTATTGGTATGAGGTGCTGGGGTACAGAAAACTTGCTGTGTTGTATGCAAAAAACGATTACAGCCAGGGTTTGTATGAAAGTATGAGTGAGACCTTTACTGCCGAGGGTGGACAAATTGTTGCAACAGCAACCTTTATGGTTGGAGATAAGGATTTCAAGACTCAGTTGACCAACTTGAAGAATACAGATGCTGAGGCTATTTATATCCCAGATTACACGGCAGAGATGGCTCAAATTCTTGAGCAGGCTTCACAGCTTGGTATTGATAAGCCATTCCTTTCAAGTGACGGCTTCTTGAGTGAAGAGATTTATACCCTTGCTGGCCAGTACACTGATGGTGTTATCTACACCGCTTCTGCAAAGCTTGTTGAGTCTGACAAGAATAAGGTTTTCAAAGAAAATTATACTGCAAAGTGGGGCGTAGGTCCTGATTCCTTTGCTTCCAATGCTTACGATGCCACATATATTTTGGCTTCTGTAATTGAAAAGGTTGGCACAAACCGTGAAGCTATCAAGAAAGGTATGCAGCAGGTTAAGGACTTTGAAGGTGTAAATGGAATCATCAATTTTGCTGAAAACGGAGATCTTGTTGCTTCTCAGGGCATTTACAAGGTTGAAGGGACAACTCCAGTTTATATTGGTGCTTTCAAGGTTGAGAATGGAAAATTGGTTCAGGTTGAGTAAAGTTTCTTTTTAGAGGTTTTGCAAAATCTCTTTGATTTTACTTTTTGATAATTTGTTAAGGCTCTTCCTATTTTGTGTTAGGGAGGGCCTTTGTTAAAGTTTTACAAAATATTTTTGTGAATATTTTTGTTAGTGGAGGTCTGCGTGGGGTCTGTTAGTACTTTTTTCCAGCATCTCATGAATGGTTTGACCCTTGGTGGAATCTATGCACTCATTGCATTGGGCTACACCATGGTTTATGGAATACTTAAATTTATAAACTTTGCTCACGGCGATATTCTTATGGTAGGGGCCTATGTTGGCCTTTTTGTGTTTGATGCCCTTAGAGGATCAACGCCCATGGGAACCTGGTGGATTGTTTCTTTCTTTATTGCAATGCTAGTTTCCATGTTTTTCTGTGCACTTCTTGGCATGGCAATAGAGAAGGTTGCTTATAAGCCTCTACGTAAGGGCTCTAGACTTGCACCACTTCTTTCTGCAATTGGTGTCTCATTTATCTTGTCTAACGGAGCTGCCTGGATGTTTGGTACACATTCTAGAAAGCTTGAATATCCATTTGATAACACTCCAATCTCAATTGGCGGAGTTGTCATTACTCCGCACCAGATTATGGTCTTGGTTGTAGCCATTGCAATGATGGTGCTTCTCAAAATCTTTGTTGATAAAACACGTATGGGAAAGGCCATGCGCGCCACTTCTCTAGATGGCGAGACAGCAAAACTCATGGGAATTAATTCCGATAAAATTATCTCCCTTACCTTTGGAATTGGCTCAGCTCTTGCGGCCTGTGGTGGTATGCTCATTGCACTTGACTACAAAGTCTATGCAACTATGGGCACAATGATTGGACTAAAAGCCTTTGTTGCCGCTGTAGTTGGCGGTATTGGAAATATTACTGGTGCTATGCTGGGAGGCTTTTTGCTTGGCATTTTGGAAACCTTTGGTGTTGCAATTCTTGGTATTCCTCAGGGCTTCAAGGATGCAATTGCCTTTGCTGTTTTAATTTTGATACTTCTGCTTAAACCTGAAGGACTTCTTGGTAAAGTAGAAAAGGAGAAGGTCTAATGTTGAATTTCTTTCTTCTTATACTAATTTATACATGTATCTACGCTTTCATGTCCTTAGGACAGAATTTAATTACAGGCTACACTGGAATGCTCTCTTTGTGCGCTGCCGGTTTTTTTGCTATTGGCAGTTATACAACAGCAATTCTAGTTACTAAACTTGGTTGGTCCTTTTGGGCTACCGTTCCTGTTGCTGTACTTCTTAGCGCTTTGATGGGCGTTCTCATTGGACTTCCAACTTTACGTCTTAAGGGAGACTATCTTGCTATTGCTACATTAGGTTTTGCAGAGATTGTTAGGACTGTTATAAACAACTGGGACTCCCTTACCAATGGTCCTATGGGAATTCAAAGAATTTCAATGATTACTTTGTTTGGAGTAAAGATTAGCCCTTATACCAAGTATGGTTTTCTTTTAATGGAAATAATACTCTTGGTTCTTTGTTGGTTCTTGCTGGAGCGCCTAGTTTCTTCTCGTATGGGAAGAGCTCTTGAGGCTATAAGAGAAGATGAGATTGCAGCTGCATCCATGGGTATAAATGTTACCAAATACAAGGTCTTCTCCTTTGCCATTGGCGCTGGTGTCTCTGGTATTGCCGGTTGTCTTCAAGCAGAGTTTGTGCTTTCTGTTTCTCCTGGCTCTTATGTGTTCATGGTTTCTATTATGGTTCTTTGTACTGTAGTTCTTGGAGGGATGGGAAACTTCTTAGCTGTAATTCTTGGTGCCTTTATCATTCAGTTTATTTCTTATCTACCTCAGCTCATTGGTCTTTCCTCTGTTATTCCTGCACAGGCTAAACAGATTATCTTTGGTCTAATTTTGGTTTTTATGATGATTTATAGGCCACAGGGAATTTTGGGAAGGAAGAAGAGAAATAATAAGATCAAGGTGGAGAGGTCCGTAAAGGAGGGCAAGGCATGAGTATGTTAGAAACTAAGGCTTTGACCCGTGAATTTGGCGGAATCATTGCTGTAAATAGAGTAGACTTTACTGTTGAAAAGAATATGATAACTGGTTTAATTGGTCCTAATGGAGCAGGAAAAACCACCTTATTTAATAATATTACTGGTCTAGATGTCCCGTCCTCTGGCAAAGTCATTTTTGAAGATAAAGACATTACGGGATTACCTGCAAATAAGGTTTGCAGGCTTGGAATTGCTAGAACCTTCCAAAATATCAGACTTTTTAAAGAACTTAGCGTCTTGGATAATGTTATGGTTGGACGTCATTTCCATACTGGAACGCTAAAGAACAGAACCCTTCAGTCTCTAGTTTCTTTTGTAAACGTTGAAAAGGAAAAGCGTGAGCAGATTGCCAACGCAACCAAGTGGCTTGAATTCTTTGGGCTTGAAAAATTTAGGGATGATGATGCCGGAAGCCTTCCATATGGATATCAACGCGAGCTTGAAATTGCTCGTGCACTAGCCACCGAGCCTAAACTTCTCTTCTTGGATGAGCCGGCAGCTGGAATGAATCCTCAAGAGACCGATAATCTTATGAATACCATAAGACGCATTAGAGACCTTGGAGTCACAATTGTTCTTATTGAACACGATATGAAGCTTGTTATGAATATTTGTGACAATATTACTGTGTTAAATTATGGACAAAAGATTGCTCAGGGAACTCCAAGTAGTATTCAGTCTAATCCTGCAGTTATTGAGGCTTATTTGGGCACAGATGATGAAGATGACGATTTTGATAGCCTTAATGAAGAGGAGGAGTGACCATGTCTGACAAAGTTCTCTTGAAAATAGACAATATTGCCGTAAGTTATGGAAACATTAAAGCTCTTCATGGAGTTTCAATGTCTGTAAACGAAGGTACTTTTGTTTCTCTTATTGGAGCCAATGGGGCAGGTAAATCAACATTGCTAAAAGCTATTGTTGGACAGGAGCCATTAGTCTCTGGATCCATTAGTTTTGAAGAAAATGTACTTTATTCTGTAAAAGATGGACACTTTCACGGAATTCCAACGTATAATGTAGTAAAAAAGGGTATAGCTCTAGTTCCTGAAGGACGCCGAGTTTTTGCAGACCTTACTGTAGAGGAAAACCTAGACATGGGAGCCTTTATGTTAAAAGACGATAGCTTAATAAAGAAGAAGAAACAAGAAATGTTTGACTTCTTCCCAATTTTAGGCAGTCGTAAGAAGCAAAAGGCAAGAAGTCTCTCTGGTGGTGAACAGCAAATGCTTGCCGTTGCAAGGGCACTTATGGTGAGTCCTAGATTGCTACTGTTAGATGAACCTGGTCTTGGCTTGGCGCCATTGATTGTTCATGACATCTTCAGTAAGTTACGCCATATCAACAAGGAAGATAATGTCACTATCCTTGTTGTTGAGCAAAATGCTAGGCTTGCATTGAAGAGTGCAGATGACGGATACGTTATGGAAAACGGAGTTATTGTTCTTCATGATACCGCTCGTGCTTTACTCAAAAATGAGAAGGTTAGGGCTGCGTATCTTGGGGAATAATTAATTTAGTGAGGGTTTCGTGATGATTCACAAAACCTATAGGGGGTCCTATGATTATTGAAAACAGAATGACAAAAAATCCTATTACTTGCGCTCCTGATATGTCTATTCAGGATGCCTCTGATTTAATGACAAAAGAACATGTCCACAGACTTCCTGTTTTGGATAAAAACGGAAAACTCGTGGGAGTAATATCTGAAAAAGATATTCTTAAAGCAGCTCCATCTCCTGCTAGCACCCTCAGTGCTTATGAAACAAACTATCTTTTGGCAAAACTTACTGTCAAAAAAATTATGAGTAGAAATCCTGTTACTATCACAAAAGATACCACTGTAGAGGCGGCAGCAACGCTCATGGTAGATCAAGATCTTTCTTGTCTTCCAGTTGTTGAAGGCGAGCATTTGGTTGGCATTGTAAGTAAGAGCGATCTTTTCAAAATGCTTCTAGAAACCTTTGGTTCTCGTATCCCTGGAACAACAATTACTTTCTTAGTAAAGGAAGGTAAGGGTGTTCTTTCTGAGATCATTGGCAAAATTAGTTCTCAGCAACTGGATTTAATCACTTGCTCTTGTTTTGCTGGAACTGATCCCTCTAATAGATGTATCTCAATCAAAGTTGCTGGCATCTCAGGCAGTGCGCTTGTAGATCTCATCAAACCTTTTGCTCTCGAGATCATGGACGTTGAAGAGGCTAACAAACTCTTACATTTATCATTTTAAAGCTTCAAGTCCCACT
>CAVJIN010000011.1:0-39175 GCA_963649615.1 bacterium
CAAAAAGAACCCAGCGGTGCTGGGCTCTTTTTGCTTGAGCCAAAAAAGGGAATTGAACCCTTGACCTGCTCATTACGAGTGAGCTGCTCTACCCCTGAGCTATTTTGGCGTGCAACGTTAATGTACTCAATTTATGTGGTTCTGTAAATAACCCTGATAGTAGAGGTTTTTGCAAAACTGCCTTCATGAATCTTGGCTTTGCCTTTCCGGCTAAAAGGACATTTCTTCTAACTTCATAATACACAAAGTATTAGGAACTGTATCAAAATAATTTGAACATTTCTACTTGTTCTGTTCTCAACCTTACAAAGCTCATTTTGCAAAAACCTCAGTACAATGAAAAATAAAATCTTTTGGAAACAGAATTGGCAAAAATTCTAGATTTTTTTGCATGAATTTGTTTTTTCTGTGGTAAAAAATCAAAACTGCGTGTTGGACAAATAACAAAGTTCAATAACAAAAGGGTCGTTTGATACATGTGGAGTTATATTAAAAAATACTACTCAAAGGGCTTATTTTACACAGTATTATTTTTATGTATGGTCACGGGTTGTATTCCCGCATTGCAAATTATCATAGAACGAAATTTGATTGACAGGGCAATTGTGGTGTTTGCAATGCTTATTCCTGGCATCCTTATTAACAAAAATACAATAAAGTCATCTGGAGGCTTTTGGGGCCAGTATGTACAGAATATGCGACACGCAAATTATCTTTCTTCACTGTTGTTGCATAGAGAATACGCAAATGAACGCAAGATTTTCAACTACAATCAAGAGATTGAAGACCGATTCCACAAAGATTGCTCTAGAGCAATGAAAAAGAATAGTAAGTTAGGTCAAAAGAGGCTAGTCTCAGAATGCTGGACAACTGTTTTTGCTGCCGTATATAGCATGATGGCCATTATTTTATTAGCTTTGCCAGTAAATGATGGCATTGTTTCTATTGGTTCATTCATTGCTGCCTTTACTGCAATTGCAAGTCTGAGAACTATTGCAAACCAGTTATATGCAAGTGTTTTTGATGTCTCAAATAACTTTGAAAAAATGAAAGGCTTCTTTAGTTTACTGGATTTGGAAGAAGAGCAAATTACACAATTAGAGGAAAATATTGACCTAAAAAAAGGAATTGAATTTCAGAATGTTAGCTTTTCTTTGAAATTGGGAACTCATTATGCACTTGTTGGAGAAAATGGAGCTGGTAAGACTACGTTGTCAAATGTTATTCTAGGTCTTTTTGCTCCTACCTCTGGATCTGTGTATTATGATAATAAAAACGTATTAGAAACATCTGAAGTTGAACTTCGTAAAAGACAATCTGTTGTGCCACAAAACTTTATGCGTTATTAGATGAGCGTTAGAGATAATATTGCTATTGCGGATTTTGAGCATGTGGATGAAGAGAAGATAGAACAAAAATATCGGGATTTTTTTGAAGACTCGCAAGTAAAAATTGATGATATATTGGGTAAAGAACTTGGTGGTAAAACTGGGCTAATTGTGACACATAAACTTGGTGCTGTGATGCTTGCTGATAGGATTGTTGTTTTGGAACATGGGCGCATTGTGCAGGAGGGGACTCACCACGAACTTCTCTGTCAGGATGGACCTTATTTGCAGTTGTGGAATATTCAAGCAAAATCGTTTGTGTAGTGCCACACCCCACAGTTTCCTAGTTGACTATTTGGGGTGGTGATTGTACCTTAATGTTATGAACAAGATCATGATTGTACCTAATTCAGAGGAAATTTTTACCTCAAAGAAAAGTAAGCGCGGAGCTAAAGTTTATGGCATTCCTCTTTCTAAGGAACTGGCATCATATATTGATGATGCTGCACCTCAGGCTAACCAGCGCAGATTGATTGATATGTTCTTTGCTGGAAAGTTTTCACCAATATCTATGGATCCAGATGATGAGGATGATAATATTGATTTTGGTGAGGATCTATAAATGCGTGTTTTAGGAATTGAGACCTCTTGTGATGAGTGTTCTGCATCCGTAGTTGAAGACGGAAGAAATATTCTTTCCAATGTTATTGCAACACAAATTGAGCTTCATAGACCGTTTGATGGGGTTGTTCCAGAGCTTGCATCACGTCTTCATACAGAATGGATTTCTCAGGTTGTAAGTGCTGCAATTAAGCAGGCAAACTTGAAGGTTGATGACATTGACGCTATTGCTGCTACATCAAGACCTGGGCTTTTGGGCTCTCTTTTGGTTGGTCTTAATTTTGCAAAAGGCATGGCCTGTGTGCTTAAGGTTCCTTTTATTGGAATTGACCATATTAGGGCGCATTTGTATGCACCGCAGATTGAACACCCGCTTGAATATCCGTATTTGGGTGTACTTCTTTCAGGTGGGCATACTGTTATATGTAAAGTAAATAGCTATGATGACATAGAGGTTCTTGGCACTACAATAGATGATGCCATTGGTGAAGCTTTTGACAAGGTAGCTAAACACTATGGCCTTGGATATCCAGGCGGCGTGATGATTGACCGTCTTGCAAAAAGCGGAGATCCTTATGCTTTCAAGTTCTCTGGGCCCAAGATGGGTAAGGGTTTTCATCCGTACGATATCTCTTATTCGGGCTTGAAAACGGCTGTAATAAATCAGCTCGATATTTTCTCTACTGGCAAAGAGGCTACGCCTGAAAATATTGCTGCTAGTTTCCAACGAGTAGCAGTTGGTATGCTTATGAAGAGAGTTGAAAAAGCTCTTGAAGATACTGGTCTAAAGAGAATCTCTGCTGGCGGTGGTGTTGCTGCAAATTCGCTTGTGAGAAGCTCTCTAAAAGCGCTTGAAGAGAAGGGTTTTGAAGTTTCATTTCCTAGCTTAAAACTATGCACAGATAACGGAGCAATGGTCGCTGGACTGGGTTATAGGTATATTTCTGACGGAATTGTGTCGGATTACGGCATCACTGCCAGTGCTCGTGTTAGTGCTTTTAAGAAAGCTTAGAACGTATTGACAATTGGTTAGTTTTTTTAGTATGCTCAACTCGTTCGTTTTTGGGATGTAGTGTAATGGTAACACTGCAGATTCTGGTTCTGCCTTTGGGGGTTCGAATCCCTCCATCCCAGTTGTGAATGATGGTTCCATCGTCTAGGGGTTAGGACGGGAGATTCTCAGTCTCTAAACAGGGGTTCGATTCCCCTTGGAACTATAGATGATAGGCAACCTTGTTTAGGGGTTGCTTTTTTTTTGGGAATTTGGGCGGTCTGCGGTCTACGGTCTACGCAAGGAGGAATGATATGATAACTGCTTCCGATATTTCTCTGTCTTATGGCACGCAGGTGCTTTTTAAGAACGTTAATATAAAATTTACGCCAGGTAATTGCTATGGCATCATTGGCGCCAATGGGGCAGGAAAATCCACTTTTCTTAAAATTTTAAGCGGTGAAATTGAGCCAGATACTGGTGAAGTTATTATTACTGCTGGTCAACGTATGGCTGTGCTCCGTCAAGACCACTTTGCTTTTAATGCTTACACCGTTTTGGATACTGTAATTATGGGATACCAAAAGCTTTACGATATTCGTAAGGAGCGTGAAGAAATTTACTTGAAAGAAGATTTTTCTGAGGAAGATGGCATTAGGGCAGCTGAACTTGAAAGTGAGTTTGCTGAACTTGGTGGGTGGGAAGCTGAGGCTGATGCTGGTGTTCTTCTTGATGGTCTTGGTATTCCTGTTACAATGCATGATAAGCTTATGAGTGACATTGAAGATAACATTAAGGTTCGTGTTCTTCTTGCTCAGGCGCTTTTTGGAAATCCAGATATCTTACTTTTGGACGAGCCAACGAACCACTTGGATTTGGAATCTATTCACTGGCTTGAAGATTTCTTAAGCGATTTTAACAATACGGTTATTGTTGTCTCTCACGACCGACATTTCTTAAACACTGTTTGTACTCATATTGCAGATATCGATTTTGGTCGTATTCAACTATATGTGGGAAATTACGATTTCTGGTATATGTCTAGCCAGCTTGTTGCAAAGCAGATGAAGGATGAAAAGAAGCGTAGGGAAGAGAAGATTGCTGAGCTGAAGGAATTCATTCAGAGGTTCTCAAGTAACGTGGCCAAGGCACGTCAGGCAACTAGCCGTAAGAAGCTTATTGATAAGCTCACTATTGACGACATTCAGCCGTCTAGTAGGCGTTTTCCGTATGTAGCTTTCAAGCCAAATAGGGAATGTGGCAAGAATATCTTGGAGATTAAGGATCTATGTAAGTCCATTGATGGTACGGTTGTGTTGGATCATTTGAATCTCTTGGTAAATAATGGCGACAAGATTGCTTTTGTTGGTCCAAATCACTATGCCAAAACTGTGTTGTTCCAGATTATTACGGGCAATATGGAGCCAGATAGTGGTGAATATAATTGGGGTGTTACTACTTCTCAGGGATATTTTCCTAAGAATAATGATTACATGTTCCAAGAGGATATGACTATTACAGAATGGCTTAGCCAATTTGTTGAAGATGCAGATGAAACCTATATTAGATCTTTTCTTGGGCGCATGCTTTTTTCTGGAGATGAGGCGCTAAAAAGCTGTAAGGTTCTCTCTGGAGGAGAGAAGGTACGTTGTGTGCTTTCTAAACTCATGCTTGAGGGTGCTAACTGTCTTGTTTTTGATGAACCAACTAGCCACCTTGACCTTGAGGCAATTCAAAGCTTGAATAATGGTTTGATTGATTTCAAAGGAGTGGTTTTGTTTAATTCTCATGACCATCAGTTTGTTGATTCTATTGCAAATAGGATTATTGAATTTACTCCTAATGGAATTATTGATCGCTACATGAAATTTGATGACTATGTCACAGATCCTGCTATTAAGGCCTTACGAATGGAAAAATATGGCTCAAAGTCTGCAGTTGCGCTTTGAGTTGTGGGTTAGTTGGCCGAAAACGGAGGTTTAGTCTTGCTTTTAGCTGTTGATATTGGGAATACAAATATTGTTGCTGCTCTTCATGATGGAACATCTTGGGTTTTTCATAAGCGCATAAAAACCAAGAGCACTCATGCTATCTTAGATTTTGCAGAGCTTATGAAAAATGTGATTTTTGACAAGGCCGTTGTAAGTAGTGTAGTTCCAATGCTTACCAACAATATAGTTTACGAAATTTTTCAACGTGGTGGCTTTATGCCTGTAATTGTTGATAAGAACGTAAATACTGGTCTTGTTAAGGAGTCTATTCCAATAGAACTTGGTTCCGATATTCTTTGCAATCTTGCTGAGGCTCATAGACTTTATCCAAATGACTATGTTACAGTTGCTGATTTTGGCACTGCTTTTACAACTGAGACTATTTCTCCTAAAGGTGAGGTTTTGGGCGTTACAATTGGTCCTGGAATGATGACTTCTGTTAAGGCTCTTTTTCAAAACACTGCCCAGCTTCCAGAAATCAGACTGGATTTGCCTACAACTGTGTTAGGAAGAAATACTATTGAGTCTATCCGTGCAGGTGTACTGTTTGGGTTTACTGGTCAATTCTCAGCTATTATTGCTCAGATTGAGAAAGAATTAGGGCATAAGGTCAAGGTCATTGCTACTGGCGGGTTTTCTCGTTACATCACAGGCTATGTTAAGGTTGATTGTGCTGATGTCAGCCATACTATCAATGGGGCCAAGTATATTTGTGAGTTGAATAGTTAACTGGAACCTATTGGAACCTATTGGAACCTATTGTAATCTATTGTAGGAAGAAGCCATGTCTGACAAGTTCCGTAGTATTGCCATTGCAATTTGTGGCAAAGATACTAAGTTTGGGGTCTAAATATAATTTTAGAGTATAAAGGCACTTGTTAAAATAATCTGGTAGTGAACTCTCGTTTTCTGGAATTATTGATAGTCCCTCTACAAGCGAGCCTCCTAAATGAAGAATGAATTCTTTATCTTTAAATGAGATATAACCAGGTTTTTTTAGATTTTCGTCAAAGTTGAATAAGCTGGTGAGCTCTTTTTCTGGAGCCCAATTAACAAGTTTGCCATCTTTAAATCTCAAAGCACAATCCAACTCTTTGCCAAGAATCTTGCAGTGAGCCTCAAGTCTTCCTTCTAATGAGTTGCAATCAGTTATAAATGATATTACGTCAAAGTTTAGGGTGTTTAAAAATTTACGTCCGTTTGGAAGAATTTGGGTTCCTCCCAAAAAACGTGCACCTTCAGGTATTTTTACAGTGAAATCTGTGTTTTTTCCAGTAATATGTAGTAGAACTGAATCTGACTGCTGTAAATATTGCCTTCTATAATCTGCAACAAGGATTTGATTTTCAATTCCAAGGTCAATTTTATTGTTTATCTCTTTCCATTGTTGTGTGTTGTCATCATGTATTTGTGCAACGCACCATGGTACAGAAATACGTCTATTTAATAGGACTGGCTCTGCAAGGTGTCCAAATTTTTGAACTGTTACAAGATCTTCTTTATCAACAATGATTTCTAGATATTCTGTGTTGTCTTGTTTGTTTTGACTTTCATGTGCAAGGCGTAGCATTGCGAAAGCTTGAGCGTCAAGCGCAGGGGGAGCAGGATCAAATTCCATCACTTGATTTGGTTTTCCGTTTTCTGTAACAACTATTTTTACTGTTACTTTTGTAATGTCGAGTGCTGTGTTTGCTATTTCTTTTGCAAATTCTAGGTCTATCTCTTCTGTGTTTATAGATAGTGCGTCGCCAGCTCTTAACTTGAGCAAATCTGTGACTATTGTCTTTGCATATGCCTGACTGCTTTTATTCATTCTTTTATTTTATACTTTATGGCTTTTGTGTGCTAGACAAATCTTTTAGATAATGTTAATTTACTAACCGATTCTTGAGCCTTTAGGCAGAGGGGGTGAGTTAGTAATGGCATTCGTAAAAGTTGATGAGACTGAACCACTTGAGAAAGCAATTAAGCGTTTTAAGAGAATGGTTGAGAAAGAAGGAGTTATTCGCGAGTATAAAATGCGCGAATACTTTGAGAAGCCATCTGCCATCCAGCATCGTAAGAATAAGGCTCTAGCCAGAAAACAGATGCTGAAAGTTAAGAAGATGCGTAATTCTAAGGTTTATTAATGAAAAAAAAGAGCTGTTGGCGTACTGCTGACAGCTCTTTTTTTTTAAAAGTCTACTTGAAACGCAAAAAAAGACCTTTTTAAGTATACAAGTCTACTTGAAACCCTCAAAACAGGCTTTTCAAGTAGACTTTTTTCCAAGATGCTTACTCTTGGTGTTCTAAGGCAAGGGTCATTGTTGTTTGGTCACAGACAGAAGATGGACCAAAGTATTGAATAGCACCTGGGAATGTAAAACAGGTGTCTTCTGCCCATTGTGCTCTATTTTGTTCAAAATACTTGAAAGGCTTGCCATTAAGCTCAACAAGAGCCTTCTTAATAACAGGTTTCTTTTCACCATGGCGCTGTTCCATGTTCATCATCATAGTAATTGGAATTCCACCTGCCTTCCATTCTGTAGCTGGCTTTGAAAGATTTGTTACGCTTGAAAGATAACCGGTTAAATTGGCACTGATTAGGAAAAAAGCATTGTAACCTAAGCTATAACAATAGTCAGCATCAAAATTTGATGGGAATGCACAACGGCCTTCATAGCCAAAGAAGTGATTCTGTGTTGCAAACTTGCCACAATAATTACCATCTTTTTTCATTTGCTTGAGTTTTGCATCAACAGTCTGAATTAAAAGTTTTTCTGTTTCAATTTTACTAACTTGGACATTACCATGAGGATCTCTGTCTGCAAGAAGTTGAGCCTTAATCTCCACAGGGAGGCTATCAAAAACAGCCTTTGATGTAGCAGAAAGTTTGGTCTCAACAAAACAAATCTTTTCACTAGAAGATTCAAGTTTGTTAAATTCAGCTTCAGTTTTAGCAAGAAGGTCGTTAATTTCACTAATTAAAACCTTTAAAGAAGGAATAAATTCAATAAGACCTTCAGGAACAAGGCAAACACCAAAATTCATGCCCTTTTCAGCTCGTTTTGCAACAACATTTGCAATGTAGTTGGTAATATCTTCAACGGACTGATTTTTTGCCTCAACTTCTTCACCAACAAGGCAGATATTAGGCTGAGTTTGGAGTGCACATTCAAGAGCTATATGGCTTGCACTTCTTCCCATAAGACGAATGAAATGCCAGTATTTACGGGCCGAATTCGCATCTCGCTCAATATTTCCAATAAGCTCTGAATAGGTCTTGGTTGCAGTATCAAATCCAAAAGAAGTTTCAATACTTTCATTTTTAAGGTCTCCATCAATTGTTTTTGGGCATCCTACAACACACACAGGCTCACCCTGAGCTCTAAAATACTCCGCCAAGACAGCCGCATTTGTATTGGAATCATCACCACCAATGATGACAATTGCGTTAATGTCGTGTTTGTGGCACACTTGCGTGCAAATAGCAAACTGCTCCTTTGTCTCTAACTTTGTCCTTCCTGATCCAATAATATCAAAACCACCAGTGTTTCTGTATTCATCAATAAGTTCATCTGTCATAATAAGATATTTATCTTCAAGAATTCCACTTGGGCCACCAATAAAACCATAAAGCTGACTTTCTTTATTTGCTTTCTTTAGAGCATCATAAAGACCACAAATAACATTATGCCCACCAGGAGCCTGTCCACCAGAAAGGATTACTCCAACGTTAAGTTTTGAGCCAACCTTTTCATTGCCTCCTTTTTCAAAACTCACCTTTGGAAGACCATAGGTGTTTGGAAAAAGAGCTTTAAGTGCTTCTTGGTCGCTTGCTGCATTTGTTGCTTGCCCGTAATGTGGAACAACAGTGTTAATGTCGCCTCTAAGTACCATAGGAAGCTTTGGTGCATACTCATATCTTGCTTTTTGTAATGCGGAGATTTTCATAATTTTATCCTCCAAGTAATTTTCTTAGAAGTATTTTACTTTTTTGTAAGTATTTTATTCAATCAAATACTCGTAAAACATAAGACTTTCTCTTATTATATTTATATGAACATATCCTTATGGATTGATGCTGATTCCATTCCTAAAAATCTCAGAACCATAATTCTAAAAGCTGCAATACGTATAAATGCTCAAGCTTATTTTGTCAGTGATAGAGCTCTTTCTGATGTTGTTTTGTTTATTGAAGAGGATACATGCCGGATTAGGAATCTAAAGAGGGCTGAAGGAATTACTAACAAAGCTGAACTTAAAGCTTATAAATCAAATATTCATTCAATTGTTGTGCCAACGGGCAATAATAGTGCAGATGACTATATTGTTGAAAACGCAGAGTTTCCAGCTCTATGTATTACTCACGATATTCCTCTTGCTTCTAGAATGTTAGAGAAGGGAGTCTTTGCTATTGATGACAGAGGCGAAAGCTACACACAAGAAAATATCAAACAAAGACTTGGCAATAGAGCCATCAATCAACAACTTAGAGAGATGGGAATTTTTGATAATCAACAGGCTAAAATGAAAGAATCCAACTTCAAAGCATTTGCCAACAACTTAGACCGGACTCTAACTTCAATAATAAAAATAGTACTTCCAAAGTGATTTTTTCTGTGGTAACATCTAATTAGTTGCGGAGTAGGAGCGTAATTCTCTTGCTCAAACTTTTCTTATGGATTCCGGCATAGAAACGGTGCATTGCTCCCGCCCTAGGGTTTTAGGGAACAGAATCTGTGACTTAACTGGGGATCCCCCTTGAACCAATGGTTCAAGAGATATAAGGTCCTATTCCGTAACTTAAAAACCCGCTAATTTTTATGTAGCGGGTTTTTTGTGTGCCTTTTGAATAAAACAAAGTTAACAAGGAGATGGCATGGATAGACAAGATAAAAATTTAGCTTTCATGCTTCAGTATGAAAACATTGCTTGGTATGAAGATGGCGAGGTAAGAATTTTAGATCGTAGAATCTATCCTGCCAAAGTAGAGTTTGTCATATGTAAGACTCATCTTGAAGTGACACAAGCAATTACAGACATGGTAACTCAGTCTGCAGGACCATTTACTGCAGCTCCAATGGGAATGGCTCTTGCAGCTTGGGAATGTAAAAACCTAGGTGCAGAAGAACAAATTGAGTATCTAAAAAAGGCAGCATATACAATTTCTCATGCTCGTCCAACAACAGTAAATAGGATGAAAATAGTCACAGAGGCTTGTTTGCCTGCGGCACAAAAGGCCCTAGAAGCAGGCAAGCGAGTAGATTTAGCCATTAGGGACTATGTGGTAGATTCTAACAATAGACGCTACGCTAAAGTTGCTAAGTGTGCCGAATATCTAGTAGATATGTTTCCTAATAACGGCACAATTATGACCCAATGCTTTGCAGAAACAATATTAGGCATGATGCTTAAAGAATGCACTACTCGAGGCAAGAAAATTCGTCTTTTTTGTCCTGAAACTAGACCATATTTTCAAGGTGCACGACTTACAGCTACAGTGTGTCGAGACATGGGCTTTGATGTGACGGTCATTACAGACAACATGCCTGCATTTGTCATGGCAAAGGAAAAAGTAGATGTCTTTACCTGCGCAGCAGATGCAATTTGCGTAGACGGCTATGTTTTTAACAAGGTTGGCACATCCCAGATTGCAATTTGCGCCCACCACTTTGGCATTCCAACATTCATTTCTGGTGCTCCAGACGTTGGACATCCCACCCACGAGAGCGTCACAATTGAGATGCGTGACCCCAATTTTTCACTCCAAGCCATGGGAGTGCGCACCGCTGCAGAGGGCGTGAAGGGCTACTACCCAGCCTTTGACATGACACCGCCGTATCTCATCAGTGGCATTGCAACGGACCGTGGTATGTTCTCTCCCTATGATTTACCCCGATATTTCACGCTTGGCAATAATGATACTGGCATAATTGTATAACAGACTATAACAGGAAAAAGCTACATAGCTAAGGGTTTTTGAGCTGTTTATGTAGCCTTTTGTGCTGTGCAATGGCTAAAGGGTGATTATTTCTGCAAAATGCTCTAGAGCGTAGGGCCAAGTTAGCATTGGGGCTAGGGTTTTTTGAACGGTGTCGTCAAAGCCTGGGGATTGGATGCCGTAAACCTTTTTGAAATTTGCGGCAAGAGCGGCTCTGAGGCCATTTGGTGCATCTTCAAAGCAAATAGCCGCACTTGGGGATGTTTTAGCTACTTTGAGGGCGAATTGGAAGATATCGGGATTGGGCTTGGAGGGGATGTCGTCTCTGCCAGCTATAATGTAGCCTGGCTCAAAGAGGTCTTTTAGGCCTAGGTGCTCGTAATACCAATCCATATTGCTTTTTGGGGCGGAGGAGGCTATAAGGGTTTTGATACCACGTTCCTTGAGGCGCCTTATAAATTGAATGGCGCTTTCTTCTATTGAGAGGTGGCGTTCTTGGCAAAGCTGTAAGTAGATTTCTTCTTTTTCGTTAGCAATTTCAACCAACTGAGGATATGGGAGGTCTCCTAGCATAAGCCGTACACAGATTGGGTCCAATCTTCCCATGATGTTGTTGTATTCGGTTTCCTCAAAGGCGTGGCCCCTGTATTTGATGGAGATAGCATTCCAAGCGTCTTTATTTTCTTGGTAGTCAAAAAAAAGTGTACCGTTAAAATCGAATACAACGGCTTTAGCGATTGGTTGTGATTTGTCCATGCTGTGTTTCCTCTTATATATGAATATATTGACACATTGTGCAAGGTTAAGTATAGTGAAGATAGATTTTTTAGTAGGATTTTTGAGGGATCGAAAGTTTCGGTCCCTTTTTTATGGCTTTATGTTGACTAACTGTATTGTCAAAGACCCACTTTTTGTGGATTTAAAGGAAATTGTGGCAAATTTGGGCATGGTGCTTTGTGATGTCAAAAAAACAATGCAAGGTACTACAGTTCAGGTTTCAGTAATCATCATGAATCCGCAGGGGGATACCAGTATTGATGACTGTGCAAAGGTTCATAATACTGTTCTTCCTAGGCTTCAAGTGAGATTTGGGCGCGATAACCTTTATGTTGAGGTTTCTACACCCGGCTTACAGAGGAATTTTAGGGATGTCTATGAATTTGAGGTGTTCCAAGGAAAGAGATGTAGGCTTTATTGTTTAAGTGCTGCTTCTTGGATTGAAGGAGTAATTGGCAAGGTGGAGAATGAGGCGGTTACTCTTCTTGATTTTGAGATTGAAAACTCAAAAGAGAAGGGTGAGGAGAAATTGATTGAATTTAATGATATCCAGAAAGCAAAACTGGATTATAAATGGGAGGATGTGAAAAATGTCCGAGTTAAGTGATGCTATAAGAACTATGGTTGAAGAGAAGGGTATTTCTCAGGATTTGGTTTTGGATACCATTAGACAGACCCTTTTGGCTACATATAGAAGAAAGTTTGGAACAGATGACAATGCTGTTGTTACTTTTGCTGATGACCTTTCTTCTGTTGAACTTGCTTCACGCAAGGTTGTTGTTGAAGATGATGACTTTGACGATCCAGTAACGCAAATTCCACTTTCTGAAGCCCAGGAGTTTGGCTCTGAAGCTGAAGTAGGTGATGAACTTTTGATTCCAATTGATCCTAAGAGCTTTGACAGAATTAGTGTTCAAACAGGGAAGCAGAGAGCTCAGTCTGCACTCAGGGAGATTCAGAAGGATGAACTTTTACAGGAGTTCAGAGGTAAGGTTGGTCAAATCATCAATGGTTATGTTCAGGGTGAGAGAGAGAATGGGGATCTTATCATTGATCTTGGAAGAACTCAGGGTTATTTACCAAGAAAGAATCAAAGCCCTAAAGAAATGTATATTAAGGGTGATAAGATTAGGTGCTATGTTGAGAGCGTAAAACAAGATGAAAAATCCGATAAGAACATTAAAGTTCTTCTTAGCAGGGTTCATGAAGAGTTTGTTCGTAAGCTTTTTGAAATTTATGTGCCTGAGTTGGTTTCTAAGGATCCTAGCATTGAGATAATGAAAATTGTCCGTGAGGCAGGTTATAGAACAAAGGTTGCTGTTTATCCTAAGAAAGTTGATGCAGATGCTGTTGGTACTTGTGTTGGACTTAAAGGTAATAGAATTCAGGCTATTATGAAGGAATTGGATGACGAAAGAATTGATGTCATTAAATGGGATCCAAATCCTCTTGAGTACATTGCCAATGCTCTTTCCCCAGCTAAGGTTCTTAAGGTTTATGTTATTGATCAGGCTAAAAAAGAGGCTGTTGCTATTGTTGATGAAGCTCAACTTTCTTTGGCTATTGGTAAACAGGGTCTTAATGTTAGACTTGTGAATAGACTGTGTGACTGGATTGTTAATGTTAAAACTCAGGAGCAGTTCTCTGAAATGGATATCTCTGTTGAAGCTAGAAATCAGGCTGATGCTTTGTTTGCAAATGATGATCAACAGTATGTGGATGGTCAACAGCTTGAAGGTGATGAAGAGTTGCTTCTTACAGATCTTCCTTTGGATAAGGCTCTTACAGATAAGCTTAACTTCTATGATATCTATTCTGTAGAAGAATTTATTAATCTTTCAGATGAAGAGCTTGCAACTATGGATCGCTTGACTGCTGAAGAGATTGAGACAATTAACAATGTAATTAAAGAGAATGTTGATATTGTTGAAGATGAGGTTGAAAGTGAGGAGGGTGAGGGTTTTGCTTGTCCTAATTGCGGATATCCTCTCACTGTAGGAATGACGGAATGTCCAAACTGTCATGTTGGAATAAGTTTTGAGGAAGTCGGAGAAGACGAGGAGTAATAGGTTTTTAATGACAGAAGATAATAAACCCAAGGTAACATTGATTAAGAAGTCTAAGATGCCTGAAGTTACACCAACAATTAAGGCTGACGTTTCTACTGAAAAGAAGAAGATTGTCATTGTTAAGAAAAAGCCTACTGTTGTTGTTAAGGCTCAGAATGTAGAACCTTCTCATGCGGAGGAGAAGTCTCCTGTTATACAGTCTGCAGATGAACATGTATTTGCTGAGACTGTGAAAACAGAGATTAAAACTGAAGCTCCTATGACTGAGACTGCCTCAGTAACTATAGAAACTAAGGCTACAGAACAAACACCTGCTTCTGAGTCAGCACAGCTTAAGCCAGCACAGCCTAAACCTGCCCAGTCTAAGCCTATTCAGGGTAAGGCTACTCAAGGTCAGAGCTTTGCGGGGCAGAAGATTATTGGCGCTCAGTTTGCTAAAAAGCCTGTTACTGTTCAGAAGAAGGTTGTTAAGAAGTCTTCTGCTACGCAGAGTACTATTAACATGGGCCCAGTAATTATCTCTGGAGACAATCTTCCTCCTATTTTGCCAAAGAATGCCACAAAACCTTATGAAAGTGGCAGAACTTCTGGTCCTGTTGGTTCTGTTGGTGGAGTTAACTATGGACGTGATGGTCAGAGACTAAATAACAATGGGCATAAGCCAGGTAATTTTACCAATAGGCAGGGTGGGCAGAAGCCTCAGGCTTATGTTCCAAGAAGTGCTCAGCAAGGTAATAACCGTGGTAACTTTGGTAATAGACAGGGTGGTTTTAACAAGGATGGTCAGCGTCCAAGTTTTGGCCAGAAACCTGCTTTTGGTTCTAAAGATAATAACCGTGGTGGTTTCAGAGGTGGCTTTGGTGCTCCTTCTGAACCTGTTTCAGTTGATAAAAACAGAAGGGTCTATACTAAAGATAAGGGTAAGGACCGCAGAGATGAAAGAACTGATGAAGAGATGGAGTTCAAGCAGTTTGGTAAGAAGTCCAAGAGTCAAGAACCTTCTGCTGCTGTTCCAAAATCAATTGATATTCTTTCTTCTATTACAGTTAGTGATCTTGCTAGAAAGATGAACATTAAAGCTTCCGAAATTATTTCTAAGCTGTTTGGTATGGGAATGATGGTAAGCATTAATGAGAGTATTGATAGCGATACTGCTACTTTGATTGCTGATGAATACGGTTGTACTGTTCATCTTGTAAATCTTTATGATGAAACAATTATTGCAAGAGAAGAAGATAGTGATGAAGATCTTCTTCCTAGAGCTCCTATTGTTACTGTCATGGGTCACGTTGACCATGGTAAGACTAAGTTGTTGGATGCTATTAGATCTACCAACGTTGTTGCTGGTGAGTTTGGTGGTATTACTCAGCATATTGGTGCTTATAAGGTTTCTATTCCTGGTAAGGGTGATGTTGTTTTCTTGGATACTCCGGGTCATGCAGCCTTCACTATGATGAGAGCTCGTGGTGCTCAGTTAACGGATATTGTTGTTCTTGTTGTTGCTGCAAATGATGGTGTTATGCCTCAGACTTTGGAAGCTATTGACCATGCTAAGGCCGCTAATGTTCCTATTATTGTTGCTATAAACAAGATTGATTTGCCGGATGCAAAGCCGGAGAGGGTTATGCAACAGCTTTCTGATAAGGGGCTCGTTCCTGAAGAATGGGGCGGTCAGACACTGTACTGTCAGATATCGGCCTTGAAAAAGGAGGGTATTGATGAGCTCTTGGACACCATCCTGCTACAGGCGGAGATGATGGACCTTAGGGCTAACCCCAATTGTAGGGCTGAAGGCAAAATACTTGAAGCTCGCATTGACCAAGGACGTGGTATTGTGGCTTCCGTGATTGTGGAGCGTGGTACTCTCAAGCAGGGTGATTACTATGTTTCTGGCATTTATCCGGGCAGAGTTAGAGCTATGTTCGATGACAAGGGTAAGAAGATTACTTCTGCGGGTCCGTCTACACCGGTTGAGGTAATTGGGCTTTCTGATGTGCCTTCTGCTGGTGATCCGTTCCAGGTGTGTGAAAACGAGAAGCAGGCTAGACAAATTGGTACCAAGAGGCAAGAACTTGAGAGGATGAATCAGGCGAGCAAGTTCAAGAAAGTTACGCTTGAGACTCTCAATGATGCTATCAAAGAGGGTGAGGTACAGGAACTTAACGTTATTATTAAAGGTGACGTTCAGGGTTCTGTTGAGGCTCTCCAGCTTGCGTTGGAAAAGCTTTCTACACCTGAAATTAGAGTTAGGGTTATTCGTGCAGCTGCTGGTGCTATCATAGAGGATGATATTAACTTGGCATCGGCTTCAGAGAATCCTGCATTGGTTATTGGTTTCAACGTTAGACCTACTCCTAAAGCTCAGGCTAGGGCAGACCAAGAGAAGATTGAGATTAGAAAGTACAATATCATTTACAATGTTGTTGATGATGTTAGGGCTGCTATGGAAGGTATGCTTTCTCCAGAGAAGACAGAGGTGGATGTTGGTACTGCTACTGTCAGACAGGTCTTCAGAGTTCCTAAGGTTGGTCTTGTTGCCGGATGTTACATCCTTTCTGGTAGCGTAAAGAGAAACAACTTCTGCCGTGTCATTAGAGAGAACATCCAAATCAACAAGGATTTGGTTAAGATTACATCTCTCAAGCGCTTTAAGGACGATGTTCGTGAGGTTGCTGCTGGTTTTGAGTGTGGTATTGGTATTGAAGGTTTCCAAGATCTCAAAGAAGGTGACACCTTTGAATTTGTTGAGATTCACGAGACAGCTAGAAAGCTTGAAGTCTCTAACGAGTATATTTGATTATAGTTTTGAGGATATAGGATTATATGAGCGAATATAGTCAGAGCAGAATTGAGTCTAGGATTCTTGAGGCTGTTAATACGTTGATTGTTAGTGGCGAAATTAAGAATCCTAAACTTAGTAGATTTGCAAGCATAAGTGCAATAACTCTTTCTAGAGACAATGCTTATGCAACGCTCTATGTTTCTTGTCTTATGGATGATGGTTCTTTGGAGAACTCTGTTAAAGCTCTCCAAAGTGCTGCTGGTTTTATTCAGGCTCGTCTTGCACAGGCTCTTAAGACAAGAAACACTCCTAAGCTTACGTTTGTAGCTGATACTACTGAACGTGAGGCTCAGAAGATGAATGAGCTTTTGGAAAAGCTAAAATAGTAATGCTAAGTATGACAGGTAAAAACGCTGTTATTCTTTTAAATAAAGCATCCGGAATTACCTCATTTGATTGTCTTGGTAAGGTTAAAAGAATTGTTAACAAAAAGACGGGTCATTGTGGCACGTTAGATAAGTTTGCTCATGGTCTTTTGATTGTTCTTTGTGGGAGTTATACCCACTTAGTTAACGCTTTTATGGGGATGGATAAGACTTATGAGGCCATCATTGAATTTGGCAAGTCAACCGATACTCTAGATCCTGAAGGTGCTGTTTTTGAAACTGGCAAGGTCCCGTGCTTTGAGGTTGTTTCCGCCGTTGTTCAGTCCATGGTTGGGCCACTTATGCAAGTTCCTCCTGCCTACAGTGCAATTCATGTGAACGGAAAGAGATGCTACCAAGTGGCTAGATCTATGAAGGAGTCTGCACAGGTCATTGAAGGCCTTCCACCACGCCCAATTACAATTCATGAGGCCACAATTATTTCCTATAATGCACCATATTTGCATGTGCGTTTGAGGGTCTCTAAGGGTACTTATATCCGCTCTTATGCCCGCGATCTTGGACATAGGTGCAGAAGCTGTGCATACGTCAAGGAGTTGTATAGAACTGCCATTGGTCCTTTCAACGTAGAAGAGGCCATCCCTTACAACGATATCTCAAAACTTACAGCTATAGGTTCTGGGCCCGATAACTTTGGTTTTAATTTTATTAAACAGATACCTGGAACTTTTTGTGTTGATGTGTCTGCAGAAGAATCTTTTAGGCTTTCCAATGGCTCTGTATCAAAAACGGTGCTCTCTAAAGTGCCTGATGGTGCATTTTTTGCTGTGTTTATGCATTCTAATACCCCTGTTTGCATGTACAGCGTTAAAGAAAAAAAGATTATTTGCCAGTTTAAAAGCGAGGATTATTAGAAGTGATTAAGATTAGTTGTGATACTTCTTTTTCTGCTTCTTCTGCTCTCTCTACTGGCTGTGTTGTTAGTATTGGAGTCTTTGATGGACTACATCTTGGACACCAAGCTATTTTTAAGAAAAATGTTGAACTTGCTAGAAAAAGCGGCTTTTTAAGCGTAGTGATGAGTTTCTCTGTAAATCCAAAGATGGCAAAGGGTTCCATGAAAAAGATGGAGCCTATTACGAGTGCCTTGGAAATGAACGAAATATTGGAGAAAATGGGTGTGGACGTACACTGTATCATTGACTTTTCTAGTGATATGAGTAAACTCTCTGGTGAGGAGTTCATTGCTAAACTTTGTACGTTGTGCAAGGTAGAGGCAATGGTTGTTGGGACAAGTTTCCGTTGTGGAAATCCACATGAAAGTGTGGGGCCTTCTGAATTAGAGGTGCTTTTGTCTAGATATACTTCATCTGCATTTCTTGTGGTTGTTCCTTCTGTCTTCGTTGATGACGTTGAAGTGAGTAGCTCCTTGATTCGCAGTTGTCTCCTAACAGGTGATTTGGAACAAGTTTCCAAGTTGCTTGGCAGAGCGTACAGTCTTGACCTTAGGGGTATTCCTTGTAGGTGGAGTCAAAATCGCCTGTTATTTGACATTCGCACTCTTGGACGGCTTCTTCCTCCAGAAGGGGTCTACATGGTGGAAGCGACAGATAGTCAAAGTAGGGTGAGAGCCCAACTTTGTATTTCAGAGGACCATTTGGCTCTGGAACTGCCTGTGCGAATGAATCCAAGTGGGATTACATTCCTAGGAGAGTAACATAATGGTTACTAAGGAACAGAAGCAGCAGCTCATCGTTAAGTTTGGTGGAGATGAGAAGAACACAGGATCTACTGAAGTACAAATTGCTTTACTTACAGCTAGAATTAACGACCTACAGAAACACTTCAAGGCTAATCCAAAGGATCATAACTCAAATCGTGGTCTTTTGAAGTTGGTTGGTCAGAGAAGAAGCCTTCTTAGGTACCTTAAGAACACAGACATCAACAGATATCGTGCTCTTATTGCTGAGTTAGGTCTCAGAAAGTAAGCTCAAACTTGACATGTATTGGCTCCGTATATGCGGGGCCATTACTGCGTTTAAGAGAGGTTTATACCTTACAAGTCCTTTGTTTCTTCTTTTCAGATTTTGTTTCAGGCGGCATTGAGGCAAGATTTGAAAGTTAGAGTTCAAAGGCAGAAAGAAGAAAAGAAGAAAAAAGAAGTAGAAAGGAAGAAAAATGTCAGAAGTGAAATCAGTTTCAGTTAAACTTGGTGACGATTATCTAGTCTTTGAGACTGGTAAAATTGCCAAGCAGGCTAACGGTGCAGTTTATGCTCATTATGCAGGTTCTGCAGTTATTGCCACAGTATGTTGTTCGGATGCTCCAAGCGAGCCATTAGATTATGTTCCAGTTTCAGTTGAATACAATGAAAAGTATTATGCCGCAGGTAAGATTCCTGGAGGTTTCCTCAAGAGAGAATCTAAACCAAAAGACAAAGAGATTCTTGTTAGTCGTCTTATTGACCGTCCTATGAGACCTTTGTTTGATAAGGCTTTCAGTCGCGAAATTCAGATTGTTCCTACTGTTGTTTCTGCTGACCAAGTCAATACACCAGATGTAATTGCTATTAATGCTGCAAGTGCTGCAGTTACTATTTCAGATATACCTTTCAATGGTCCTATTGCTGGTGTTAGAGTAGCCTTGATTGACGGAAAGTATGTTATTAACCCAACTTTCCAGCAGATTGAGAATTCTGATCTTGATATTGTTGTTGCTGGAACTCGAGAGGGTATTACAATGGTTGAGGGTGGTGCTCATGAGGTTTCTGAGCAGAACATGCTTGATGCTATTGCTGCTGCTCAGCCTGTCATTACACAGCTTTGTGATGCTCAGCTTGAGCTTAAAAAGATTGCTGGAAAGGAGAAGCTTCCTGTTCTTGAGATTAATGAGGATCTTTCTTGGCTTGATCCTATTCGTGAATATGCTAGACCTTTGGTTAAAGAGGCTTCTTTTGGTAATAGCAAGTTTGCTCGTCATGATGCTCTTGCCAAGGTTCAGGCTGATACTCTTGTAAAGTATGCAGATGAAGTTGCTGCCCATGATGATGGTAAGGCTCAAATTGCTAAGCTCTTTGATGATCTTGCATATGAGATTTTGAGAGCTTCCATCCTTGAGGATGGTGTTCGTGTTGATGGTAGAAAGGTTACTGAGATTAGACCTATTACTTGTGAAGTTGGTGTTCTTTCTAGAACTCACGGTAGTGCTCTTTTTACAAGAGGTGAGACTCAAAGCCTTGCTGTTACTACTTTGGGTACTGTTCAAGATGAGCAGCTTTTTGACAACATTGATGGAGATAAGAATTACAGTAATTTCATGCTTCATTACAATTTCCCTCCATATTCTGTTGGTGAGACTGGTCGTTTGACTACTGGCCGCAGAGAAATTGGTCATGGTCATCTTGCTCAGAGAGCTCTTCAGGCTGTTGTTCCTTGCAAGGATGAGTTCCCTTATACTGTTAGAGTTGTCAGTGAGATTATGGAATCTAATGGCTCTTCCTCAATGGCATCGGTGTGTGGTGGATGTCTGTCCTTGATGGATGCTGGTGTGCCAATCTCAAAGCCGGTTGCAGGTATTGCTATGGGCCTTATCACTGAGGGTGCAGACTACAGCAAGTATAAGATTTTATCCGATATCTTGGGAGAAGAAGACCATCTTGGTGATATGGACTTCAAGGTTGCTGGTACTCGTGATGGTATTACTGCTTTCCAAATGGATATCAAGATTGCTGGTGTTACTCCTGAGATTATGAGTAAGGCTCTTCAGCAGGCTAAGGAAGGTCGTTACCACATTTTGGGTATCATGGAACAGACTTTATCTGCTCCTAGAGCTGAGATTAATCAGTATGCTCCAAAGATTCTTACAACTAAAGTTGAAGAAGAGAAGATTGGTGCTGTTATTGGTACTGGTGGAAAGACAATCAAAAGTATTGCTCAAGTTACTGGTGCTGAAGTTAACATTGATGATACTGGTGTTGTTACTATTTATGGTAAGAACTCTGCAAGTGCTCAGGCTGCTTTGGAGATGGTCAAGGCTATTGTTGAAGAGCCCGAGGTTGGTAGAATTTATCAGGGTACCGTTAAGAGAATTATGGATTTTGGCGCTTTTGTTGAGATTCTCCCAGGGAAAGAAGGTCTTTGCCACATTTCTAAGCTTGCTAGAACTAGAGTGAACAATGTTTCTGATGTTCTTCAGGTTGGTCAGGTTATTCCAGTTAAGCTTATTGAGGTTGACCGCACTGGTGGTAGACTCAGTCTTTCTTATATTGATGCTATTGATCCAGACGGAGAGACTAAGGTTCCTGAGAGAAAGCCTAGAGAAGATCGTGGTGGTCGTAAGCCTTTTAATAAGGACTTTAGAGACAGAAAGCCTAGAGAATACAAAGAAAATAAAGAGAATAAGGACTGATGGATTCAAAGAATTGTACAATTAAAGTTCTTTTAGGACAGGGAGCTAGACTTCCTGTTTATAGTTCTAATCAAGCAGCAGGCGCAGATATCTGCGCCTGTCTTGCAAATGGGCCTATTACTATTGAGCCTCATAAGTGGTTTGCTGTTCCTACGGGTCTTTTTTTTGAGATTCCTGTTGGTTATGAGGTTCAAATTAGACCTAGATCAGGTCTTGCTTTTAAGTCTGCAGTTACTGTTTTGAATGCTCCTGGGACTATTGATTCGGATTATAGGGGAGAGATTAAGGTAATTCTTATTAATCATTCAGATACTCCTTTTGTTATCAATGATGGTGATAGGATTGCTCAAATGGTGATTGCTAGGCATGAAACGGCTTTTTTTGAGCCTTGCTGTGCTCTTTCTTCTACTGAAAGAGGTTCTGGTGGTTTTGGTTCAACTGGGGTGAAGAGCTGAGGTTTTATGAAGAGACAGGGCTACGGTAAACTTTATTGGTATGTTGGTAAAGAATATTTGCTCTCTTTTTTTGTGGCTTTTGTCTTCTTCTTTTTTATCTTTTTTATTAACCAAATTCTTGTTCTTGCTCAAAAAATTTTGCTAAAGAACGTTAGTATTGCTGATGTTCTTACTCTTGTTATTTTGACTATTCCGCAATTTTTGATGTATACAATGCCGTTTAGCTCATTGGCATCTGCTAGCATGGTGATTGGTAATTTATCGTCTCAGAATGAGGTTCTGGCCTTACGTTCGTGTGGAATTAAGACAAGTAAGATTTTTGTGCCTATAGTGTGGATATCTTTAATATTATCGGTCTCTACGCTGTTTATTGCGGATAGGATGATTCCATATACCACTGAGAAGTACAAGGATTTATACGCCCAAGTGCTTCAGCGCATTCCTACCATGGAGCTTGATAGCTATAGCTCTACCACGTTTGGAGAAAGGGTAATTTCTAATGGCTTGGTGGATGGCAATACGGTGTATGATGTGCTGATTTTTGACAATACTACTTCTTCAGATAGGCGTGTTGTGATGGCTGATAGGGGTACTTTTTCTATGGTGGATATTGATAGGTTCATCTATAAGATTGAGTTAGAGAACCCACGTATTCTGGTCACAGACGCGTCTTCTGTGCAGTCATATTCGCTTGCAAGTGCAAATTATATGACTATGTATCTGTATTTAACAACTGAAGCCTCTGGTTCTGTAAGTATTACCCCCTCCCAGATGTCCATTAGACAGCTTTTGAGTTTGGTTGAGGAGCGTAAAATTGACCAAGATAATGCAACCAAGCGCAGAGATTCCAATATAGCTAATTCTATTGAGTCTCTTGCTCAAGCGTTATTTGATGTTGAGTTTAGCTCTATAGCTGATGCTGTTGATGTGAATGTGTACAATCTTGAGCGTGAAATAAATTATATTGATTCTATAAAAGGAAATAAAAGCTATAGTTTCTACTATCAGTACTATAGGGCAGAACTGCAGAAGAAGGTGGCATTGTCATTTGCCTGTACCTTCTTGGTTTTTATAGCTTTTCCTATTTCGTTTTTTAGAGTTAAAAATGGTAGGTTATTGGGCTTTGGTCTTTCTATGCTTATTGCTTGTATGTATTGGTTCTTTTTGTACTACATGCATACTCAAGCAATTATGACGGGCCTTCACCCAGCTTGGTTCCTTTGGTTTCCAGATGCTTTGGTGTTTTTCGTTGGGCTTGTTTTGATTCTGAGGTTGAGAAAGAAATGAGGCGCTTTAGACCTTTCAATGTTCTTACTATGTATACTCTTTCTAGCGTAATTAAGATTGGTCTTGCCACTGCTATTCTTGCATCTTTAATGTTGGTAGGAGTGGATTTATTTTCTCATCTTGATTCCTATATTTCACATAATGTTTCTTTTGGTCAGGCTTTTTTTGTTTCATTGCTATACTTTCCTGAGGCCTTTCTCTTGGCATTGGGACCTTCTTTCTTGTTTTCTGTCACGTACTTCTTGTCTATGTTAACTGCAAACAATGAAATGATTTGCGTTCTAAACTCAGGTTTAAGTATGCGTCGTGTGGTTGTTCCATGCGTGCTTTTGGCTGTTGTATTAAGTTTTGGTTATTTTGTTTTCAATGAAAACATTGCTATTGAAGCTTCTAATCTCAAAGATACTAGGAGCAAGGCTTTAACTAGTAGTAGCTCTTCATTAGATAACTCAAATATTGCCTTAAGCGATATGCAAGACGGCTATATGATCTATGCCGGCCAGTTCGTAAATGAGACTTCAACCTTGTATAATGTGTCATACGTGGAGATTCTTGAAGAAGATTCTTCTGGCTCTTCCTTTAGACGTGTGGATGCTTACATGGCTCAGTATGATGAAAATGCTCAGTTATGGACTTTGCATGACTGTTACGAGTATTTGCCTACATCTAGTGAATTATCTTTAGGTGACACTGTTCAGGTGACATATTACGATAGCCTTGAAATTCCACGCATGCAGCTTGAGCCTCAACTTTTCAGAAATCTTTCCTCTGAGATTTCCAAGATGTCGCTTGACTTGGCACGTGCTTATGTACTGCGAATGAAATCTCTTAATCCCGATGAATATGCCCATCTTGGTACTGAGTACTATAAACGAATTTTCAGTTGCCTAACTCCTTTGATTATGATAATTATTGCTTGTAGCATGAATTACAGGTTTAAAAAGAACGTTTTATTCTTTTCTTTGATTTGCTCCATTTGTGTTGCTGTTGTTTATTTTGTTGTGCAAATGGTCACCATTATGCTCGCAGATCAAGGCGTCATTGCTCCATATTTAGGTACTCTAATTCCGTTTGCTGTAGTGCTTCTCCTTGCAAGTATAATGTCTGCTGTGTTAAAGAGCTGAGTTGGGTTGGCTAGGTTGGCTAGGTTGGCTAGGTTGGCTAGGTTGACTAGGTTGACTAGGAAACGACTAGGTTCTAGCAAGATCTAGCCAAGGCACGTTAATATCGGCTTTAAATAATCTATCATTATCTAGCTGTGTCCAATTCTTGAATCTATTCTGAGCAAGTTTTCGAACAGTTGTTATATCGTTTTCTTTAAATAAGTTACAAAGTTCAATCTCTGTCATATCAAACAAAGCCGGATAAATTAATTTGTTATATGGCTTTGAAAGAAAACCTTTTTCCATTGTCCAAAAGCAGCTATAAGGGACATAGCCTCCTTTTTCTTCCACTTTTGCTACATTGTCATAGGTGTATTTAGCAACAACATGCAAATCAACAATATCATGAAGTGCTCTGTAATACGGTTTAGATTCAAATACTCTACGGCCATTAATGTATTTTTGTGGATGCTTTTCTCTTACTTTCTTTGAAATGGCAGAGTTTACTTGCTTAATTGCTTTGGAAATAAACTCCCAGTTCTCTGTCATAAAAACATCGTGAGAATGATTTCTCAGAACTACAGAAAATAAAATTGTTACATCATACATTGAGGATATTCTGCAAAGTAGGTTTTCTCTATACTTAGCAAGTTCTTTATCATAAATGTTCTCTTTGTTAGAAGCTCGTTGCACTAAGTGGTAAAATCTTCCGTTTTTATCAATTGTTTTTAAAGGCGCAACAGCAGGAATTTTTGGTTCTAAAGCAAGCAATTCAACAAAATTTATCATCCGATACCTCGCAAAAAAAGTTCTATATAAATAAATACAAAATGAAATGCAAAACTATTGCGTTTTCACCTAGCTATTTTCTAGTGCACCTAGCCAACCTAGTGCACCTAGTCAACCTAGCAAACCTAGAGCATCTAGAGCACCTAATCCTTGAAATCCATTGTGTGTTGTAGATTTAATTTGCTAATGCTATACTCACAGCATGACGGAACAAATTTATACTCTGCATCATCAAGATAAAAGTTGTAAGGCTAGAACTGGTGAAATTTCATTGGGACATGGAGTAGTGCAGACTCCAACATTTATGCCAGTTGGAACAAATGGAACAGTAAAAGGTATTTACCATAATAAAGTTGCCTCTATTGGATATAATCTCATTTTAGGAAACACATATCATTTATATTTAAGACCAGGTGTGGAAGTTCTCAAAACCTTTGATGGACTACACAATTTTAGCAATTGGAATGCAAATTTTTTGACAGACAGTGGTGGCTTTCAAGTTTTTTCTCTTAGCACGCTAAGAAAGATTTATGAGATGGGCGTCAAGTTTCAAAGTCACATTGATGGCTCTAGGCATGTATTTACTCCAGAAAAAGTTGTAGATATTCAACAGGTTATTGGTTCTGATATTGCCATGATGTTAGATGTGTGCTCAGCTCCAGGTATTAGTTGGAAAGAAACTCTTCATGCTATGGATATTACTCATCTGTGGGCAGAAAGGGCTATTGTTCATAGAGATTCTTTGTTGGATACTTCGGGCAGAGCTTTCAGAGGAAAACTCTTTGGGATAGTTCAGGGTGGATTTTATGAAGATTTGAGGGTTAAAAGTGCCCAAACCATTGCTTCAATGGATTTCCCTGGTGTTGCTATTGGTGGTCTTTCAGTAGGCGAATCTAAAGAAGATTTCTGTAGATTCTTGGCACTAACGGCCAATGCTGTAAACGAGGTTTCGCCATCTAAGCCTAGATATGTTATGGGAATTGGAACGCCCGATTACATTTTGGAAGCAGTTGAGAATGGAATAGACTTGTTTGACTGCGTTCTTGCAACACGTACAGCGAGAAATGGTTCTGTTTTTACAGATGACGGAATGTTGACTCTTTCTAGATCCTTTAATGAATTTGATCATAGACCAATCCAAGAAGGTTGCACTTGTGAGGCTTGTACTCATTATTCTAGAGCCTATATGCGTCATATGTTTAAGTGTAATGAGATGTTTGGTGGTATGCTTGCAACTGAGCACAATCTTACTTACTTGTATAATCTCATGGCAAAAGCTCGTAAGGCTATTGAGGAAAACCGCTTTAAATCCTTTAAAGAAGATTATTTGAGGCGTTTTTATGCAAATGGTGGAAGATGCCTAGGATAAGATTTCCCTATAGAGGCGCAGGCATTGGCCTCATCCTTGAAGACTCTATTCTCATGGGTAAACGATCTCAAGGTCTTTTTCTTGACTCTTGGGCTGTTCCCGGTGGTGGAAAGGAGAAGGGAGAAGACTTTTTAACTTGTGCCAAAAGGGAATTTTTTGAGGAAACTGGATGCAATCTTGATAGTTTAAATCCCAATTTTATTTGCTCTTGGTCTCTTAATCTGCTTCCTTTTTTCAAGTGGACAACCTTTTTCTACAAGATTGAATTGTTTGACTTAACATTAAAGCCCAGTGAATTTTCTGAACTTAAATGGATTCCTCTTAAAAAAATCGGGTCCTACAAATGCAGACCCTTTACCAGTTGCGAAATTAAAGAGGTCATTACAAAAACCTCATAAACCTCTTTAAATTTCAACTTAGTGCAGAGATGTAGTAGTTGTTGAGACTTCCGTTCTCATAAAGGAGCGAGTAGAGATTGTTTACAAGTGGAAAATCTTTCTCTCTTCCTTTCTCTTTGACAAACTGCCATACAAGATTTATGGTTCTTTTTCCTTCAATTACAGTTGCAGCGTTCTTTTCCTCATTAAATAGAAAGCCCTTTCCAAGAAGCATTCCAAAGGTCCTATTTCGCGAAAGATCATTGAGAGCTGTTAGTCCTAGGTCTCCAAGTCCACAATAGCAGAAAATTGTATCTTCAGAGCATGAGTAAAGTTTCAACAACTCCCTCATTTCTTTAACTGCTTTTGTGTAGACAAGAAAGTCTACATTTGGAGAACCGTATTTACCAGAAACAAGTCCTATTGCTATAGCGTACATGTTTTTTAGAATTGAACAGAGTTCAACGCTTCTTGTATCCTCCGTCCAGTCAAGAGTGAAACCAGTATGAGGGAGAATTGTCTGTTTGAAGTATGTGTAATCAGCTTTATTTCCACCAAAAGTAAAGGATGTTGGAAAGCCGTTCATTGTTTCAATTGCAAATGACGGACCTTTCATACTTGCTTTTCTCTCGAATGGGATATCTTCTGTTATAAAGGCGCCATCGTCGCTCATGCCTTTTGCAAGGTTCACAATAAGTGGGTTTGATGTTGTTTTTATCCTCTTTGAGAATGGGACAATAACTTGTGATGGAAGTACAAGCATGATTACATCTGCATCTTTGAAGACAGAATCATTCATTGTGGCTTTGAGAGAGGGAGAGAGAAATTTTGTTGGAAAGTACTTAGTATTCTGATGGTTTTGAGTTATGTCTTTGAAGACATCCTCTTCTATGGTATGTATGGTTACATTGTTATTTTTGTTCCAGGTGAGACGTTCTGCTACTGATGTACCAAAAACGCCTCCTCCTGCTACTACAATTTTATTCATTTTTATCCTCTGTTCTCTTTAAACAGAATTTTGAGAAATATTAAAGTAGGTCAACTGGGTTATCGGTAGTTTTTGGGTCAATTCTCCAAAGGGAGTTTGAGAAAGTGGCAAGTATAAATTTGCCGGATTCTTTTTCGTCTGGAAGAATGTTAACTACAAGGTTCTGTTTGAGACTACCATAGCCACTTGTAACAGCTGCTATATCTTTTGAATCATCAAGAGTAATTTTTACAAAGTTTTCGTTTGCTTTAATTACAATATAATTTTTTGTTTCACCAGAACTGGAAGTTTCAGAGTAGGTGAAGGAGTAAGTTTTTCCTGATGCGAGATTGTAACTAATCTTGACAAAGTCAGTTGGCTTATCAAAAGATGTACCTTCAATTAAATACATCTGGTTGTTGTTTTTAAGTATATAGAACTTGGTATCATTAATTGCTTGGAAGCCTACTGTTACATAACCGCTTGTGTCTCCAACCTTGCCAGAAGAAACAAGAGATGAACCCTTGAAGATGTAATACATTGCATCTTCATCAGTTTTGGTGGTTTCAACTAGAGTGTATTCACCACTTGCAAGGATAGATTGCATGTTGGAAATTTCCTGAATAACTGTTCCGTCAGAGTTATAAAGGCTGGTTGTTCCGTTATAGTCTGCAAAGAATGTGCCATTTGTCATAAGTTCTTTGCACTTTAGACCTTCTTTTAATTCACCATCTTTAACTCCTGCAGAAGTGTATTTTACTACTTTTGCATCATGTCTGAGAGCAAGAATGGAGCCATCTAAAAGAAGGGCCGCTTCATCAATGCTATCTTCTATGCTGCTACCAATGGCTGGGATATTTGTAAAAGAAATAGAACCCTCGCCAATGCGAGTGATAGAAGTATCGGTCAAAATATAATAACAGCTATCATAATAGCCAAGATATGACTTGATTTTTGTTCCAGATTCCTTGGTGGAGGATGCAATTGCAGAGTGGATGCCGTCTTGAGCGTCCAAGTTGCAAGAGCAAAGTACGCATGCCATTGTTATTATAAGTGCAAAAATAAGTGATTTTTTCATTGTGGACTCCTAATGTCTGTATGAGACGCAAAGTGTTAGTGGAATCATGCCAAGAACTGAAGTGTCGTTATATTTGTTGTATGAACTATTTTTTGTGTAAATTTCTGCCGTTGTCATGATGCCACTTTCAATGCCAAAGCCCCAAGATTCTGTGATGTAGAAGGTTGGACAGAGTGTTAAACTGGCAAATGGGGCAAGGTATTTACCAGTATCGTATTTAATAAAGGCTACGCCAAGGTTTGCTGAGATGGCTATGTCAAATGTTCCAGTTTGTACTGGGATGTAAGTAAATTTGGCTGTAATTGGTACCGTTGTATACAGTGAAGGGGTGAGAGAATTGATGAATTGATAGCCTAATTCGCCTCCAATTGCAAAATATTCACTTAAAAAGCCTTGATAGGCTATTGATGCAACACCGCCAACCTTTTGCATGTGGATATTGCCAATGGTCTGGTTTCTGCTTGAATCATTTAAAAAACTTAAAAAAGCAGGAAAGTCTACGCCAGCTCTAATTGAAAAGACTTGGTCTCCTTTCTCATAATACGTGGAACTACAAAAGGCTGTACTTATGCAAAGTACTAATAAAAATACAATAAAAAAAGTTCTTTTTTTCATGTTCACCTCACAAGGTATATTAACAATAAACTCGTAGTTGTTAAACTGAAAACACACATAACTTCATAAGATTACAATAGGTTTTTGAAAAAACCTCATAAAAGTAGTGTTAATCTTTTAGCATCATTTGTGTATAATGGTTCGAGTATAAAGCTACAGGCGAGCTTTAGTTGGAGGTGTGACGCATTGATTTTATCGGGTAAAGAGCTCAGCCAAATTGTAAATGAGCAAACTTCTAGATTGTGTTCTGCTTTTGAGGCTAGATTTTCCAGAAAGCCTTGTCTTGCTGTTGTACTTGTTGGTGATAATCCTGCAAGCCAAACATATGTAAAAGGAAAGAAGAAGGCTTGTGACCAAATTGGTATTGAACATTTGGATTTAACTTATGATAGCTCTTTATCTGAAAAAGAATTGCTTGCTACTGTTAAGGCTTTAAATGAAAATGAAAAAGTTGATGGGATTTTGGTTCAACTTCCACTTCCGCCTCAAATTGATGAAGTAAAGATAATCAATGCTATTAATCCAATTAAAGATGTAGATGGCTTTCATCCGGTTAATATTGGAAAATTGCTTTTAGGTCAAAGGTCACATGTGGCTTGTACGCCAAAGGGGATTTTACGTCTTTTGGACCACTATCATATTCTTACAGACCGTAAGGATGTTTGTATCTTGGGGCGTAGCAATATTGTAGGTAAGCCAATGGCTGCTCTTTTAATGCAAAAAGATAGGAATGCTACTGTGACAATTTGCCATTCTTTGACCCCTGATATTGTGCCGTATGTGAAAAGGGCAGATATCTTGATAAGTGCTGTAGGGCACACAAATGTAGTTACTGCGGACATGGTAAAAGATGGTGTTGTTGTCATTGATGTTGGGATGAATAGGGTGCCTGATGAAACTAAAAAGAGTGGGTACACACTAAAGGGAGATGTGGATTTTGCTAAGGTTGAGCCAAAGGCTTGCGCAATTACTCCTGTTCCTGGTGGAGTTGGCCCAATGACTATTGCTATGCTTATGGAAAATACGGTGTTGGCTGCTTGTGATATCAAGGGAGTTGATGCTAATGAGCTTGTGTCCGGTCTAGATTTTGGAGTTAATGTTGGAGTTAATGTTGGAGTTTAATCATGAAAAAATTTTTCATTGAAACATATGGCTGTCAGATGAATGTTGCAGAATCAAATGCCATTGAAAGTGCTCTATTAGGCCAGGGCTGGGAAGTTGCAAAGGCTCCAGACGAGGCTGATTTGGCTATTATTAATACTTGCTCTGTAAGAAAAAGTGCTGAAAATAGAATTTGGGGACGCCTTGGTTCTTATACTCATGTGAAAAGTGAGAAGGCTAAAAAGGGCGAAAAACTGATATTAGTTCTCACTGGATGTATGGCTGACCGCCTAAAGGATGAAGTTAAAAATGATGCCCCACAAATAGACTTTGTTGTTGGAAATAACGATAAATTGCGGATTCTGGACATTGTTGGCGATTTTAAGACTCCGTCTGAAAGTGAAAAGTATGTATTTACAAAGGCTTATCATAAGGATGGAGAATTTGCATCTTATATTCCAATTATGAACGGATGTAACAATTTCTGTTCTTATTGTATTGTGCCGTATGTTAGAGGTCGTGAGGTGTCTAGACCTGTAGAAGAAATTCTTCAAGAGGTTAAGTTTTTAGATTCCGTTGGAGTAAGAGAAATTACTTTGCTTGGACAGAATGTAAACTCTTATGATTGTAACGGTATTCATTTTCCTGAACTTCTGACAAAGATTTGTAGAGAGTGTAACAACATTCAATGGATTCGTTTTGAAAGCCCACATCCAAAGGATTTTTCAGATGATCTTATTGATGTCATTGCCACAGAACCTAAAGTAGCAAAACATCTGCATATTCCTATGCAAAGTGGAAACACGAGAATTTTGGAATTGATGAATAGACGCTATAGTAGGGAAAAATATCTAAATCTTATCCAGAAAATTAAGGATAGAGTTCCAAATGTAACCTTTGCATTAGATGTTATGGTTGGTTTTCCTGGTGAAACTGAAGAGGAATTCCAAGAAACTATCTCTGCCATGGCTGAGGTTGGATGCATTGAAGCCTATATGTACTACTGGAATCCTAGAGAGGGAACACGTGCCTGTTCTATGGAGGGGCAACTTTCAGATAAAGAGAAGCAGGAAAGGCTACAAAGGCTCATTGATTGGCAGCTAGCAAATGTTGCTAAGATAAAGAGTAAGAGAGCATGTGGAGTTCAGAGGGTTCTTGTTACTCAGGTTTCTAGAGACAATAAAGATCAAATGCTTGGACGTAATGAACATGGAGAGATGGTGGCTTTTAATGTGCTAGAAAGTGGCAACGTTGATTGTGGTACAGCTAACGCTGTAAAACCCGGTGATATGGTCAATGTTGAATTTAAACTACTCAACGGCAATACGTTCGTGGGCAAGCAGGTATGACAGATCTTGAAAAATTCATTGATTTAATTAACAAAAGTCACTACATGACAGTTTTTACTGGTGCGGGTGTTTCTACCTTGAGTCATATTCCAGACTTTAGAGGTCCACATGGAGTATACACAGATCCGTGGCACGGCATGGATGTGGAGGAAATTATCTCACTGAGTTTTTTCAGAAAGAAGCCAGAAATCTTTTACAAATGGGCCAAGGATGTTTGGTACCATCTAGAAGACTACGAGCCTAGTATTGTTCACACATGCCTTGCGTTACTTGAAAAGAAGGGCTATTTGAAGGCCTTATACACCCAAAATATAGATATGCTTCACCAACGAGCAGGTTCTAAGAACGTCTACGAGGTACATGGTAGCCCACTTGTACACCACTGTACACGCTGTAAAGCTAGCTACAGCTACGACGAAATTGCACCAATTGTGCGTGCAGACCAAGTCCCATACTGCACCAAATGCGGTGGCGTCATAAAGCCAGACATCATCTTTTATGAAGAAAGCCTCAACGAGCACGTTCTCAACAGCGCTTGGCATGACTTTTCCAAGACCGATTTATGTGTGGTTCTTGGCTCTTCTCTAGTTGTCCAGCCTGCGGCATCATTTCCAGTTATTGCAAAGCGTAGTGGTGCTGATTTAGTTATAGTTAACAATCAAAGCACAAGTTTGGATGACTACTGCACAGTGCATTTTAATGATTTAGAAACTACATTTAATGCCTTATATAATCACTTTATAGATTAAAACTTATATGCAAACTCTATTGCATAAAAAAGCCCAATTATAGTATTTTAATCGCTTGGATAAGAGTAGATTAAGAATATGATTACGAAAAACGATAAAATTAGAAACATTGCAATTATTGCGCACGTTGACCACGGCAAAACAACCCTTGTAGATGCACTTTTCCGCCAGAGTGGAGTTGAATCCAAGGGCAATCAAGACAGAATTATGGACAGTGGTGCCATTGAAAGAGAACGAGGCATCACCATTAATGCAAAGAACTGCGCAATTCACTGGAAAGGAGTTAAAATCAACATCATTGACACTCCGGGCCATGCTGATTTTGGTGGTGAGGTTGAACGCGGACTTTCCATGGTAGATGGGGTAATTCTTCTTGTAGATGCCGCAGAGGGACCTCTTCCACAAACTAGATTTGTCTTACAAAAGGCCCTTGAGAAAAATCTTTCAGTCATTGTTGTCATCAACAAGATTGATAGACAGGATGCAAGACCAACAGAAGTATTAAATGAAGTCTATGATTTACTGTTAGAGCTTAAAAATGACGAAAGTGTTTTAGAGGTTCCAGTTTTTTATGCCAACGGAAGGGCCGGTGTTCTTTCGGATAAACTTAATGATCCAGATGCCAAGAATATTTTCCCTTTACTTGATGCAGTAGTAGATTACATTCCAGCTCCAATTTACGATAATGAAGAGCCATTTCAAATGCTTGTTAGTGATCTTTCTTATGACGATTATCTTGGCCGTTTGGCTGTTGGAAAAATTATCAACGGAAGTGCAACAGTAAATGACTCTCTTGTTTGCATTAACGAGAAAGGACAGCATGTTCCTCTTAGGGTTACAAGATTGCAACTCTATGATGGACCTAAATTTAAAGAAGCACAATTGGTAGAACCTGGTGATATAGTTGTGCTTTCAGGTATTGAAAATGTCTCAATTGGTGATACTATTTGTAATAAGGATTACGCAAAGCCACTAGATAGAATTAAGGTAGATGAACCTACCGTTTCCATGCTTTTTAGCAAAAATATTTCTCCATTAGCTGGAAAGGATGGAAAACAACTGACATCGGCCAAAATATGGGACAGGCTGTGTAAAGAAGCTCTAAGAAATGTATCTATTCAAGTTGAAAAGAATGCAGATGACTCGTTTACAGTTAAGGGCCGTGGAGAATTCCAAATGGCCATTATTGTTGAGCAAATGCGTCGTGAAGGCTTTGAGCTTTGTGTAGGACGTCCTCGTATTATTTTTAAAACAGACGAAGAGGGGCATAAAACAGAGCCAGTTGAGTATCTTCTCATAGATTGTCCTGAAGAATACAGTGGCACTGTTATGGAAAAGCTCGCAAAGAGAAAGGCTACCATGAACAATATCAACTATCTGGAAAATTCCAGAGTTAAGATGGAGTTCTCAATTCCTTCACGCGGTCTTATTGGTTATAGAGATGAATTTCTCACTGACACCCGTGGCTATGGTATTATGAACAGTTCTCTTAAAGGTTATGAGCCATACAAGGGCGATTTCCCAGACAGGGCTTCAGGCTCACTTGTATGTGACCGTGCCGGTGTTGCTGTGGCCTACGGTATTTGGGAGCTTGAGGATAGAGGCCGATTTTTTATAGTTCCAGGAGATCCTGTTTATGAAGGTGAGGTTGTTGGTGAGCGCAATAGAGAAGGTGATTTGCTTTTAAATCCAACAAGAACTAAGAAGTTAACTAACTTGCGTGCCTCTGGTCATGATGAAGCTGTATCATTGACTCCTGTTATGAAGATGACTCTTGAACATGCTATGCGTTTTATTAAGGATGATGAGCTTGTTGAAGTAACTCCAAGTGCTATAAGAATGTGTAAGAAGGTTTTGGACAGTCAAAAGCGCAAGATTATGGAAAATAGGGGCTACCTCCCTGAATGTTTACAATAATTGTTTGACGATAGAGTTTTTTTTAAGTAATTTGCATTATTCCAAAATTAGGGAGGTTTTTGCGAAAAACCTCAGGGGAGATTAAAATGAGCAAGAAAGTATTTGTTATTGCTTTGGTTTTGGTTCTTGCTGTAAGTTCTGTGTTTGCAGGTTCATTGTTTACAGCAAAGAAGACATCTGATGTTAAGATTGGCGCACAGCTTGGTTATGGTGCAAGATCTTTTACTGTTGCAGGGAAGGAGACTTTTAAGGGTGCTTCTGTTAATTACTTAAACAGTGGTTTTTATGGTGCTTTCACATTTGAGTATGCTATGAATGAAAATCTTTCACTTAAGGCTGAAGCAGGTGTGAACACAATGGGTACTACAAAAACAACTACAACCCTAGCAGGTAAGAGTGCTACATCTGACAAGGCTTCAAGCAATACACCTGTTAACTTTACAGTTTTTGCTGGTGCAATGTACAACATTCCTCTTAACAAAGAGCTCTCTGCCTATGTTGGCGGTGGTGTTGATATGATGATTGGTAAACTTTCAAATGCAGAAGATGCAAAGACAAATGCAGCTATTGGTCTTGGTGCTGAAGCTGGTGTTTCTTATGCAATTGACAAGAATTTTTCTATCAACGGTGGTGCAAAATTTGGTTGGCATTTTGTTAACACAAATGATGACGTTGAAAGTGCAAAGGTTGGTACAAACCACAGCACAACCAATCTTACTTACAAGTTCTACGCAGGCGTGACTTACGCTCTTTAATTTGTAAGAACATGCAACAAGCGACCTTTGGGTCGCTTTTTTTTTACGCCAATAAGTGGTATTGTGTTTACATGACTAAAACAGTTCACGTTGGCAACATAACTTTAGGAGGTACGGCTCCAATTGCGGTTCAGACAATGTATGACATTCCGCTGTCCTCCTTGGAAGATGGTTTTGAGGCCCGAATGCTCGTTTTGCGTGGTATGGGCTGCGATATAATTCGCTTTTCTTATCCTAATCTTTCTGATCACAATGCACTATGTAATGTAGTTAAACTCTGTCCAATGCCAGTTGTTGCTGATATTCACTTTGATTGGCGTAATGCATTGGATGCTATTGATTGTAACGTAGCAAAAATAAGAATCAATCCCGGAAATATTGGGGCAAGGTGGAAGACAGAAGAAATTGTTAAGAAGGCAAAAGATAACAATGTTGCAATAAGAATTGGTTTAAATAGTGGCTCATTGCCAAAAAATGATAATTCTAAGCCAATGGAAGATCTTATGGTTGATACAGCGTTAGAGTATATTTCATGGTTTGAGAATTTGGGGTTTTACAATACTGTGGTGTCCCTTAAGGCTTCAGATACAGAAACAAGTTATAAGGCTGCATTGAAATTTTCTGAGAAGAGTGACTATCCTTTGCATTTGGGTGTAACAGAAGCTGGTGGTGTGGTATCTTCTTGTGTACGCTCAACTTGGACCTTGGGTAGACTTTTGTCGCAGGGAATTGGTTCAACTATTAGATATTCAATTACTGGTTCTATTGAGTCTGAGGTTTATGCTGGGGTTGAACTTTTAAGGACTTTGGGGTTAAGAAAGGGTGGTGTTAAAATCATTTCTTGCCCAATGTGTGGAAGAAAGAGTTTTGATAGTCAGGGTTTCTTGAAAGATGTTGAAGCTGATCTTCTTGCTACTGGCAAGGATATTACTGTTGCCATTATGGGATGTCAGGTGAATGGACCCGGCGAGGCTAAAGGCGCTGATATAGCTATTTCTGGCATTGGAAACAACGTTTATTTGTATAAAAATGGGGAAGTTATTAAGCAAGTTGAGTCTTATGTGGCAAAGGAAGAACTGCTTAAGGCCGTACAGGATTTTTGCTAATGAATGATAAATTAGTTATTCGTGGTGCTTGTGAGCACAATCTCAAAAGTGTAAATTTGGATTTAGATAAAAATAAACTCATAGTGATATCGGGATTATCAGGTAGTGGAAAGAGCTCGTTGGCTTTTGATACTATCTTTGCGGAAGGCCAGCGCAGGTATGTGGAGTCTTTGAGCTCGTATGCAAGGCAATTTCTGGGGCGTTTGGACAAGCCTGATGTGGAGATGATTGAGGGCTTGAGTCCTGCAATTGCTATTGAGCAAAAAACTACCGGACGCAATCCACGTTCTACGGTTGGCACTATCACGGAGATTTACGATTACTATCGTCTTTTGTGGGCGCGTATTGGAAAAGTGCATTGTCCGCAATGTGGGCGTGAAATAAGTAAGATGAGTGTGGACCAAATTATTAGTGCAATCTTTGCTAAGTGGGGCGAGGGTGCTAGGCTTATGATTTTGGCTCCGGTGGCACTTGGGCGCAAGGGCGAATATAAAAAAGTCTTTGAAGATGCGAGAAAGGCTGGCTTTCAACGAGTGCGTGTAGATGGGCAAATGCATTTGCTGGAAGAAAATATTATTCTAGATAAACAGGTAAAGCATAATATAAGCATTGTTGTGGATAGGCTTATTTTGAGTTCAGATTCTAGACTTAGGCTTTCTGATTCTATTGAAAAGTCTACTGAGATGACTGGTGGTCTTGTTGAAGTGATGAGTGCAGTTTCTGGTGCAACTGGGGAAGGCGTGGAAAGTATTGAGATGTTTTCAGAGCAAAATAGCTGTCCTCATTGCGGGATTTCCATTGGAGAAATTCAGCCTAGGCTTTTTTCATTTAATAATCCGTTTGGTGCATGTCCAGAGTGTAATGGTTTGGGTTTCAAAACAATCTATGATGAAGATAAGATAATTCCTGATAAGACAAAGAGTTTCTCGCAAGGTGCTGTTGCATGTATTGGAAGTGGTCAAACATATACTAGAGCAAAGTTTGATGCCTTTTCTAAAACTTTAGGTTTTGATTCAAATACGCCTTTTAATACTTTAACCGTAGATCAAATGAATGCTGTTTTATATGGTTCATCCAAAATGTATAGCGTACACTATGAAGATAAAAATGGCTCTATGGATATGAATCATAGATGGCATGGAGTTGTAAATGACCTAAAGCGCCGTTATGCTGAGACTCTAAGTCCTGCAATTAAAACGTGGATTAGTTCATTTCAAACTGAAATTATATGTCCTCAATGTCATGGAGAACGTTTGAAACCTGAGGCACTAAGTGTCTATGTTGGTGGTAAAAACATCAATCAGGTGACAGCATTAAGTGCAAAAGATAGCTATGATTTCTTTCTATCATTAAATCTAACTGAAACAGAACAACAGATTGCAGCTCAAATACTTAAAGAGATTAAATCTAGATTACAGTTTCTAATTAATGTTGGTCTTGGATATTTAACTTTAAGCAGAAATGCTGGCACTTTAAGTGGTGGAGAAGCACAAAGAATTAGACTTGCTACGCAAATTGGCTCAGCCTTGAGTGGGGTCTTATATGTGCTTGATGAGCCTTCAATTGGCCTACATCAGCGCGATAACCAAAAACTGATTGATACACTTAAAAATTTACGTGATCTTGGCAACACAGTTCTTGTGGTTGAACATGATGAGGCCACAATTAGGGAGGCCGATTACGTTGTAGATATGGGTCCAGGGGCTGGTTCTCAAGGTGGATATGTAATAGCCCAAGGAACTCCGCTAGAAATTGAGAAGAATCCTAACAGCATTACTGGTCAGTTTTTGGCAAAAAAGATAACAATTGATATTCCTTTTATGCGCAGACCTGGCAATGGAAAGCATTTAAAGGTTCTTGGTGCTACAAAGAACAATTTACATAATGTAGATTTTGATTTTCCACTTGGAAAACTTATTGTGTTAACTGGAGTTTCAGGATCAGGAAAGAGTACTTTATTAAACCAAATTCTCACGCCGGCTTTGAAGAATATCTTCAATAGAAAATCTGAAGTTTTTGATGGTTATAGGCGCCTTGAAGGTGTAGAGAATATAGATAAGTTAATTCATATTGACCAAAGTCCAATTGGAAAGACTCCAAGATCTAACCCTGCCACATATGTTGAGGTATGGGGTGCAATTAGAGATCTTTTTGCAGAACTGCCAGAGAGTCGAGCTCGTGGGTATAAGAGCGGACGTTTTTCATTTAACGTTGCAGGAGGAAGATGTGAGCATTGCCATGGAGATGGAACATTAAAAATTGAAATGAACTTTCTTCCTGATGTTTATGTTACTTGCGATGTTTGTAGGGGAAAGCGCTTTAATCAGGAAACGTTGGCAGTCACCTACAAAGGTAAAAATATAAACGATGTTCTAGAGATGACTGTAAGTGAGGCGTTGGAATTTTTCCAGTCTGTACCTACAATTAAAAGAAAGCTTCAGACTCTTGATAGCGTTGGTCTTGGTTATATTAAACTTGGCCAAAGTGCTCTTACTCTAAGCGGTGGAGAGGCACAAAGGGTGAAGTTATCTCTTGAACTTAGTAAAATTGGTACTGGTAAGACGTTTTATATTTTAGATGAGCCTACCACGGGACTTCATTTTGCAGATATCAAAAAATTGATGGAAGTTGTCAACAGACTTGTGGATAATGGCAACACAGTTGTGATGATTGAGCATAATCTCGATGTCATTAAATTAGCGGACTACATTATTGATCTTGGGCCTGAAGGAGGCGATGGTGGTGGCAATATTGTAGCTCAAGGTACTCCAGAAGAAGTTTCGCTTTGCAAAGCCTCTTATACTGGATATTATTTAAAGCAGATTCTGGAGGTTTTTGCAAAATGAGCTTTGTGAAGATTGGATTTGGATTTGCGAGATAAAA
>CAVJIN010000012.1:0-1604 GCA_963649615.1 bacterium
AAACGGTGAGAACGTCCTAGACGTCCTAGACGGATTGGCAAACACTTGAAACACTTGAAACACTTGAAACGGATTGTGGGTGAAGGGCTTTTGGTGCGGTTCTTAATTATTCATAGTATTGAGCTTGAGCATGCCAGAGCTGATTGTATTTGCCTTCTGCATTAACAAGAGTATCATGACTTCCTTGTTGGACAATGTGTCCCAAGTCAAACACGATGATTTCGTCACAGAAACGGCAGGAAGAGAGTCTATGGCTAATGTAAAGGGCAGTTTTATTGCCAACTATGCTGTCGAACTTGGAGTAGATTTCAGCTTCAGCTAATGGGTCTAAAGCAGCAGTAGGCTCATCAAGAATGACAAAAGGTGAATCCTTGTATAAAGCTCGAGCAATAGCAATCTTTTGAGCTTCTCCTCCTGAAACCTCTACACCTTCTTCATCCATGTTTTTGTATAAGTAAGTATCTAGCCCATTTGGTAAAGTTTTCAATCTATCTTCAAAACCAACCTTCTTTAAGCATTCCTCAACTTTTTTAGAATCATAATTTTTACTACAGGCAACGTTTTGTCCCAAAGGGAACGCCAATAGCTGAAAATCTTGAAAAACCACTGAGAATAAATTCATGTATTGAATATAGTTATACTCTCTAATATCGACTCCATCTAGGAGAATAACACCGTCAGTAGGATCATAAAGTCTACACAAGAGTTTTATGAAAGTAGTCTTTCCGCTTCCATTTTCTCCAACTATTGCAACTTTCTTCCCAACTTTAAACTTAAAACTCACATGCTGTAATGCGTAGGTAGAAGAGCCCGGATATTTAAACGAGACATCTTTAAACTCCACTTCATGCTCTACACTAGAGGCTGAACCAATCTCCAATGAACCCTTCTGCATTGTATTTGGGGTATCAATTAAAGAGAAGAAAAGATCTAAATAAGGAGCATTTTCAATTAGAGTTCCAATATGCACAACTAGTTCTGAAGCTCCAATAAACAACGCTGTGCAGGCTCCTACATATTGAGTCACTGAGCCAATACCAAAAGCACCACCCCACGCTTTAGCGCAAACAAAAACGTAGATTACACCAAGCAAAAGTCTTGAAATGACAGCAGACAAACCGGCAAAAAACCCCATAGGACCTTTTGCAAGTTTTGCAAAGAACCCATTAACACCAAAAACAGAATCAGAACGCATAAAATAATTTCTAAAATTTGCTTCCTGCGCATAAATTCTGTTGTCTAACGCTCTATCCTTATCTTCTATCATTCTGTAGTAAAAGGAAAAAACTCTATTTCCAAAAGTTCCTTCATCATTGCCAGTATTCCAGTAACTCATTGCTTTATTTTCACAAGCAGAGGACACAATGGTCATGAATATCATAAAAACGAACAAGAAAAGAGAAACAAAAGGATTGTTCAATAAAACAAAGGTAGAATCCAAAACTTTGGAAGTAAACAAAGAAACAGAAAGACTTATACCTCCAACAATCTTAAACAAACTTGTAAACAATTTGTCAAAGCAAATAGTTGCTTGATAAATTCCTACACCTCTAAAATTTCTGTTTTGCTGAATTTGTGCATTAAGATCAAAAATCTCCTGACTA
>CAVJIN010000012.1:2223-37934 GCA_963649615.1 bacterium
AAAATTGGGCCATCCTTGTACAAAGCCCTTGCCAACATAAGACGTTGCATTTGCCCACCAGAAAGCTCAACTCCATCCGAGAAAATCTGCCGTCCAACAGGAGTCTCAAGCCCCTTTGGCAACTCATGAACCTTCTGTTTTAACGAGGCCTTTTCAATACAACGCTCCACTTTCTTTTCATCTATATCCACAAAAGTTTGTGCCACATTTTCCTTTATCCCGATATCCAAAACCGAAAAATCTTGGAAAACAGCACTAAAAAGTTTGTAATAATCGCTTCTATTAAATTTTCTTATATCGTCACCATTAAGAAGAACTCGTCCTTCAGTTGGATCTAATAGACCACAAATAAGTTTCACAAGCGTTGTTTTGCCAGCCCCATTTAAACCAACAACGGCGAGCTTTTCACTTGGAGCAATAGTTAGGTTGATATGATTGAGAATGTCTGTTTGTGCCCCGGGATACCTATAAGAGACATCTTCAAGTTTAATCTCATATTTCTTGTTATGGTCAGGACTAAGTTCCTTTCCATCATCAAATTTAAAAGGCTCGGGCCATTCAAGAAATTCTCTTATGATTGAAATATCAAGACTTTGCTTATGTAACGTAGACAATCCATCAAGAATCAGCGTCATCCACTGAGAAAATCCTGTTAAAACATTGAAATACAGCAAAAATTGAGAAGCCGGCAGACCTTGCTCTAAGGTGATTTTTATCAAACAATAATAGGCAATAGCATTTCTCAAGAAAGTCATTACAAGATCAATAACATTAGCCCAGAAATAAATAAACTCTTGTTTGCAAAGAACAGCATCATAAGCTCTTTTTGCACAGCCATATAAATCATCAATCCAAGCCTTTAGTCCAAAAATTCTTATGTCCTTGGAGAATTGTCTGTCAGTTGCAACATTGCCCAAATACATCATTTGCTTTACAGGAACATTGAGTTCTTCTCTGTGAGTATAACCCCACTCGTTAATTTTTTTACTTGTAAAATAGCTGATTAAAGTTGTTGAAAGAACCAAAAACACAATCCAGAAATTTAAACTGGATAGAAGAAATAAATAAACTATAAAACCTATCACGTTAGCAAGAATTTGTTCTAACGTGGTCCAAATAGCCTCGGAAGCTTCAGAGTTGCCTTCACATGCTGCCATTGCCTTAACTCTTAAAGTTTCAAAATTTGGATTCAAAGTATTTGGATAGGAGGTGTTAGTGTTTTTGGCTCCCAGCATAGAGATAATTTTCGTGCGAATAGATATTCGTCCAAATAAAGTATTTTCATTAATATATGCCTTAAAAGCACTTAAAAGTGCCAAAATTCCAATAAACATGGAAATATAGGCCATCAAATTAGAGAAAGAAACTTTTTGCTCAAGTTTAGAAAGAATCACAGGAGATGCCAAAACTTCTACAATTCCAATGGAAGCTGTAAGAACAGCCATAAGAATACAGAGCCAAAAAACACTCTTACAAAACCTGAAAGAGAGTTTGAACATAAAGGCAGAATTTTGCCACATATTGTACTTTGGTTTAGCTCTTTTTTCCTGCATCATCCATCCCCTCTCGTGTTGTTAAAAAATAGGGTGTTGCACAGAAAACAATGCAACACCCTTAAAACCCTCGCTAAACTACTTATTCAGCATCAAAAGCCATGATGAGACCAGCAAGCTGAGCTCTTGTCATTGTTCCCATTGGGTCTAAGAGACCATCAACGGTGTCAATGAATTCGTACTCTAGGCCAAAACCAATAAGGCCTTCATAGCCTTCTGGAATCTGGTCTGCATCTGGATACTCACCCTGAAGGTCAACAAAGTCAACAGGAATACCTACTGCCTGACAGAAGTAGTAGGTGTAAAGCAGAACTTCTAATCTTGAAAGTTCTGTGTCGGCTGGATCTGCAGGGATGATTCCATACTGAGAAAGGAAGGAAATTGCAGTTTCTGGGTCTCTGCCACCACCAATTTCCATATAGAAGAAGGCAGCAAGATCGCCCAAAGTTGCACTTTCGTTTACACCAAAGCTAGAACCGGAGACTGTTGTCATAAAGCCATTTTCAAAAGCATAACGAACAGCGTCATAATAAGCATCACCTTCAGAGATGTCAGAGAGGACAACACTTGAAGAATCCTGAACTCCAAATGGGTTGAGAATCTCTTCATACATGTCTGAATACTTGGAAATAGCAGAAGCACTACCAGAGGTTGCATAAATACCATTTTCAACAAGAGCTGCATATGCTGAAGCATAGTCTGAAACCTTTTCTGCAGTAATGCTCTTAAGCTGTTCCATGTACTCTACTTTCTTTTCCTGTGGAATGTTAGAAATATAGTTCAGAATTGCATTTAGAGCACCAGAAAGCTCTCCGGTTGGAGTTGCATAACTTGAGTAGCTTGAAAGGATATAACCATCAAGAGTTTCTTGATCAAGAGAATCAAGGCTTTCCATGAAGGCTGGAAGCTGAGCATAAACCTCAAAGGTCTCCATAATGTTTGGATCCCTATAAGTATAAAGATAAATACCTGCATCAGCTGCAGCTGTGTATGCACCATAGACTCCGTATTGATCTCTGAGCATTGGGAGTAAGTAGTTATCGTTAATCAAGCTAGAAATTGCATCAAGGTCCGCTGTGTATTCTTCAAGGCCCATGTTCTCATAAGAAGCAAACATGAAGTTGAAGTTTACATTGCTATCAACAATCAAAGCCAAAGATTCGCCCATTGCATCAAACTCGTACTCTTGAGTTGGAACCTCATAGTAATCAAGTTTTGCAATAAAGGCATCTGCAACAGCCTTATGATTCTCGTTGCTCTCTTTGCTTCCTGCAAAAGCGGAAATTGCTTTGTAGGAATTAGCAAGATTCTGTTGAATGTACTGCAAACCAGCAATTACAACTTCTGGGTTTTCTTCAAGAGCCTGAGAGACAGCATCCAAGAAGTTGTAGTAATCAAGGTAATTCAAATATGAATAGTAAGCTAAACTATCATCTGCTGTAGCCAACATCTTATAGATGATTACATTGTAACTTGCGCTGTTGATTGTAGATTTCAAAGACTGTTTTAAGTTTGAAACGGTATCAGTAACACGCTGAACATCAAACTGGCTGTCAAAGAGAATCTCTCCAACTACGTCATAAGCCTTTTCCATATCTTCATCTAGTGCAATGAAACTAATTCTGATGAACGGATAATATTCATTGGCCTCCTCGTTATCTACAAGAGAAGACTTTATGGTGATGTTGTATAGATAACGGTTAATCAAAGTTGAAAGCTGAGTTCTGGTGTGTTCTGTAGTATCCAAATCACCAAGAAGGTCAATATAAAGCTTAAAGAAATGAAGCATGTCCTTCTCAATCCAGTCAGCATTCAACATTAAAGTTGCATAACCAATGCCATCTGTATCACATTCTGCAAAGATTCTTCTTATTCCGTCTTCACCAGTTTCATCTGTGATGTCGTAGACTCTGTATTCTTCAGGAAGGCTTTCAACTGTAACAGCCTGAAGCTGTTTTACATATTCTGCTGTTTTGTCTTCAGACTCCTCTTCTTCTGCAGGAGAAGCAATTGCAGCAAGCTCTTCTTCTGACATAGAAGCCTTGATTTCAGCAAGCTTTTCCTTAAGAGCAGCATCTTTCTCTTCCTTTAGACCAGCAACAGCCTTTGTTGTTGCTAAAGCAGTTCTATTGTTCTCAAGAACATATTTCTTAAGAGCATCAAGGAAGGTTCCATCCTGAGCATAAGTACTGAAATTATCAATAGAGTCAATGTAATTCATGTATCCATAAAGATTTCCCATGCCTGCCCAATAGTAGAGAATGTTAGGAATTGTACTAATTCCAATTTCGCTATCTTCTGTGGTAAGCATGATAGAAAGCTTAAAGGAGGCAATGATTGCATCAACTGCATCCTGATCAAAGCCGTTTTCATAAATATAAATCAAAGAATCATCAACAGTCTGCTTGAAAAGCTCTGCATCTTCTTCATTGATGTTATTTGCATAGAAGTAAAGAATCTCTTCTGGACCAGAAAAATCAATGTAGCAACCAAATGAGCCGTATGGAATAGTTGTCTTTAAATTCTCCATCAAAACGGAACTGGAATCTCCAATTAACGTTGAAAGAAGGTCAACAACAGCAAGCTCTTCTTCTGTGAGGTTTCCTAAAACGTAGCCATAATAGACCGTTGCAGACTTACTCGTATCAGAGGAAGCTTCTACTGCATACTCATAGGTAGCTGAAACAGGTTCTGTGATAGGTGTGTAACCAGAATCAACAAAACCAAACTCTGTCCTCTCATATTCAGAGAAATAACCATCTAACAGCTCCAAGAAGGAATCAATATTTTCAATCTTTCCATAGATACAGGTTACTGAATTTGATGGTGTGTAATATTCCTCGTGATACTCAACCAAATCCTCCCATGTCATCTCTGGGATGTGGTCTGGATTTCCACCACTGCTGTTGCCTGCAATACTACCTGGGAAGATGGTGTTTTTGAAATTGTATGATGCAGCCGATTCCCTTGTATAGGATCCTAGCATCTCACTATACACTGTTCCTTCAATTGTGAGATTACCATCTTCATCAAAGCTGTATCTCCAGGCTTCTTCATCAAAAATAGACTTGTCTGTAACAACCATCGGGTTAAAACAGCTGTCTGTGTAGAAATCGGCATACTTGAGTAGCTGATCTTCTGATAAAGATGCAATTGGGTAGGTGGTCATGAAGCTATAGGTGCTAGCGTTCATATAAGTGTTGTATGTCTGGAAACTCAGGTTGAAGAATAGAGTTTTTGAAGGATATTTCTCTGAACCGTCAAGCGTTGAGTGTTCAAAAACATGTGGAACTCCTGTGTCAGTCTCAGCTGGGGTTTTAAATCCAATTTCAAAAACTCTGTTTGTATCTTCATTTGAGAGGTACAAGACTTGTGCACCAGTTTTAATGTGTTCGTAAAGAATTGTGTCACATCCAATGAGGTCAAAACGACCAACATCTTTAACAACAAAACCATTAACAACATCGCCAACTGCTGGTAATGTTGACTGTGCTGTATTGCGCTCAACAACTGCTTCTGCATATAGAGAAAAAATTGTGAGCAAGCAAAAGAGAACGGTAAGTATTTTTTTCATTCCATGCTCCTTCCTTCAAAGTGTGATTGAGGTCATTATATGAACAAATGAATATTTATTCCATAATCTTCCGGTATATTCCGTTCTTATGAAAAATTTCATTTTTTATTTCCAATATGCCATTTTCATTGTAAAATATGTGTAAAATTTAAAAAGGGGGAAAACAAAAAATGAAAAAATTTGTTCTCTTATTCGTTGTTCTTTGTCTAACCTTCTCACTATTCGCTGGTGGTGCACAAGAAGCTAAGACAGAAGAGCTCTCTGCTGTAGAGCAGATTATTAAGCAGGCTGAGACAATGTCTCTAGAAGAACTTGCAAAAAAAGCTATTGAAGAGTCTAAGGGTGCAACCTTCTATGGTGTTGGAAACTCATCTCGTGGTAAATCAGCCCTTCCTCTTTTCGTTACTTACCTTCAGTCTATTGATCCTAGCTACACTCTCAATTTTGAGTGGCAGCAGCCAAAAGAAAACTCAATTTTTGAGATGCTCTCATCAGATAGCCAGAAGGCTGTTGGAACTTTTGCAATGACATTGATTCAGGATGGAAACCAGATTGAAAGCAAGATGGTCCAAACTGGAATTCTTGACACCTTCATTCCTCTTGATTGGGCAAAAGCAAACAACACAACCGCTGATGCTGTTGATGGATATCTTCCACTTCAGACTCTCAACAAAATTTTCATGTACAACTGCACAGGTTCAAAAACTTATGACAACTGCTGGGATTTCGTAATGCCAGGTGAACATGGTTTGTTCATGGATATTGACTCAGAGCCAGTTGGAAGAAACTTCCTTTATACTCTTACCGCAGACAAGTATGCAGCTGTCATGAAAGAAGCTTTCAATGCTCTTTCAGCAGAAGAGAAAGCTGTTCTTCAGCCAACAGTTGATGCAATGGTTGCTACAGCAAAAGAACTGGGTCTTGGCGCAGATGCTAACTACTCCCTTGCTTGGATTAAACTTTGGATGGAGAGCTACAACAAGCAGACAGACGATGGTCCTATTTGCAACACTCTCGTAACCAATTCAGCAACAGACCAGTTTGGTCTCATTGTTTACTCAAAGCTTAGAAGCGTTCAGGAATCTGACTCTGTTTCTAAGAACAACATCAAAGTTGCAGCATATCAGGATGGCTACACAGGTATTGGTGGTTATGGATATTGCCACTACTTGTTCGTAACAGACAACTCTCCACTTCCTTGGACAGCTTGTGCTTTCATTGCTTACATGACCTGTACTCAAGACGGTTTCAGCGCTTGGGGTAAGGACATTGGTGGATACTCAAGCAACCCAGTTGTTGCAGCAGAAAACGAGGAAGTCTATCACCACTCAAAGGGTGGCGAAGTTGATGGAGTTCTTGTTTATCCTTCAAACAATGACCGTGGTCTCACATGGTGGCTTGATGATGGACATCTTGTTGTTGAGGATCCAGAGTATTGCGCATCTGTTGCTTTCTCTGTTGGTTCTTGGATTGATTCTCTCAAGAGATACAACAACTAGTCGTTTTAATTTATTAATTGGTGCCTAGCACTATTACTGCCCCGGGGGAAACCCTGGGGCTCGATATATTAGAGGTTTTTGCAAAACCTGCAAAAGCTTATAGGAAACTTTTATATGCGCACTACTGCCACAATAAAAGAAGTGTCTTCCTTCACAATTAAGTGGAACAAGTTTAAAACCTTTATAAGTAAACCAGAGAATGTAATTCTTGTGCTTATGGGTGTGGTTTTAACAATAACAACTGTTGCACCTATTGTAGCAATTTTAAAAGACACAATTTCAATCCATGTAGGAACCATAGACCAGCACCTTACAGGTAGGGCCTCCGGCTATACCCTTGTAAACTATGTGGATCTTTTTACTAGCAATCTAGCAAAGACTAATTTATGGTTGCCTCTTTTTAATACACTGATTCTAGCAGTAGGGTCTTGTATTTTTGCAATTCTCTATGGAGGATTGTTTGCTTTCTTGGTTACTAGAACAAACCTTGCTTTCCGCAAGTACTTAAGTTCTATTTTCATTTTTCCCTACATCATGCCACAATGGACTCTGGCTGTAGTATGGCAGAATCTTTTTAACTCAAATGCAGTTACTGGGACATCAAATGGACTTCTAGCAACCTTAGGAATTATCATGCCAAAATGGTGGTGCATAGGACTTTTTCCAAGCATTGTTGTTCTTGGAATGCACTATGCCCCGTTTGCATATATTCTTATTGGTGGAATTTTCAAGAACATGGATTCCAACCTTGAAGAAGCAGCTACCATTCTTGATACTCCAAAGTGGAAGACAATGTTTCGCATTACTCTTCCAATGGTAAAGCCTGCTATTCTTTCAACAATTCTTTTGGTTTTTGGTGGTGCTATGGGCAGTTATCCTGTTCCTCACTACCTTAAATTGTCAACTCTTTCAACTAGATACATCACTCTTAGTGCTAGATACAAAGGAGAATCCAGTATCTTGGCTATTATCATGATGATTCTTGGTGGTGCAATCATGATTGTGAACCAAGCAAGTTTGAAGAGCAGAAAGAACTATACCACAGTTACTGGTAAATCTGGTCAAATTTCAAAAATCAATCTTGGAAAGGTTGGAAGATATGTTATTGCTGTTATTCTTATTTTCACAACATTCTTTACCAGTATCTTTCCAATTATTTCTTTTGCTTTTGAAACGTTCCTCCCAAACCCAGGTGACTATAGTTTCTTATACACTGGTGACACGAAAAACCTCACTACCAAGTGGTGGATTACCAGTGAAAACATTACAGAAAACGGAATGTATGGCCAAAAGGGTATTTTGTATAACAAAACAATTTGGAGTGCTTATAAAGGAACTTTACTTGTTTCTCTTTCTTGTTGTCTTATTGCTGGTACTATTGGAACAATGCTAGGCTATGCAATTTCAAAGAAAAGAAGAAATAAGTTTGCAAACTATGTTAATAATATTGCTTTCTTGCCATATCTGATGCCTTCTATTGCTGTGGGTGCTGCTTTCTTTGTCTTGTACTCTTCGGGCAAAATAAACCTATTTAATACCTACACGGGTTTAATTATTGTTGGTACGGTTAAATATATTCCGTTTGCATCAAGAAGTGCCTTAAACTCAATGCTTCAGCTCTCTGGAGAGATTGAGGAATCGGCAATTATTCAAGATATTCCATGGATTAAGAGAATGACGAGAATCATTATTCCTATCCAAAAGACTTCTATCATTAGTGGTTTCTTACTTCCATTTATGACTTGTCTTAGAGAGTTGAGTTTGTTCATGTTGCTCTGTTCTCAAGGATTCTTGCTTTCTACTACACTGGCTTATTTTGATGAGATGGGTCTTTATGCATTCTCAAGTGGTATTAACTTACTGCTTATTGTTACCCTTCTTGTTTTCAATACTTTAGTTAATAAACTTACAGGCGCAAGCCTTGATAGCGGCATAGGAGGTTGATGATGCCTGAAATTAGACTTGAACACGTTACAAAAAGATGGGGAAAATTCTACGCCGTAGATGATTTGAACCTTGTTATTAAAGACAACGACTTTGTTACTCTTTTGGGCCCTTCAGGATGTGGAAAAACTACAACACTTAGAATGATTGCTGGTCTTGAAACTCCTACAAGTGGAAAAATTTCTATTGGTGACAGGGTTGTCTTTGATTCTACAAAGGGCATCAATGTTCCTCCAAACAAAAGAAAGGTTGGTTTTTTATTTCAAAACTACGCCCTATGGCCAAACATGACTGTTTATCAGAATATTTCTTTTGGACTTAAGAATATAAAAGATGAACTTCCAGAGTTTGATTTTGAAGCTAAACAGGCAAGTAAACTCATTGAAATTCTTCAAGACAAAGAGGCTCTAAAAACAAATATAGAAGAATCTAAAGATAAGAGTGGAAAACTTGATATTAAAAAGGCTCAACTCAGATTAATTGATACTTACATAATTTCAAAGTTTACCGCAGACAAACTTCTCGCGCTAAAAGACAACACGGCAATGGATGCCTTATTAGCAGAATCCCAAAAGAAACTGGAAGAGCGCAAAGCTACTCTTGCAAAAGAAGGGCAAACTCTTGATTCAGAATTTCACATTCTAAAAAATGGAGAAATTGTTAAGAGTGTAAGAAAGCTCACTGCTGAAGAAATTGACCTTTCTGTTCGCAGAGTTTCACGTCTTGTAAAGATTGGCATGTTCATGGATAGATACCCTGCAGAGCTTTCTGGTGGACAGCAACAAAGAGTAGCAATTGCAAGAACTCTTGCTCCAGAACCATCGGTCTTATTCATGGATGAACCGCTATCTAACTTAGATGCAAAGCTCAGGCTTGAAATGAGATATGAGCTACAGAGATTGCATGTAAATACTGGTAGTACGTTTGTATATGTCACGCACGACCAAATGGAAGCTATGACTTTGGCTACAAGAATTTGCTTGATGAATAATGGAGTACTTCAGCAGTATGACCCTCCTTTGGATGTCTACAATATGCCAAACAACTTGTTTGTTGCAGATTTTGTGGGAAATCCATCGGTGAACTTTATTGATGCACAGGGGCAAATTAAGGAAGATGGTAGCGTTAACTTGAAGATGCTAAATGGAAGAGATTTTACATTTAGGCCAGCCAAAAGCTTTGATTTTGATGCATGGTATAAGAACCGAGATGTGCAAAAGCTTGCATTTGAGGCTCAGGAAAAAGAGAAAATGTCTCATCATGGCTATGTGGAAAAGGCAAATAAGGATGAATATTTCAATTACCACATTGCCAAGGTGGATGAAACAGAATTGCAGGATGAAATTCCTCGCATAGATAAACAGAGTTTTGTCATTGGAGTAAGACCAGAGTGCATTGATATTGTTGAAAATGGCTCTGTTTCTGGTGAAATTTTTGGCGCCATGCCTACTGGTATGGAGTCAACAATCAAAATTAACATTGATGACTTCCTCTTAACTGGTGTCATCTTTGGTAATTCTAGATTCCAAATTGGTTCAAAGGTTAATTTTGCAATCAATACTGACAGAATAATGCTATTTGACGCCATTAGTGGAAAGTTAATCACTTTAGGAAGTTTGACTTAAGTTTGACTTAATTTAGCGTCTGAGCTTTTACAAGAGGGTGCAACCTAATTAGAGGTTGCGCCCTTTTTTTCTGCTAGAAGTTTTAAAATTTGGACAGCATTGCTTGCTGCGCCCTTTCTGACTTGGTCCCCACAACACCAAAGAGTAAGACCTTTGTCGTCTGTAAGATCTTCTCTGACTCTTCCTACCCATACAAGATCTTGGTCCGTTGTATCTAATGGAGTTGGATAATTTCTACCTTCATAATCCTCTATAAGACGGCATCCAGAGAAGGAAGCAATGGCTTGATTTGCCTCTTCTATTGTAATTTTTCGCTTAGTTCTTACAGTAGCGGCTATTGAATGAGATCTCATAACAGGAACTCTTACACAAGTACAAGTAACCTTCAAATCTGGAAGTCCAAGAATTTTTCTACCTTCATTTTGCATTTTCATCTCTTCTGTTGTGTAAAGATTTTCTTTCTCGCTACCAATAAAAGGAATTACATTCATTGCAATTTGATGCGGAAAAACTTTCTTTGTAATTGGCTTATTATCATGAATATCATTTAGCTGTCCTACTAATTCATCAAATCCGCCCTGACCTGCTCCGGAGACTGCTTGATATGTACAAGCAATCATTGTCTCTATTGGAGAAATCTTAGCAAGAGGGGCTACTGCCATTAAAGTAATAATTGTGGAGCAGTTTGGATTTGCTATTATGCCATTATTTTTAAAAGCCTCTTCCCCATTGATTTCAGGGACAATCAAAGGAACATTGGGATCCATTCTAAAGGCAGAACTGTTATCAATATAAACAGCACCAGATTTTACAATTGCTGGGGCAAATTTCTTGGACATATCATTTTCAACAGCTCCAAGGACAAAATCCATACCTTCAAAACTTTTATCTGTGGCTTCTTGAATTTCCACTTCTTTGCCATTAAACATAATCTTTGAACCAGCACTTCTAGCACTTGCAAGAGGAAGAAGTTTCTTCACAGGAATTTTATACTCCTGAAGGACCTTAATCATTTCTTTTCCAACGGCACCCGTAGCACCTAAAACTGCAATATTAAATTCTTTCATATTCTCCTCCAAAAAGCTCAACCGGCAAAACCTTGATATAAAACTCTTACTGTGTTTTCAAATTGACTGTTATCAACACCTACAATAATTGCAAGCTCATCTGAACCTTGTGCAATTGTTCTAATGTTGATGCCCTCGTTTCCAAGAGCGTTAAAAACTTTTCCTGAAATACCAGGGCGGAAAATCATCTTTCTGCCAACAGCAGCAACCAATGCAATGTTATCTTGTACTTCAACATCCTCTGGATTACATTGCTTCTTAATTTCACTAACAATGTCGTAGATCCTATCTTCCAAACTAGATTGCTGTAAAACCAATGCAAATTGGTCAATTCCCATTGTGATATGCTCTGCATGCACTTTGTAATGATCAAGAATTTCCAACACTTTTCTTAAGGTTTCATTAGTTCCATGCATTCTTTTCGTCACTGTTAAAATAACAAAATTCTTCTTACCTGCAATTCCGGTTATAAACCTATCATGTTCAAGATTGTTCTCGTCAACCTTATCCACAATCATGGTACCCGGGTGGTCCGGTTCGTTGGTATTTCTAATGTTAAGAGCAATTCCTAAGTCCTTAACCGGAGCAATTGAGTCTTCATGTAAGACAGATGCTCCCATATATGCCAATTCTCTTAATTCAGCATAAGTTATTTGTGCAATTGGACTTGGATTTGGAACAATTCTTGGGTCTGCCATGAGAATTCCAGAGACATCGGTCCAGTTCTCATAGAGATCTGCATTGCACCCCGCTGCCACCAACGCACCTGTAATATCGCTTCCACCACGACTCATAATCCTTATTTTTCCAGATGGCAAGGATCCATAAAAACCTGGAATTACTAGGCCTTTGGATTTTTCAAGAGCTTCTTTTACGGAATTTGCAATCTTTGAGGCAATAAAAGAGCCATCATACTCCATGAAAATGCAATCCGCCGCATCCAAGAAAGTATACCCCAAGTACTCGGCCATAAGCCGCGAAGTCAAATATTCCCCACGAGAAACTAACTCATCAATGGACATATCTTTGTTGAGCCTTGTACGCAATGCATTCAAGTCATCTTCAATCTTGTAGGTCAGACTCAATTCATCTCTAATCTCAATAAAGCGCTCACAAATCTTGTCAAAGATATCATCACAGGAAACTCCATAAGTCAAATGTGCGTGACACAAATACAGTAAATCAGTCAATTTATGGTCATTTGGATTGCGTTTGCCCGCCGCAGAGATAACCACAATACGCCTAGCTGGATCAGATAGAACGATATTTTTTACTTTACTGAATTGTTTAGCACTGGCTACTGAAGAGCCTCCAAACTTTGCAACTTTAATCATAAATTCTCCTCATCACATTCAGCAAAAAACAGCCTCGCACCCTTTTCTCTGAAGTTAGCTACAATCTCATGCATTTTTTTTACGCCGATTTTATCAGTATAGATATAATCAAAGTTCCCTTCTTCTACTACAGTCCTATATTTAAGCAACGGTTCAAAGAACTTTCTTATTTCTTTATCACATCTAACAATATAATTGTTTTCACATTCTCTTGAATCATTAAAGACCTTGCCGGTTTTACAACTAGTACTAAGCATTTGCTTTTGACCCTTTGCAACGGAAGAAACATCTCTAAGTACAGCTGATGCTGTTGGGTATCTGCCAGCTCCCTGTCCTCCAAAAGTCATATATCCTGAATTCTTTCCAGTGTAAAAAGCCAAATTATTATTAACAAAAACTCCAGCAAGGGGATCAGATTTTTTGCACATAACAGGCTCTACGTATGCATAAAGTCTTCCATCTTTATCAAGTCCAGTTTTTCCTACAAGCCTAAATGTACAACCGTGAACTTTTGCAAAGCTAAAGTCTGTAGCACAGATGTTTTGAATACCTTCAATATTGTATCCCTCTGTAGGTAGAACATTGTAAGCAACCATACCTATAAGCATGATTTTTCTGAAAGTATCAAGCCCAGAGAGATCTGCTGTAGGGTCAGCTTCTGCATAACCTAAAGATTGTGCCTTCTCAAGCGCATCCTCAAATGAAAGAGAAAGCCTATCCATTGCATCCAGCATGTAATTTGTTGTTCCATTTAGAATTCCACCGGCATTGAGAATAAAATCTGTTTGTCTGGCGGTGTAAATATTTTGCAGAATTGGAATTGCACCACCGCAAGCAGCACTAAACAAGAATGCAAGATTTTTGCTAGTTGCCTTTTGCAAGAGTTCTATACCGTGTGAAGCAACTAATGCCTTGTTGGAAGTAATTACGCTTTTCCCTGCATCCAAACAACGCCATGTATATTCAAAAGCAGTATCAATTCCACCCATGCATTCAATAACAACATCAGATGAATCATTTAAAACACTATCTATGGAATCAACCATCCATTTCTTTTCTGACTCTAACTTCCCTTTTCTGACTAAAACAGAACAAACTTCGTGTTCAGGACAAGCTTGTAGCATTTCATAAACGCCCTTTCCTACAACTCCATAGCCTAAAATCGATATTTTCATTTATCCCTCAGTCCGTATTCTAAAAACACTTGTCTTTTTATTGGGGACAATGTATCATACCAAAAGTAAATTGACAACCCACGGGAGAGAAAAAGTGCTTGAAAATTACTTGATTGTCCATAAGAGTATTCTGCCGGATTACTTTGAGGCTGTGCTCAAAGCAAAACACATGCTTGAAGACGGAACTGCTACAAACGTTATGCAGGCAACTAAAATGGTAGGAATTTCAAGGAGTACCTATTATAAGTATAAGGATTTCATTCTTGAACCTACAAAAATATCGGACGGTAGAAAGGCTGTCATTTCCATGTTGCTATACCATGAAACTGGAATTCTAAGTGCAGTTTTATCAAAAATTTCTGAAAATGGTGCAAGTGTACTTACAATTACACAAAGTCTTCCAATTAGAGGTAAGGCAAGTGTAACTATTACTTTGGATATTAGCGAAATACTTACTCCAATAAACAAGTTATTAAAAGAGCTTGAGGAGTCTTTAGGCGTAGAAAACATTAAATTAATTGCTGTTGATTAAATAAATTAGGAGATTATTAATGAATTATAGAAGTACAAGAAGCAACTATTGTTGCAATTCTCTTCAGGCTGTTTTGCAAGGGATGTCCCCTGATGGGGGATTGTTTGTTTCGCCAGAAATCCTCTCACAAGAATTTGATTGGAAGTCTATTATTGGCCTTTCTACCATTCAAATGGCCCAAAAGATATTGTCGCACCTACTGCCAGATTTTCAAGACATGGAAGATTTGGTAAAAAAAGCCTATGTTAATAAGTTTGAGACTGAAGACCTTACTCCGCTAGTTCAAGTTGGAGATGATTACATTTTGGAGCTCTTTAGAGGTCCAACATCGGCTTTTAAGGATGTGGCTCTATCAATGCTCCCTCAGCTGATTACTGCTGCAAAAAAACAGACCAAAAGTGAAGAAGAGACCATCATTCTGACTGCAACCTCTGGAGATACAGGAAAAGCGGCCATGGAAGGTTTTCATGATGTTGATGGCACACGCATTATTGTGTTCTACCCACATGGAGGTGTTTCGCCAATTCAGAAGGCTCAAATGGAGACACAGGAAGGCAAAAATGTGAGTGTATGTGCCGTTAGAGGTAATTTTGATGACTGCCAGAGTGCAGTTAAGATGGCATTTGAACAAATCAACAAGTTTCCAAAGTTAAAAAAGGCAAAAAAGAGTTTATCGTCTGCAAATTCAATTAATATTGGACGTTTGGCCCCTCAGGTGGTGTACTATTTCAAGGCTTATTCAGATTTAGTTTTAAGACAACGCATAAACATGGGCAATTTGATTGATTTTGTAGTACCTTCTGGAAATTTTGGTGATATTCTTGCTGGCTATTTTGCAAAGTTAATGGGACTTCCAATTAGACATCTTGTTTGTGCATCTAACGAAAACAAGGTTCTTACAGATTTTTTGAACACAGGTGTGTATGACAAGCGGAGACCTTTTTACAAAACAAGTTCTCCTTCAATGGATATTTTGGTTTCTTCAAACCTTGAAAGACTTTTGTTCTTGGCTTGTAACTGTGATACAGACAAAGTTTCATCATGGATGAAAGATCTAAAAGAAAAAGGCTACTTCAAAATTGATGATGCCGTTCTAGCAAATATACAGCAAATTTTTAAGGCGTATTGTTGCACTGAAGATGAGACAATTAATACAATTAGAAATACTTATAATGAAAGAGGTTATCTTTGCGATCCTCACACAGCAGTTGGAATGAAGGTAGCTAAGGATTATAGAAAAGCGTTCAGTGACGACATTCCAGTTGTTGTGCTTTCTACTGCATCACCTTACAAATTCCCTGCTGCAGTTTCAAAAGCTCTTGGACTTTCTATTGATGGTGACGAATACAATCAAATTGAGGCCATAAAGGAGAAAACTGGGATTGCAGTGCCAAAAAATCTAAGTTCTCTTCAAAGCAAGCCAGTTCTTCATGATGGAGTAATTGAAAAAGATGAGATTATAGACTATGTGCTTAAAGTCTTGGAGATTTAATTTTAGATAGATAAGAGGTTACCATGGAAATTGTTTGCTTGGATTTAGAAGGAACTCTCGTTCCTGAAATTTGGATTGCTTTTGCAGAAAAAACGGGGATTTCAGAGTTGAGAATCACAACACGGGAAGAACCAGATTACAATAAACTCATGAACTATAGGATAAACATACTAAGAAAGCACCATCTTACTCTTAAAGACATTCAAGATGTCATTTCTACAATCAAACCAATGGAAGGTGCTTTAGAATTTCTAAATAAGGTACGTGAAATCACTCAAGTAGTCATACTTTCTGATACTTTCAAGGAATTTGCCAGTCCATTAATGAAACAACTCGGTTGGCCTACAATACTTTGTAATAGTCTAAAAGTTGATAACAACAACATGATTACAGGCATTACACTACGCCAAGTTGATGGAAAAAGAAAAGCCATTGAAGCCTTTAGATCAATCAATTACAGAACATTTGCGGCTGGGGATAGCTATAATGATTTAACAATGATTCATGCTGCAGATGCTGGTTGCTTATTCAGAGCTCCAGCAAAAATTCTTCAAGAAGAGCCCAACTTAAAAATTTGTAATGATTATGAAGAGTTCTATCAACAGATTAAAATTTTCTCCACTTCAGTCTGAATAGTTTCGCAAATGGATTTGAGATCATAGTGAAAGGGTCTACCTTGTACATCACAATCACTATCATTTACGCAAGCATTAATGATGGCTTGAAACTCCTCTTTACTCATAAAAACAACGGAATATAAGGGTTCTAAGCCATCAAAACAATTGTAGGCATTATTTAAAAGAATGAGCTTTGTTTCTAAAGAAGAAGTTTCTTTTGCTCTTTTAAGAAAATATTGTGCCTTTTCTATAGCCTTTTCTATAGCCTTTTCTGTGGTTTTTTTCATATCCTTCACGTTCCTCTCAATTATCGCATTCCAAGATACTTTAGAATGAATTGAACGGTATCCAGTTGGTCATACACACGTCTAAAGATATCAAAGCCCCTGAATGTTTCAACTGTAATAACTGGAATCCTTAATTCTCTTGTTACCGTTGCATTTACACTTCCATCAGGCCCCGGACCAGAAAAGCCAAAAGCGTTGTGACAAATAGTTCCATCCTCTGTTGCTAAAAGCAAATCCAAGAACATAACATCTAGATCCCCCTTTTCTGCAAATACCTCAAGATCAGTGAAAATGTATGTACTTCCCAAAAAATCTCTAGAACTGTTGTAAATAATTGCTTCATGAAGATCTAATACTAAAGTAGGATTCTTATCAGAAATATCAGTATAGATTGCATAGGCTAAACGTTGAGCTTCATTGCCTTCAGGGTCACCTGGAAAGCATCTATTTAAATCCTGTTTTCCTGTAACGTAGCGCGAGTCTTTTTTTGCTCCATTAGCATTAGCCGGAGCCAAAATATACAAATCCCCACTTGAAATTGTTGCTTTTTCAAGCAAGATAGCCGTGTACCAAGCTGCTTTTTCATCTCCATGAACCGCACCAACCACATAAATTGTGGGCCCTTCTTTTTCACTATGAATATGAATTACCTCAGTTTCTGTCAACTCGCCTTCCATTAGTTTATAGCTAGAAATAGAAACTTCATACTGTTCTTCAAAGAAAGTTCCAAAATCCGAGAAATCCATATTGCGAATATCAAGATAGCTATCTGGTTCTACCGCGCTGTATCCGTTCCACTGAACTTCCACCCCGCACACAGTCACTGTTTGTATTCCAATCTTTTCTGTCTTGTCTTCTGCTTTCTCTTCACCTTCAGACGTCTTTTTGCAAGAAAAAAGTAAACATAAAAAGAGAATTAAGATTATAGAAAGCAGAAGCTTTTTTTTCATTGTGGATCTGCCAGATAATAACCAATACCGTTGGCCATAATTTCTTTGTATGATGGCATATCTCCAAGAGAAAGACATCCGTCTTGCCCGTCATATTGTTGAGCAAATTGAACTAAACAAGTTAGGTGTCTTGCACAGCGCTCTGTAAGACTAATTCCATCTTCCGTGTATGGCACTGTAACCGCCCCATACTGGGCTGCTCGTGCGTAAAACTTATCCTTGCCCGTAACAACTAAATCTGAATCAATAGATCCATGTAGGCGTCCTTGTGAAGCATTTGCCGTTTCCATGAGAATGGCAATAGTATTGGTAAAATCACCTAATTCTCTATGAGTGAGACCATGAAGGTTTGTAGGTGAAGCCTCAATGGAAATAGTCATGTCATCTTCCACTTCCCAAACAGCAAGAGTTACAAGACTTAGTGCATTCTCGTGAGCAACAATTGCATTTACTGTGGTGTACTCAGGAGATGCCTCATGGAGGTCTACCGTTATAGCAATGTTCTCTGTTTGAATTAGTTTTGTGATACCATATGCAACTTTCTCTGTGAAAGAACCATCTTCACGGCCTGGATAGGCACGATTTAAATTACGAGTCTCGCTTCCAGATAACTGTTGTCCAGAAGATGCATGAATATAGACTTCGCTATCTGGCCACTGGTCAATTGGATTGGTAGCACGGCTACCAAAGCGGAACCACCTAATGCCATTTTGAGTATCAATATAGAACTTGGTAGGAGCAGCTTCCTGTGGATCTGTACAACTAAAACCACTGTTGTTAGCCCTTGGAATAACGTAAAGAGTTCCCTGTGTTGGTTGGCAATACTCAATTAAGGTCACAGCAGTGATAAAACCGGATGGTTCATTTGCATGTGTTCCTCCAAGAACTAGCATGCTAGACCCTTCAACTCCACTATCCAAAATGTAAACTTCAGTATCACCATTTGTTCCTTTTAAAGCAGGAAACCAATCGCTAAGCATTTTAATCTCAGTAACTCCTGGACCAGCGTAGATGGGCTCTGTTTTCCATTGTGAGGAAAAGCAAATAGCCAGATAAATAACTATTGCAATTACAAGGAGGCAAAAAATACTTGCAGTAAGAATGTTTTTAGGAATTCTCTTCATCTTCACCTCACTTTATAAGTAAAAGTCGCAAAATTAGCGTAACCATCACCAAAGCCGCATCAAATTGAAAGAAAACATTATCTTTCTTCTTAAACATACAGGTTGCAATTAAAGCTAGGATGAACGCTACAATAGCAAGATAAATGTATTTAATCATAAAAGCCCTCCTAGTTTGTCAAAAATGCAAGAGCATTTGAGTTCAGCATACATGCCACGGCAACAGCGATACAAACCAAAAAAGGAACAACACAATTTTTGAGAACCTTTGAATATTTCAAATCAACAATTTGAGCTGCATAATTTCCAGCTAAAGCTGTTGGAGGCATTAAATCTCCAAGACAACACGAGAAAGCCAATACTGCAGCAATCACAATATCACAACATGAAGTATTTTGAATTATGACAAGAAGAAACGGAACGCCAATTACTGAAGCAGCACCATAAGAGCTGACGGCACCAAAAATAGGCATAATGGTAAAGGATGCAATGTAAACAAAAAGCATTCCTAACCCAAGACAACTTACAACAATCCAACCTCTTGCTCCAACAAGAGTCATGACTTGAATAAACATTCCAACACCCATGAGCTTTGCAAGAACAGGAATAGTTTTATCCATTGCCTCAAGGGCTTTATCCCAGAAATTAAACTTCTTTCCTGTAAAGAGTCCAATTATTGCTGAAATAAGGAATATAAGACATGTTCCAAGTTGAGGAAAAGAGGGTACGGCTTTTGAGACCACAAGCAAAACAATAAGAACAATAATTGGAAGATAAAGCTTAAAACCATATTTCCTTCCAACTTCAAGATTCAAACCTTCCTTGAGCTTCTCAATATCCAAATTTTTACAATACTTAAGACCTAAAAACAGAACAGAAAAAACAGCACATGGGATTGTCATCAAAAAGAGCGGACCATCAAAACCAATATAAGGCATATCAACTCCACCACCAATTAACATTGCAGGAATGTTAATTGGTGGAGCGGCCATACCCATGATTGCACCAATTGCTAAGATGGCGCCGGCCTTGTCTCTTGGAATTCCAATGAGAAGCAAAATTGGGGCAACAAGAGCTCCAGCACTAAGAACAGCTGCGGTTGAAGAACCAGTAATCATTCCAGGGAACATTATGACAAACATCAAAAGAATAAGCATTAACGCTGGAACCTTGTAAAATCTTGTAACAATTGCAGCATTTAGAGCATCTAGAGCTCCAGATTCCTGAACCACCGTCATAAACAACATGGCGGTGGAAATAATTAGCATTGTGTCAACATAGGTGAAAGTCCCTTCAAACAAATGTCTTAGAGGAATTCCCTGTCCACCAACAAGGGCGCCAACTACGGCACCCAAAATCATGGAAACACTAACTGGTAACTTAAACAAAAGGTTTGACAGTAAAAAAACTGCCAACATGGATATTAGGCAAATGAGTTCAATGTCCATTAATTAAAAAACTTCCTTAAAGACTGTAATGGTATCCTTTGTTGCATAAACAAGGCTAATTGGAATATTGTTCTGCTCTGCATATGTTGTAAACTTATAGTCAAAATTTGCATCTTCTTTAAGAATAATCAAACTTGAAATTCCCATAACCATGTCCGCATAGACGTCAGAAAGAGTTCCACGACGAGCAGAACCACCAATATGACAACAAATAACCTTAACTTCTGGATTAGCTTTCAAGTAGTTAATAATCTCTGTAGCTCTAGCAGTTTCCTCAGCTTCTGAAATACCAGCAGCACCAAGACCTTTTGTACTTGCACCAACAGCAATAACAACTGTCTTATAACCCTTAAGAGCATCAGCTGTTGCTGTAGCATTGTAGACATAATTAACACTCTTGTCTTTGTTGATATTCTTCATGACTGTATCAAGCATTGCAGCATCTGTGCTCTGTCCAAAAGAAGTAATAAAAACAGGTGTTTCAAAAGTAAGTCCGTCTAGAGAACCAACCGTAACAATTCTATTTGAATCAGAAGTCTGCTGGACAAAATCAACTGTCTTATTAGGGTCATACTCAGCATCAACAGTACCAGTTGAAGGAGTTGTTGTTGCTGTTTCAGTTGTAGCAACAGAAGTACTAGATGTACCAGATGTATTTGACGAAGAAGAGCTTGAGCCCTTACTGCAAGAAACAAACGCAAAAACCATAAAAACAACTAGAATTGAAATGAATAATTTTTTCATTATATAAACCTCCAATTTTAAACTATTCAATTAACTATTCAACACTCTTGAGAAGATTCTCAAGACCCCCATTTACTATATCACTATAGCTACCAAGACCTTCAAATGCTATAGCTTTTGAAGAATAAGTTTCACTATAAGCCTCTGCAAGATATGAAATACAGGCAATATGTCTTGCAACCCTATTAATTAATGGATAACCGTCTTCCGGGACGTCAAAGTACACGTATCCGTCTTTGTGCGCCTGAACATAGTTTGGCTCATTTCCATTGATAATTAAGTCATCATCCATCTTACCATGAAGAGGGCCCATGGATGGGTTGTACGTTTCCATGAGAGTCATCATTGATGAAGTATTGTCTCCTAAACTTCTATGAGAAAGTCCGTAGGACGTCACGCCTGAGTATTCTGCACGCATGTCAAGGTCATCAAGTTGCATATTCAAAGCCATAGTACTTGCAATAACCATAGCCGTTGAATTATCGGCCTTTTGATTTACCATGGTGCAATCAAGATACAGGAATTCCGGAGAGCCTTCGTGCATGTCCATTGTTATATTGATGTCCTCTTTTACAATTAAATTGAAAATTCCTGCACAAACCCTCTCAGTTAGGACACCGTTTTCGTTTCCATAGTACAACCTGTTAACGTTACGAATTTCAGCACTTTCAGTTCCAACCAGTTTTCTTCCTGATGTACCCTCGTAATAAGTGTAGTCTGGCCACTGGTCCACAGGGTTAGTCAATCTATTACCAACACGGAATGTTCTTACACTTCCATTTGCTAGAGTAATTGAGAAGAAATCCTGCATGCCATCAAGTGGAGAGGTGTGGGAAAAACCACTCCTATTCGTTCTTGGAATGATATAAACTTTGCCTTGAGTAACTTTAATATTCTCAATAAGTGCAATAGCAGAAAGAAGTCCTGCACTCTCATTTGGATGCGTTCCCCCAAGAATGAGAAAACTTCCCCCTTCTACACCACTATCAAAAACGTAAATTTCTGTATCTAAATCCGTTCCCTTTAGACCCTCACAGTAATCAGAAAGCATCTTAATCTCCGTGAGATTAGGATTATCTGCAATAGGTTCATCTTTTTGCATTGCAATAAAATCAATGCTAGCCATTATGGCAAATAATAGGGCAACTGCAATCACGCCGATATTTTTAATATAACTCATACTGCCCCCTATTTTATATGCAATGCTCTAAGTGCAAACGTCACAAGAACAACCGCAATACACACCAACTCCGCAAATGGCCTTTTTTTGATAATGTTAAATAGCAGAAGTAGAGCAAACACCGAGATTATAAAATAATAAATCACCTGCAACATTTTCCACTCCTACAAAATCAAAAAACTCATGTTATTGCCACATAGCACCATAACAACACCCACTACCAAGACCAAAAGCGCCACCGGTCCCATATTCTTAATCCAATCACTTCTCTCCACTTTTCCTTCTAAACCGATATTCTTATAAACCTCTTCAGTAATACCGCCCTTACGTGTAATTAAAGCAACTAAAGCAAGCGCAACACTACAGCCAGAAACTACAACAGTATTTGCAAGCCAACCAATTGGGAACACTGCATACGCAATTAAGAAGGCTGGAATTGGGATTGAAAAGAAATATCCAATTACTAAGGAAACTGCCATAAGAACCAACATTACATATCTTGTATCGTATGGAAGAATCCACAGACTATAAAGACCACGAACTCCAGTCATTGAACTTACTTCAATAAAACTTCCAAGAGCAAAAACAATTGCAATTGGAACAACAGCTTTAATTGCACCTTCTGAAAGAACATCCAAAGTTGTTTTAAAACTCCCAAAGCCTTTGCAAACCACAATTACGAGAATTGTTGCAATAAAGAAGACAAGGGTGAGACCACCAATATAAACAAAAGAAGAAAGAAGGCCATCAATTAAAACAGCAATTCCAACAAGAGCAAGGAATATCAAAGAACAAGATGCTTCCTTTTCTGTTTTTAACTCTCCTTTGGGACTTACAGAAGCTAAAACTTTTCTTTGATAAATTGCAAAGAAAATGAAAGAAGGAAGAGCAATAAGAAGCAAAGGAAGAAAAAAACCAACATAAGGTGTTGGAAGTACACTTCCAGCCCCATTTGCAGCAATTATTGCAGGTATACAATTTGGAGGAAGAATCACCCCAAGAAATGATCCGGCAATAACAACAAGAGAAGCTTTTTTCTTGTCTTCAATTGCATTTCCCACCAGCTTTCCGGTTGTAAGAATACTTGCACTTGCAAAACCGGTGAGCATAGAAGGAATAGCAACAAAAAATAGGACTAAAAAGGCTTTAAGAATTGTATTTTTTACTGCAGCAATTTTCTTAAAAAGTAAATCAAATGCGCCACTTTTGTTTAAACAAAAAACCAAAAGAGATGCAGAAAAAACACAAAGTAAACTATCTAAAAAGCCAAAAGGACCTTCAACAATCTCTCTGAATCTTATACCCATTCCTGCAATAAGACTTCCTGCAACAGAAGCAACAAATAAGAAAAAGACAGACCATTTTTTATCGTTCTTTGTGGCTATAGAACCCCCAATAGATACAGCAAACATCACGAGGGCAACAAATACTTCTTCTCTCATATTTATTTCCTCTAAATCAATATGCTGCAGCTCCGTAATGTCTGCGATTATCTCCTATTGCATAGAACATACCATCTTTTATCTCAATAGCTGCAACATTTCCAACATGAGAGCTGTATTCCATATTAGAATCAAGGACATTGTAACCCATTGCCTCTACAGCTGAGATTGTTTGCTCACTGTAGCCGCCCTCAATATAGAGATCCTTAATTGTCATTCCATCTTTCCAAATTCGTGGAGCATTTACTGCTTCAGCAATGTCCATACCAAAATCAACATAGTTCACAATAGTTGAAAGTGCTGCAGACACTAAGGCCCAGTTTCCCGGAGACCCAAGAACAAGCACCGGCTTGCCGTTTTCATCAGCTACAATGGTAGGACAAATTGTTGAACAGACCTTTATATAAGGCATAAGCATATTTACAGATGCTGTAGAACTATTGTTAAGGTTTGAAAGGTGTGCTGTAAAAATAAAGCCTGTTCCTGGAACTGCAACAGCACTACCAAAGTTAATTCCATTAGTATTAGTTGTAGACACTACATTACCATATTTATCTGCTACAACCATGTGGCTTGTTCCGCCTTGATCAATTGCATTACTTGCCACAACTTCTTGCCCTGTTGCATTAAGAGAGACCTTAAGTCTTCCCGCTCCTTGCATTTTAGCCTTTGAATTAGGATTAACCTTTGAAGCACGCTCTGCTGCATACTCTTTTGAGATAATTGTTTCAACTGGGCAGTCGTAGTAGGTTGGATCTGACATGTAAGCATTTCCGTCCTTATAGCCAAGAGTAAATGCCTCAGCCATGAGATTAATTGTTTCTGCACTGTCTGCACCATAACTTGCAAGATCAAAATTCTCAAGGACATTTAGAGCCTCAAGAAGTGCTGCTCCACCAGTAGATGGGCCATTGACGGTATACACAGTATAGCCTCTGTAAGTTGTTGAGATTGGCTCACGAATAACAGCCTTATATTGAGCAAAATCTTCACGAGTTAAAATACCACCAAGACTTTGAATATATTGGACCATTTTATCTGTGAAATCACTGTCATAGAAGCCTTTAATTCCTTCATTGGCAATAAGTTCATAGGTATCTGCAAGATCATTATTTGTAATAATATCGCCTACACTATACAAAAAACCTTCGTCTGTATAGAGGCCAAGTGTATAGTCATAAGCCCTTAGATTCTCGTAACGTCCTTCAATGTTTGTATTCCATCTTTCTGTGACAGGAAACCCCTCTCTTGCAAGTTTGATAACTGGAGCAAGAACCTCAGCTGCTGTCATTGTGCCCCAATTTTCAAGAGCAGTAAGAGTTCCATAAACTTGACCAGGGATTGCAATAGATTGAACTGAAGGAGGATTGTCTGAACTTGAAGTATCAATAGTTTCAGCAACAGCAGCCCCTGGAGCCTGAGTTAAGTACTCAATAGTGATGTATTTATTTTCTTCTGCAAGATAAACATTCATTTGACCTGCACCACCAATACCAGTTGCAGCCGGTTCTAAAAGTCCAACAGCGTAAATCATTGCAACTGCCGCATCAACAGCATTTCCACCTTGTTCTAGAATATCAACGGCAATTTGTGCTGCAATTGGACTTGCACAAGCTGCGGCACCATTTGTTCCAACAGCACCAGTGCCAAAGATATCACTAGCCCATTCATATGTAATAGTTTCTTCTTTCGTTTCTTCTACTACTTCTACTTCTTCTGTAGTTTGATCTACTGTTTCTTGTACTGTTGTTACAGGATTTACAGCTTCTTGAGTTACCTCTTGTTTTGACTCTTGCTTTGAACAACCTACAAGAATAAATGTAAGTAGTACAACAAGAAGCATTGTCAACTTGCAAAGATTTTTTTTCATGTTCTATCCTTTTATTATTAGACAACACGCCACCAATGGTGGCGTGCAAGATTTTCAATGCAGGGGCTTCAAAGGTTTTTGCCAAACCTCTTCAATTAAAGTAATTAGTTAACTTCAATTGAAACCAAATTACTATCAACTGTAAGATTTAATGCAAGAACATCCTCTCTGTATAGGCGTTCTACTGAGCCATCTGCATAAGTAAGCTTATACTGACAGACATTTGCCATATTAACTTTCTCAAAAACACTAGCGAGACTAAGTCCTGCTTCTGGGATGTAAACAAAAGCATCTTCATCAAGAATGTAATAGCCGGCATTAAACACAGCACCTTCTGTTTTTGACTGTTCTTGTCCAAGTGTTATGTACTCGCCAGTTGCATGCCATGCAATGTATTTCTTTGTGAAATGTTCATACTCTTCGTCTCTTGCATATCCATCTTTATAAGAAATGACCTTAACACTTGCGCTTGGAGTTACATCAAACTTAGCAAAGAGATCTGCTACTAAATAACATCCTGGGTAAGTATGTAAAGCGGTCTTTGAAGTTGGATAATAAGTACCAGCTCTGTTCTGCAAATATGGTGCTTCAACTCCGTAAACACCCTTTGCGTTAAGAAGCATGACCATTCTATAAACGCCATCACCTTCAACCTTAGAATTCTTTGTGACGCCCTCAACTGTTACGCTATAGACATCTTTGAGCTTAACATCACCACAAACAAGAGTGATTACTCTATTACCTTCATAAACAATCTTTGCACTTGCAAGTTGCTCTGCGGTAAGAGTTACTTGCTCGCCAGTAACTGATTCAAAAACAAAACCAGTTGCAGGAACAAGTCCTACCCCTTCTGCTACGTAAAGAAGATCCTCAAAACCTTCTTCTGGCATGAAAACAAGAGCTTCATTACCAACAACACACCAGCCCTTATACCAAACATCTGAAGACTCCTTCTGGTTTGGACCCACAAAGAGATCATACTCGTAGGCTGAATTGTCCTTAACAAAGCTGACATATTTTCCACGGAAAACTGACAATTTACAGGTATCGGTGTAAAAATCAGCATAAGCAACCGTTAAAACATCTGTATCATCTGCAGGAGTGAACCACAAATTCGCATCAATTATTTCTCCAAGGTTATAGCTCTTGTGCCATTCTTTTGCATTATAGCACTGGGATGAAGCATCAAGATCCTCAAAAGAGTTATTCAAGATGATTATATGTTGCATTCCTTCCGTTTTTTCAGATATTGACTGTGCAATTACTGAAGTCAAAGCAACACAAACGAGCAAAATTGCGACAACAAGTTTTTTCATGTTCTATCTCCTTTCGTATAAATATACGTTAAGATGAATTTTCACATGCTCACATACAACATGTCAAGAAAAACTTGATTCTAGATAGCTACAAAACATTTTTCCATAACAAAAGTCGTTGTTGCATATCTGAATTTCTAGACTTACAATATTCGTGTTCAAACACAATCCGGAGATTTAAAATGCAAGATCAAAGTTTCATCGCACGAACCAGTGGACTTAAAGGTAAGGATTATCTTGGCTATGCAATGGTAGACGCCGCAGGCTGTCTTGTATTCAGCTTGGTAACTACATTGCTTCAGAAATTTTACACCGATATTTTCCATCTTAGCCCACTATTTATCATGGTAATGTTCATTGTTGCCCGCATTTGGGATGCAATCAATGACCCAATGATGGGAAGAATCTGTGACACCGTTAAACCAAGCAAATATGGTAGATATAAACAGTGGTTTCTCTACATTGCAGCACCTTTAGCAATTATCTCCATATTAATGTTTGTTAAATGGCCAGGACTTGGAGAAGACGGCCATTATACTCAAACATGTATTTATGCCACAATAACCTATATTTTGTTTGGTATGGCATACACTGTACTCCAAATCCCGTACGGCTCTCTTGCTTCAGTTGTAACCACGGATGAAGGAGAGCGAAACAAACTTTCTGTATTCAGATCCATAGGCGCAGCACTTGGTTCTATTCCAGTTTTGTTAATTGCAAGCTTTGCTTATGCAAAACGCCTTGATGAAACAGGAAATATTGTAATGGGAGAAAATGGCAAGGCAATAACTGATCTTCAATACAAACCTGTAATCATTGGAGTAATTATTATGTCCATATGCTCAATGATAATGCTCCTTATTTGCTTTGTCTTGAATAAAGAAAGAGTTAAGACTAAGCCACAGCCCAAAGAAAAAGGAGCTACAGTAAAGGCAATTAAAACTCTTTTTCAAAACCGTGCATTTATCTCAATTAGCCTTACTGCAATGCTCTTACTCGCAGGACAAATGTTCACACAGAGTTTTTACACCTATGTTTTTGATGATTACTTCCATGCAAACTGGATGAACCTTGCAACTCAAGCCTGCACCTACTCCCCTATGATTATCATGATGTTTATCCTCCCAAAGATGGCTCGTAAAATTGGAAAGAAGGAAGTCTGCTCTGTTGGTGTTGCAGTAGCAGCTCTTGCAAATATTGTTCTCTTTTTCCTTCGTGGAGTTGAACCATCAATTCTAATGTGGATATTCCTTGTAATGTGCTTTATTAGTGGATGTGGACTTACCACAGTGGTGATGCAACTTTGGTCTATGGCTACTGATGCTACAGATGACATTGAAGTTACAACAGGAAGCAGAGATGATGGAACCGCATATTCTGTTTTTAATTTCTTTAGGAAAATAGGTCAGGTCATAAGTGCAATTTGTGTAAATGGTGCCCTTCTTGGCATGAATTACAAATATAATAAAGGTGCCGTACAAACACTTGAAAATCTAAAGAAAATGTACGACCTTGCAACGCTTATTCCTGCAATAATGTTTGGACTTATGGCCCTTATACTGTTTGTCTTTTATCCACTTTCTCGGCAAAAAGTAACAGATCTTCAGGTTCTTAAAGAGCAAAAGCTTAAAGAATCCTATGAAAATAAAACTATTGAAATTTAGAGACTCTTTTACACAGATTTTGATGCCATGAATGCACAGCCATTTGTGGCATCAACTTTATAATCCTCTGCTTGGTTTCCAGCAATACAACACTCTCCCTTCTCAAGAACACAATCAGGACCAATGGCTACGCTACCTTCAGTGCAAAGAAAAAGCTTTGGCCCTTTTGTTTCAATTAAAGAGATAGTTTCCTTAATTACAGTTAAAGCAAAACCATCTAACGTTGAGAATCGTTGTCCTTCCTGCGTTATTTCACTTTGCATTGGCTTTGGAAAATATGGCTCTGTGCACATGATGGACTCAAATTCTTCCACGTCTATATGTTTTTGTGTAAGTCCAGCCCTAAGAATGTTATCCGAGTTATTCGTCAGTTCAATGCCATTTCCCAAAACAAAGGAATGAAGAATGCAGGGTCTAAGATAAATAGCTTGTCCTTCTTTTAAGCGAACAACGTTTAAAAACAAAGGAGCAAACACACTAGGATCTTTATATTTAGAATAGACAATGTCAAAAACCTCGAGTTGGTCAGAATTTAAGGCTTTTTTATTCTCTGAAAGCTGTTTTATTGAATACGACTGTTCTTCTTCAGAAAGATGATAAAGAATGTGGAAAAATTGAGCAATACTTCCCACTTTGGAAAAATATTTCTCCCAAACATTAGGTACAACTAATTTAAAGTTAGCTTTTATCTCTTCAAGACTTCTAAAACCACACATTAAAAGAACAGGAGTTAATGCATATAGCATCTCTGCTTTGGGATTTGGGTCCTGATATGATATATTTTTAGATTCATAACCAACCTTTGCTTGTTGTGCATTGGGATGACATTGTAAACTTAAGGGCTCTGCTATTGCCAAAACCTTCAGTAGAAAGGGAAATTCCCCACTTTCATCTCCAAGGAAATTAGAATGCTCTTGTAGATATTCAATAAGAGGTCTTCCATAGCAACAATTACCATCGCATTCGCCACTTGCACAGCTCATTATGGAGCTTCCAGATTTATGTGCTCCAATCCATAATTCTGCTTTAGGTCCTGAATGCTCTTGTCCAAGCAAATTTGCTATAAAATAGTCATTTCCCCATGGGTAATCTTTAATTATTGGGGTTAGTTTAACAATCCCTCTCATTACTGAGCCTCAACAGTTGCTCGTTTTTTATTACTGTTATCAAGAACATTTGTAAATACTGCTGTTGTAAAAATTATTCTCCAAACCCAAGATAAAAACATAAGAAAGAAAAGTACTGCAGCAAGAGAACCATATATGACAAATTTACTAACAGAGAATTTGACAACAAGCTTAAAAACAAACTCCAGCGTAAATATCATTAAAGCTCCTAAAGCTGCACCCAAAGCTGCAGCACTGGCAGAAACGTCACAATCTGGTAAAAAATACAAAATTCCAAAGAGAGTAAAATAGCCCATTACTTTAGAAACTAAGAATCGCCATAAATCCTCTGCCTCGCTGGATGTGAAACCACCCTCAAAGGACAAAAATGAAGCTAAAACTCTTGTGTAAAACGTTACAAGAAGAGCAATTGCTATCATTCCAACAATCATTGATACTGCATATTTCCCAATTCTAACGGCTTTATTTCTTTTATTTGAACAGTGAAAGAACTTATTTAAAGTAACATGAAGAGTATCTATGAGGAGTAAAAAGGTTATAAAGAAAGAGACAAAACTTATTATTCCCAGACTCATAGCATTAGTTAAAAACTTATTTAAGTAATCTATGAGCACTGTTCCGTTATCTGAACCAAAAGTCTCAATTAAGAACAATTCAACAATCTTAATTACAGGCTCAGTAAAGCCCAAATAGCTTATAAACGAATAGACAAAAGCTAAACAAGGCACTAAAGCAACCAATGAGGTATAAACCATTCCGTTGGAAATCAAAACAACATTGTCATCAGAGAACCGGCTTAGACAACTTTTAAAGATGTTCCAAACTTTTATTATTGAATCTTTCCTTTTCATAGAATCTCAGAATCTACTGCAGATGTTTTTCGAGCCAATTGGAAAGAATTTCGTAAATTTCTTTTTTGTTGATTTCATTCAACAACTCGTGCCTTGCATCTGGAATAAGTTTTAAAGTCACATCAGCAATGCCAGCATTGGAATAAAGATTGTAAACTTTCTTAACACCCTTTCCAAAATCACCTACAGGATCCATGTCTCCACTGATAATCAACAAAGGGAGATCCTTTGGCAAAGATTCAGCGTTCTCACGATTGTTAGCAAATTCAACTCCAGAAAGAAGATCATAGAAAAAACCATTGGTACACAAGAATCCACATTTTTCATCTTTAATGTACTTTTCAACTTCTTTTTGGTCTCTAGACAGCCAGTCAAAATCAGTAATAGTTGGGCTAAAAGGTTTGTTAAAAGAACCAAAAGACAGGTTATTCATGACTGTTCCTGGTGCCTTTGAACCATTTTTCTTTATTTGGTGCTTAGCAACCATTTTACCTATTTTACCAACCAAACCCTTGCTACAGCCTGTTCCCATGATAATAACACCTGTATAGAAATCGGGATGCTTAACCATGACTGTTCTTGCAAGAAAACTTCCCATGCTGTGTCCCATGAGAAATGTTGTGGTGGCTCCATATTGAGAAGTGATAAAATCTGCTAACTCAAAAGCATCATCTGCAATCCTATCCCATCCATCAGTCTCTGCAAACCAACCAATTTCGTCTTCTGATGCCGTAGCTCCATGTCCTCTGTGGTCATTAGCGAAAACCGCTATACCTTTTTTATTCAAATAATGCGCAAATTTCTCGTATCTATCGCTATATTCTGCCATTCCATGCAAAATCTGCAAGAAGGCTCTTATTTCTATATTTGGAGAAGGCAACCAGAGGTTATATGCTAATTTATGCCCATCAGAACAAATAAAAATATTATCTGCCATACACCCTCCATTTCCTTGAATCTTTTTGGAAATTATTTAAAGTTTATATTAACATGTGAAAAAAAACCTTACAAGAGCTATTTTGGTCTGTAACATACACTTACAAAACATTTTAACCAAAACTTATTGCCTTTTCTTAACATCAGTTTAGTGTTATAATTTGTTTCCTAGGGTCATTAGTATGGGAGAACAAAATCTAGACTTTCAAAAACAAAAATATTTGCTCGTTGCAAGCGATATTCACAACAACGAACACGCTTTTGAAGAACTTACAAAAATTGCAAATCACCCCAATTGCATTGCTTTTCTTTACGCTGGAGATTTAAATGTAGAAAACTATTTCATTGGGGAAATTCTACGCTATAGAAACTTTGTTTTTTTACCCGTTCTTGGTAACTGCGATAATCCTTGGGCCTTTTGTGACATTAATGTTCCACAACCACCATATTACAGAACGTTGTGCTATTCCAATAATAGCGGAAGACTTGATATTTATATGTCACATGGGCATTTATATCCATTTCCAGCAGAGGAAAATACAGGCAACAAACACTTTAATTTAGTTATAAACGGACATAGCCATGTAGGCCTTATACAGCAAGAAAAGAACACAATCCTCTTTAACCCAGGTTCTCCTTCTCTACCTAGAGGCAACTGTATTCCTTCTTATGGTATTGTTTTAATTCCAAGTTCAGGTTGCTTTAGCGTTGAACTTAGAAAATTTGAGAGCAATACACTTCTTTCTCAAGAGGCAATACCTTTGAATTAAATCAAAAATTGGAACAATCTCATTTGTTTTGGCATTACTCTCTGGATCTACAGAAAAATGAGGAGGTAAATTTTCAAAAGAATCCTTTAACATGTCATACCCCAAAGCTTTGTTTGTTTCATAAATAAGAATCCAACACAAATTGCCAAGACTAAGAATATCCTCGTCAGAAACTGGAACCTTTAACAAAGAATTGAGAATTTCAGCAAAAAGCTTTGGTTTTAGCATTTTTATAGCCGAACTCGGTATAATTTTTGAGGCTATTTTAATAAATTTCTGATTATCTACCATAATAGGTACAATCAAAGAAGAAAGCATACCAAAACTTGAAAGCCCCATTGAAAGAGTCTCATTAAAGACAGCCCAAAGAGCGGGATCTTTACTACAAAGATTTGAAGAAATCTCAAACTGATTGTGAATGCCAAGTCCCATTACATCTGTTATTGCTTGAGAAAATGCACCCCTATAGTCATAAGGACCACACTCGAGTCCCCTAATCTCATAAGCAAAAGAACTATCTTCATATGCCAAACCTAGAGTCTTAACTCCAAAGCTTAGGGGCTCGCCTAGTCCAACTCTCTTTGCAATCATTTCAATAAGCGGTAAAACGCATTCATTTTTGGTAAAATCAAAGTCTTTCTCTAAGGCAGTAAACAGGCCAACCTCTTTTGCTTGCAAAGCCCAGCCCAAAACATTACCAGTTGAGATTGGATCAAGCCCCATATCAAGGCACAAGGCCTCTCTAACCATTATTTTATTAACATCAAAACATTCCAAATTTGATCCAAGCATCAAAAGAGATTGATAGTCAGGTAAAACAAAACCATCATTATTTAGGTGCTTGCAAAGGATTGGACAATTGACGCAACCTATGTGTTCTTTTCCAAATCGTCTTGTTACTTCTTCTCCACTTAAATGAAAAAGCCTAGGGTCTGTTCTTCTTCTAAAATTACTTACCGGAGCCCAACCATAATGGTTTGCATTGGAGATAAGACAAGCAGAGCCACTGCTTTGCATTTGAATACAATGGAAACTCTCGGCACAAGTTTTTCTTATCTTTTCAATCGCAACTTCCTTCTCCTTATCTTCTAATCCTTTAGCTTCTGAAGAAAAGCCTGTTATGCTTATGGCCTTGATGTTTTTAAATCCAAAGACAGTACCCAAACCGCCCCTACCTATTGTAGAGCCTTCACAAACAACACAAGCATATGGAACTTTCTGTTCTCCTGCAGGGCCTATAGACAAAATGGTTCTCGCAGGATTGGAACCAATAAGACTTTCCATTTGGCTTACGGTATGACCAATAAAAGACTCTGAGGTATTAAATGAAACTCCGCTTTTTTGAATCTCAACTATGGTGGGACGTCTGAGTCTTCCCATAATTACTAATGCAGCATAGCCAAGACTATCTAGCCGCATTCCAATGGTGTTGGTAACGGCAAATGCAGCCAAAGATTTTGTTACTGGAGAAAAAAAAGCACAGCCAACAGTTTCTCCTCCAGGAACACGCATATTCGTTAAAACACTTGAAGTAAAGACTATTGGATTGTCCGCTTCATAAGAAGAGGGTAAATTAATATTAAGACCAACAAAACAGGTCCAAAGCCTTGTTGCCAAGGCAGGTCCAGATACGTAGGCATCAAGATAGTCTTGAGGAATATCCCAATCATAGTAGCTTTCTTCAGATAAATTAAGAACAAAGGCTTTTGCAGTCCGTTTTGATAAAAAAGATTCTCGCGCGGGCTTTAGAGAGTCTAAGATTTTAAGTTTTTCTTCAAGTTCAACCATATTATCTACCATATTATCAACCATATTATTCGTAATCACTTTCCCCAATAAACTCTCTTAACAAAGAATCACTTGGAACCAAATGGGAAGGAATTGGATAGACATTTTCAAGGAAAGAAAGCAATCTCCGTGCCTGAGTATATGCTTCTCCAGAACTTGGCGGAACTTCTTTTAAAAGAGGCTGAACAAAAGGAGAAAGAACTCCAATTTCATAATCCAAAGCACTGTTGAACATCACATCTGCATTATTTTGATTTGGGAAAATATGTATACGCTCTCCACGAGCAACACTTGGCCACATAAGAAGTGTTTCTTCAGCACTTGAATTACGTGTTCTATAGTCCCTAAGCACTCTTCTAAGTATTCTATCATCTGTGGTTGACACTCTATTACAATCATCCATGTTCAATTGCGTTAAAGCAGAAATATATATCTTAAATGCATACTTTGACTCAATTTTTGAAGTAATTTGCGGATTTAGGCCATGAAGTCCCTCAATTACAAAAATTGTCTTCTCCGTAAGTTTAATGGGTTTGTTCTCGTAATAAGTTTCCTGTTTTGGAAAACTAAACTTAGGAAGGTCCACTTCTTTTCCAGAAAACAAGTCCTTCATATTTTGGTCAAATAATGCAATATTTAAAGCATCCAAAGCTTCCAAATCAGGTTTACCATCTATATCAAGCGGAGCCTCACAGCGTTTCTTATAGTAATCATCCAAAGATATCCTTATGGGCTCGTGATCTAAAAGTCGTAACTGCTCACAAATACGTTTTGCAAAAGTAGTCTTTCCAGACGACGATGGTCCCGCCACAAAGACAGCCTTCTTCTTTCCGGCAACAACATTATCAGCAATTTCTGCAATCTTACGTCTTTGTAGGGTCTCAGACAGTCTCACATACTCTGCTAGCCCATTTTCCGAACAACACTTATTAAGCTCACCAACGCATCTAATACCTAAATATTTCCCCCACTTTTTATTCTCCACGTAAACCTTATACATGGCAGAGTTATCACGAGCTTCCACCACGCTTTTCACGTTATTTGCAACAGGATAACGCAACCACATCCCGGAATTGCCATATTTAGTCAGCTCCCACACACTTAAGACCGATGTATTAGGAGCTATTGGCTCATATGCAATATTGCAATACTTTTGCTTCTTGTTGGATATCTCGTAGACCTCAACAAATGGATTATTTTGAGACTCCAAAAGCAATGCGGTAGCATCATAGCCTTCTTCTTTGAAATACTTGATAGCCTCTTGATTTGAAAGATTTCTGTTTTTGATTTGCAGATTAGATGCAACCAGTTGATGCATTTTATTAGCCAAAGATTTAATCTGAGTTTCTGTGGTTTTGTACTCGTCATCAAAGCTAAAATAAAAGCCATCTCCCAATGCATGTCCAATAACCAAATGTCTTTTGGGAAAAACCAATTTTGTCGCATAGCACAACAAAAAACATATACTATGTCTATAAATGCGTCTTCCAAAACTCTCAAAAGCCCTTATTGGCTTAACTTCACAAGACATTTGAATATGACTACTAATAGAACAAAGCTGACCATTAACAAAAGCACCAATAATTGGATTATCAAGATAATTAATGGATTTTTCACTATAACCTTGCTCTAACAACCCAGCTTTTACAAAAACACTCTCAACTGAGGTATATGCTGGAACTATATAATTTTTTTCATCTATCTTAATTGAAATTTCGTTACTCATGATAGAACTATACCATCATTTTGCAAAAACGCAAATTCTCAATGAGAAAGAAGCTCTGGAGAGTGTTGGATTTTTTCAA
>CAVJIN010000013.1:0-18380 GCA_963649615.1 bacterium
ACCTAGCCAACCTAGCCTACTTAGAAAAATCAGTTGTAAAAATTGGACTATCTTCGTTTAAATGCTTTGAGCTAAAAATGTTATAGTCAAGCCAACTAAAGAGATTATCTCTCTTTTCCGCATTAACTAACCACTCAGTATTAACAGCATTTCTGCACATATTTTCATAAACCAAGTTCACATTCTGAAGATGCCCCTCAAGACGCTTCTTAGCATATTCCTCACTAGTATGATTATGAATGATAAAAGTCCAATCGCTAGCCATAGCAAGTAAAGTCTCTCTAGCAGCTTGAGTCAAGAACCTCTGTTTAAGCGATTTTTGACCAGCAAAGCGGTCAGCAAGTTCAGTCATGTGCTCTAAAGCCTTGAAAACATGCCTATAGAATTTTGCATTAGAACTGCTATCAACCCAAACTTGAGAATAACCACCATCACCCCAAGTAGAATAAGCAGGCCGTAGAGTATCAACATCTTCATTCAAAGCCACAATCTCACTAGGAGTGGTCAAACGCATACCATCCTCAAGAGCAACCTTTCGAATAACCTGTTCAAGCCACTGAATTCCCTCATACCACCAGTGACCAAATAACTCAGCATCAAAACTAACAGTATAAACAGGATCATTTTTAAGAGAGCCTTCTACCAAATCACCCAAACTCTTAACCTGATAAAGGAAGTTACCCGCATGTAAAGCAACCTTAGCACTAGCCTTTGCAGAATTATAAACAACCTTATCAGAACCATTTCCAGTTATAGCCCAGTACTTAAAACCAGTAAAAACCCTCACATTAGGCTCATGAATATAAGGACCAATATAATCCAAAGGTAAATCGTAACCAATATCTCTATAGAACTCTCTATAATCGGGATCACATGGATACCCCTCGGAAGAAGACCAAATCAAACTAGTCAAGTGATAATCTCTAGCAAAACAGTACAGCCCATTAGGACACTTAATAGGAGCAAAACACCCCTGCTTTGGCTCATCTTGAGAAAGAACAAAAGCTTGAGCGCCCAATGTAGTCCACTTAATATTTTGTCTTGCAAGCAAATATTCAAGACCCGGGTAGTAGCCACATTCCGGAAGCCAAAAACCCTCAGTCATTTTATCAAACGTCCTGAGATGGTTCATCACACCAGTTTCAATCTGAACATTAGAAACAATAGGATAATCCTTAAAAGCAGGAAGGAAAGCATGAGTTGCAGTAGTAGTAATCAACTCCAAATGCCCACTATTTGAAAGATCATTAAAAGCTTTTAAAAGATCCTTTTCATACTTCTCATAAAACAGCAAATTAGCATTAAGCTCATTAACATAATCTTGAGCCAGAACCTTAAACTCAGGCTCATTAGCAAGCCGCTCTAATTCCTTATAGCCCAACTCAATATGCTCATTCATATACAGCTCAAAACGCTCACGCAAAAGCTTGTCTGAAAGCATTTCACACAAAGTTGGCGAAAGAGAAAACGTAAGCCTAAAAGGAATATTAGCTTCCCTAAGACGCATCATCATACGCAAAAGAGGAATATAAGACTCATTTATAGCCTCATAAAGCCAATCCTCTTCAAGAAATTTAGAATATTCAGGATGTCTAACAAAAGGCAAATGTGCATTAAAAACGAAATTAATCCTATCAGTTCTCATCTTCATGCCTCCATGCCAGCATTCTTAAGTCTCTCAAGAAGATCATTCACCTGCCTGTTTTTAATTACGCACCCCTCTTTCGTAACCAACGAAGAAAACAGCACATTAAACCTAGCCGGATCTTCCAAAACCTCTATATGCCTCTCAAGCCAGCACATTTGAACACAAACAACATTACTCTGGGCCAGCAAATCTTCCTTTCCATCATATTGGGCCACCAAAACAGCCCTATACTCCTTACCCATCCAAGGAAGTTCCACATTCCAGTCATCATCATCTTTTCTTATCCCGATATCAAAAGAGCTCTCTTGAACCTTATTCTTACCAAAAACCTCAACCCTAACCAATAGTTCAGCATTCTTCTGCTCTAACTCTTCCAAAACATTAGGAGCAATATTCCAAAAAACGTAAGCCCAGTTAGCATCTTTGAGCATCAAATAAATACTAGTTTCATTGTATGTTTCAGGAAGATCTTCCACACCAGGAGCCCCAAAACCACCCTCATGCTCCATCTTAGACAGAACCTTTACGTATTTATGACCACCAGAAGAAACACCAGAAATCCTTTCTGGAACATCTTCATCATCATAATTATCCTCAATGGCCTCAATAAGATCTTCTCTTGAAAGACTATCCCAATCTTCCACATCCAAACGCTGCGCAATATCTCTAAGTTCAGCCTCTGACAAAGTGTCAATATCTACAAGAACCATATGAGCTCCTCTCAATGTGAAAATTTTAGAGAAACATCCTTATTTAGTCAATCAATCAGCATCCTTCTAGCATGCTCAAGAGAAACAGCAGATTCATCACCACTTAACATTCTAGCAATTTCATGAACCCTATCCTCACCAGAAACAACCTTAAGATGAGTATAAGTCCTACCGCCATCAACTTCTTTAGACACAACCATTTGCGTGTCAGCACAACTAGCAATACTAGCAAGGTGAGTAATAGCAATCACTTGCTTCTTCTTCGCCAAAGAGCTAATACACTGAGCCAAACTCAAAGCAACAGAACCACCAATACCAGAATCCACCTCATCAAACACCTGAGTCTGAATAGAATCCTGAGAAGCCAAAACAGTTTTTAAAGCCAACATAACACGGCTCAACTCACCACCAGAAGCAATAGCCTTAATCTCCTTCATTGGCTCACCAGGGTTAGCACTTATCATGAAGCACACAGAATCAGAACCAAACGAATTAGCCCTCTCCAAAGGCATAACTTCAATAGAAAACTCAGCATTAGGCATACCCAAAAGCCTTAAAACATCACAAATACCCTTTTCAAGCTCCTTAGCAGCCCTCTTACGAGAAGAAGACAAAGAAGAACAAAGTTCAGAGAATTTAGACTGCTGAGCCACAATAGCCTTATCACAATCCAAAAGCCTATCTTCAAAGTTCTGAGAAAGTTCCAAAGAAGCCCTCGCCTTTTGCCCAAAAGCAATAACATCGTCCAAAGTAGGCCCATACTTTCTCTTGAGTTTTTGCAATAAAGCAAGCCTATCCTGCATTTTATTAATAGAATCCTGCGAATATTCCACAGAGCTCAAATAATCCCTAAGAGCTTGAGAAATATCCTCAATCTCAATTCTAGAGCTCTCAATCCTAGCAGTAAAATCGGCCAAAGAAGCATCACTTTTTGCTGCCTTACTACAAAAAGCAGAAGCATCATACAAAAGGGACCTAGACTCCTTAAGCTTGTCAGTACATAAAGTCACATTTTCATAGATAGATTCAAATTGACTAAGAACCTTTATTTTCTCCGACAAATCCTCATCTTCAGAAGCAATAACCTTAGCATTCTCAATCTCTTCTAATGCAAAAGATAAATAATCCTCTTGCCTACGAGCCTCTTGAAGCTGGGAAACAAGGGAATCCTTTTCAGTTATTAAATGAGTTAAAGTCTTATAAGATAAAGAACAATCTTCAAGCAAATCCTCATTATTAGCATAACAATCCAAAATCTTACGTTGCTTATCTGAATGAAGCAAACTCTGATGCTCACTTTGCCCGTGCATATCAATAAGGCTGTCAGCTAAATGACACAAATCTTGACGCATAAAAAGCTGACCCTGAACATAAATCAACGAGCGTCCAGAAGCTTTAACCGTACGTTTAATGTAAAGAGCTCCATCTTCAGGCTCCACACCCTTTTCAAGAAGCCAAGGCAGAATTTCATGGCCTTTTGGAATAGAAAGCACAGCATTTATGACAATCTCATCTGCCCCACTACGAATAGCAGTAGTATCAGCCTTCTCTCCCATAAGAAGACCAAGAGCACCAAGAATAATTGATTTTCCAGCACCAGTTTCACCCGTGATAACATTAAAACCACTAGAAAAATCCACACTGAGATTCTCAATTAAGGCATAATTCTTAATTTCAAGATGCTCAAGCATTAAAGCCTCCAGCCCAGCCCAGCTTATCCCGTAGCACTTCAATAGAATTACGTCTATCATTCACCAAAAAGAGGGCACTACACGCACTCTTTTGCACCGTCACAACATCCCCTTCTTGTAACTCAAAAAGACCATGGCCATCCGCAGAAATTGCAATACTTGTCCTTTGTGCTGGTACATCCACCCTTAATTCCCATTTATCTCGCACAACCAACGGTCTAACGCTCATAGAAAAAGGACAAATAGGATTCACAATAATAGCACGCAAAGAGGCATCCAAAATTGGACCTCCAGCAGCCAAACTATATGCAGTAGAGCCCATAGGAGTAGCAAAAATAAGACCATCACCCTTTAAATCGGCAGCCTTTACCCCATTAATGCTCAACGAAAGATGAACCAACTTTGACATAGAACAAGCACCAATGGTCATATCATTTAAAGCAATAGCTTCAAAGACAACCTTGCCATTCCTTTCCACTTTAGTTTCAAGCATCATACGCTCAACAGCTGGACATCTATCTTGAACAAAATCTTCAAAAACTTCCTTATACTCACTTGCAGAGGTATTAGTAATATACCCAAAAGTTCCAAGATTAACCGCCATGATAGGAACCTTACGCTGTGCAAGAGCAGCCGCACAGGTCAAAACAGTGCCATCTCCTCCAAGAGAAATAGCCAAGTCCGCCTGAGGGATATTGATTGCACCATCCTCCGTAGTTGAAGAAAGCATAACAAAATTGGTAGAGATATTCTTGCTAGAAAAATACTTACGCATATCATTGGATAGCGCCTCTGCTCCAGGTTTCGTAGAATTTACACAAATTACAATATTCTTAACTACCATAGCTCAAACCTTTTACCATTAAGGTAAGTGGGAAATAATTTTAGAAATCAAATCAACCTCGGTACCCTTTAAAAACGGATAAACCGGAAAAGCAACAGCCCTGTAGTAATATGAAGCAGCAACAGGGAAAGCTTCAAAAGGATCTCCATCATAAGTTTTAATCAAACAATCATCAAAAGCCATTTTAATTGGAACATCATGCTTTGCACCAAACTTAATAGCTTCATCTGGCTTAGAATCTAAAAGAACAGCAAACCCACTGCAATTGGACTCAAAATCAATCAAAGAAAGTCCAAACTGCTTATGTCTCGTCTTGCTGAGAGCTTGCTGATACAGTTTGACAATCTCCCTTCTCTTTGCACTATTAGCCTCAAGATTAGAAAGTTGTACAAGCCCCAAAGCCGCGTTTAAATCTGGCATTTTGATATACTTTGATGGCCTCCTACCTCTAAGAGCAGAAACCAATTCGCTTTTAGCACCAACAGCACAACCGCCACCAGAAGAAACAACAGAATCTTCTTCAAAGGCACAAACCACCAGTTGCCCAACAGCCCCGGCATAGCCTTCATCCTTTAAATGGCCCCCAATACTTTCACTAATATCCTCAATGACTTTTACAGAACCATAGTCTAAAAGTTCAGCATAAGTGGTTTTTTCATTGTATTTCATTGGTATTGTGCCATAGTTTTCATAAAGCAGAAGAATACTGGCCCCACAAGAGGCTACCAAATCCTCCCTTGGACAACCGTTTTCTTTATCAATATCAACGTAAACAATTTCAGCACCAAGATCCTCAATAACTGCCTTATAAATTTGTGGAGAAAGAGGAGAAACAGCAACTTTAACCCCAGTACCTGCGCCCGCCATAAGAAGAGAAGACGCAAGGCAATCGGGATAAGTCCTATACGAAGAAGAAGAAATGGCATTGACAGTCTCAGAATAAGCCTGCATGAAAGACAAAACTTTCTCGCCTGGCCCTATCTTCTCATCCACCATTGTCTGGAGGACGCTATCCATATCTTTGCGCTTTAATGTTGGCTTATAGAAACGAATCATGCCCCAATTCTACTCAAACATCGCCCTTTTTTCAACGCAAAATCTAATTGAGGATTAAGCGCAGATATTATATGATGTTTTTTTAGGAGGCTTTGAGAATGTTAAAACTCAATCGCAAAAGAACCTTCCTTATTGGATTTGCTTTTTTTGGTATTTTATTGCTCTGGCAAGTTTATGATTCATGGTGCCCAACCCTACTCACAGAGATTATCAAAACAAAAATGGGCGTAGAATCTGAATTAGAAATTCAGTGGATAGTTGGAATTATTATGGCTTGTGATAACCTTGCAGCCTTAATATTGCTCCCAATCTTTGGAACATTATCGGATAAAACCAAGACTCCAATTGGAAAAAGAATGCCTTTCATCCTAATTGGAACCTTTGTTTCTGCAATTGCCTTCCCTTTTATCCCACTTTTCTTCCACTTAAATAAGATTGGTGGCATGGTTACAACAATGGCAATAGTTCTTATTTTTATGATGATGTACCGCAACCCAGCCGTTGCACTTATGCCAGATATTACACCAAAACCACTCAGAGCAAAAGCCAACGGAATCATTAATATTATGGGCTACCTTGGTGGAGCCTTTGCAACAGTTCTTGGAATGGTATTTGTCCTTTCAAACTACATTAAGGGCGAGAAAAGTCTTCTAGTAATTGAACTTCCATTCATAATTGCTTCAATTCTCATGGTCATTTCTGCCTTAGTACTATTCTTTACAGTTAAAGAAAATAAGCTTGCAGTAGAACTAAAAGATGAAATGGAAGAAGGCGAACGTCTTGCAGCTATTGCTGACCCAGTTGATGATGACAAACCAATGTCAAAAGCCAACAAAATAATGCTACTTTCAATTCTTGCTGCAGAATTCTTATGGTTCATGTCAGATAATGCCCTTGGAACTTACCTTAACAACTTTGTTATCTATGCTCTAGATTCAGCCTCAAGCAAAACCTCAAGCCTTATAATCTTTGGCGGAGCTGCTTCCGTTGTAGGCTTTGCAACAGCTGGTTATATTGCAGACAAGATTGGTAGAAAATGGACTATTTCCATAGGACTTATGCTAACTTTCATTGGACTTATTATCATGTGCTTTGTTAAAAAGAGTGCTACAACTTATACAGACAGTACAGGCACAGTTTACAATGTATTCCCTTCTCTCTTGTTAGTAGTATGGATCATTAAAGGTTATGGAATGGCTCTTGTTCACAATTGCTCCTTCCCAATGGTAGTTGAACTTTGCTCATCTAAGAATATTGGAAAATTCACAGGTTACTACTACGCAGCAAGCATGAGTGCACAAACCGTTACTCCAGTCCTTCTTGGATTTATTCTCAAAGCACATGGAGCATGGAGTATCCTTCCAAAATATGCGGCAACACTTACATGCTTAAGCTTATTGGTCTTCACAATTTTTGTTAAAAATATCAAAGCTCACAAAGTTGAAAACGCCAAAGGTCTTAATGCAATAGGTGATAACGACTAGCCTAGCAAGCAACTTTAACACAAAAATCCAGCCCAGTGCTGGATTTTTTTTATTCAAACCCCAACAGTCTCTTCAATTGCAGCTCTAAAGCAATCACCCCTATAGAACTCATTTTTGTAGAAATAAAGAGCCGGAACTCCAGGAGACAGTAGAACAACCTGCATAACATGAGAATCCGTGCCCAAACAAGACATAGCAGACATCACAGCCTCGTTCATTGAAGAAAAAGGCCCATAAAAAGCCAAACTATTCTCTTTTAAAAACGGAATCAATTTATCGTCAGTAAAAGAACCATTCAAAAGATGAATAGAAGCAACACACTGCAGAGCAGCTTTCATTCCAGAAGGATCCATGCTCTTGCCATAACCGCCACAAATCAAATGAACAGGCATACTAGAATAATTTGCAACAGCAAGACTTACAGATTCAGGCAAAAAGGAAGAACTATCATTGATAAACAAACAGGAATCTGTCCTACACACCAGCTCTCCCCTATTTGGAATACCCCTAAAAGCCTTAAAACAATTATTAAGTCTAGGAACCTCAAAACCCATGAGCTTTAACGTAGCAAAAGCCCATTGCATATTGGAGTCAAGAGATTTAGACATCTTGATAGAATTTGCTTCAGCAGAAAAAACTTTTCCATACTTCTTATCTGGAAGCTTAGAAAAAAGTTCGCTAAAAAGCTTCCTTTGAGTCTTAGGGCAAATAACGGCATTGGAAATCATTGCAATAGACTCAAACAAATCAGAATTTTGATCTGCAGTTCCAGTATAAACAGTAAACTCAGAACAAGGAAAATCCCAATCCAAGATATCTAACGTTTCCCTAATTTGCCAAACAGAAAGTTCAACAATGATAAACTCAGGGATTTCTCCTTTCTCCAGCCTCTCAATTTCACAAAACCCAGAAATGCCCATATTGCCACACATATGTGTAACATGCCCAAAATCATTTAGCGCATGACACATAGCACTGGCCGTTAAGGTTTTGTTTTTTGAGCCTGCAACAAAAATAAACTTAGAATCTTTTACAAGCTCACTAGTCAGAAGCACAGAAATATCATTGACTACAGCCTTGGTCTTGGGATACGCGTAGTCATCTTCACCCATATAATGAGTCTTCACAATAAGGTCCGCCCACTGAACGTCTTCATCAAACGGAACCTCACAACTAAACTCAACGCCTTCCTTTTTTAGGTCTTCAATTGATTCATACAACGCATCCTCATTTCGCACATCTGTAACCCTCACGCTATGGCCATGCGAAACATAATACGAGGCAGCGTCAATCCCACCACCAATCAATCCAAAACCAACAACAAGAACGTTCATTTATCCATGCATCCTAACAACACACAAACAAATGAACGTCTCAAAAATTACACTTAATACCGATATTTTCAGCCTACGTTACCATTAAGATATTTTTTAGCAGAAACAGTCTTTCCCTCTGGGGACACCAAAGCATGCCCATCAACCTTGAGAGTACCATCTTCAGTGTAAAGAGGCATATCAAAGAAATGATCCGGCTTCACATAGCACATCTCAGCAGGATTAGCAAAACCCTCAGGAACAAGATTTGTACCAGCCGGAATGTCATCAGCAAAAAGAACCTCACAAGTAGTATGCTCTTCAGCCTTTGGGTCAGAAGCCGCAAGAAGCATTCCACGACTCTTAACACCCCTAAAGTTAGCAGGTTTAAGGTTGTTCACAAGAACAATATTATGGCCAAGAAGTTCCTCTTCCTTATAATAAGGAACAATAGAAGAAACAATAGTTCTTTCCTCCTCTTCCCCAGTATCAAGACCAAGAATGTAAAGAATATCACCATTAGGATGACGCTCAATCTTCACAATCTTACTAACAGTAAGTTTAACTTTATCAGCAAACTTTTCAGCAACAGACTTACTCTCTTCAGCAGCTTTAGCAGCCTGTAAAGCAGCCTTTGCCGCCTCTTTCTTAGCTTCTTTGCTATTTCCTTCCATCTTTTTTTCCTCTCTTTCCTGCTGACTTCCACTGTAACGGATTTTCAGCTCTTCAATTCTAGCATCTTCAAGTTTAGTAAACAAAAGACCAATATCACCAACGGTAATATTTTTGGAATAATCAGCCAAACAAGACCAGTTATCACCCTTACAGTCCAAGAAACCAAGAAGAGTCTCACTAGCAGTAGGCATATATGGTTGAATCATTACACCCAAGTCTCTAATAAGCCCAACCAAGGTTCTCAAAATAGCCTTAGCCCTCTCAGGGTCACTGCTTCTAAGCTTCCATGGTTCACTATCTTGGAAAGCCTTATTTCCAATACTAGAAAGAGCAAAAATCTCCCTAAAAGCATCACGCTCTTCAGCATGCTCCAAAAGATCAGTAATTAAAGACTCTTTTTCTTTAATCTGAGCCAAAAGGGCCTCATCAAGAGCCCCATTGCCAAGATTTCCGTCAAAGAAACGCTTAACAAAAGTAAGAGTTCTATTTACAAGGTTAGACAAATTACCAATTAACTCACCATTAACCTTTTCCTGGAAATCCTTCCAAGTAAAAGTAAAATCAGCATTCTCAGGTCTGTTGTAGAACATATAAAAACGCCAGACATCAGCTGGAATACCAGTTTCTTGAACATCATTTCCAAAAATGCCAATTCCCTTACTCTTAGAGAACTTACCACCCTCATAATTTAAATATTCAGTAGAACTCATATGATGGAGCATTGTCCACTTCTCCCCAGTTGCCAAAAGTGTAGATGGGAAAATGACAGTATGGAAAGGAATATTATCCTTACCAATAAACTGAAAAAGCTCTACATCCTCAGGTTTATGCCACCAATCTCTCCAATTGTCTGTGTAGTTAGCAGAAATAGAAATATAACCAATAGGAGCATCAAACCAAACATAGAAAACCTTATCCTCATAACCCTCTTTTGGAACAGGAATGCCCCACTTAAGGTCACGAGTTATACAACGCTCTTTAAGACCATCTCTAATCCAGCTCTTGGTAACTTGAACAGCATTTTTAGCCCAAAAGCCATCAACCGCAGCATCTTTGAGCCAGTTCTCAAGTAAAGGAAGAACTTTTGGAAGATCCAAATAAAGATGCTTAGTCTTTTTAATAACAGGAGTTGAGCCACAAACACCACAACGTGGGTTTATAAGTTCAGTAGGCTCCAAGAGAGTTTGACATGCATCACACTGATCTCCACGAGCATCTGTAGAACCGCAATGTGGACAAGTACCCTCAACAAACCTGTCAGCCAAGAATCTTCTGCATTGAGGACAATATAACTGCTCAGTTTCTTTTTCCGTAATATAACCGGCCTCATCTACAGCCTTGAAAATGCTTTGAACAATCTGGGTCTGTTTTGGGGTAGAAGTTCTACCAAAATAATCAAACCCAATGTTGAACCATTTATATATTTCTTCATGAATTGCATGATAATGGTCACAAAGTTCTCTAGGAGAAACTCCTTCTTTAGCTGCTCTTGTTTCAGTTGCAGTTCCGTATTCATCAGTACCACACACATACAAAGTCTCATATCCCCTAGATCTACAAAAACGAGCAAACACGTCTGCAGAGAGAACTTGAGTCAAATTCCCAAGGTGTGGAATATTGTTTACATATGGCAAAGCGCTAGTAATAAGTCTTTTTTTCATAAATTGCATTATAAACACTTTTGTGTCATAACGTCAAAGTCCGGAGGCCTCAGTTGAAACAGCTGAAAGAGTTACTGATGATTCACTAAAACTACCATTATTATACTCAAGATGAACCATTCCTTGGGCACTAACAGTACCATTGACACTAAGAGAAACCAAAAGACTGCAAGAGTCGCCTTCGCTTATATCGCTTTTGTCATATCTCACAGAAAACTGCAACGGAAATCTTTGAATATTCCTAATCCTTTGGTGTGAAATTTCCTGAATGGTACCAGTAGTACCATCGGTCTTAAGAAGAGAGATATCAAGAATGTCGTTAGAGCTTGGAAAGTAAAAGCCCGCCCCATAGTTAATGCTTCCAGTGAGGATTTTGGTGGTATTTTCTTGCACCTCAGGAGTTTCCAAGCTAAACCTATCTATAAGAGTAACCGTTGACATGCAAGAAGTTAGACAAAAAGCACTGAGCAATAATAAAGCTAATGTGAAGAGGCTACCACGTTTCATCTACATTCCAAATCAACTGCTAAACAATCCAAGTAAGGAAAAATTACAACAAAAATCAAGCTTCTGGCGAAATTGTTTCCTCATAATGCTCCGTACCAAGCGACAAAATACGAGCAATATGGTCATCATTAAGAGAATAAATCACGTTTTTGCCATCTTTACGCCAACGAACAAGACGTGCAACTCTGAGCAGTTTTAAGTGCTGACTTGTAACAGACTGCGAGATTCCAAGCGCATTGGATATAGTATTCACGCTCGCCTCACCCATTTCAAGCATATAGAGAATCTTCAAGCGCGTGGGCTCACCAAAAACCTTGAAGAAATCGGCAATGTCAACAATCTCCTCTTCTGGGAGACTTTCAAAAGTCTGGTTGTTTTCGTTCACAAATAAGGATTATACTTCAAAAAAAGTTATCTGAAAAGTTTTTGGAGGAAATATGAATATTGGATGGATAGGAACAGGAATCATGGGTGCAAGCATGTGCAAACACCTCATAGAAGGAGGCAACCACGCAGTAGTCTACAATCGCACAAAATCTAAGACCCTTCCCCTTGTAGCCCTAGGTGCAACTTATCTTGAAAGCCCCGCATTGGTGGCCCAAAATTGCGACGTACTCTTTACCATGGTAGGTTTTCCAACCGATATTGAAGAGGTCTATTTTGGAGAAGATGGCATTTTCGCAGGCCTTGAAAGCGCCACCTCCTCTTCCTCAAAACCGATATTAATAGACATGACAACCACAAAACCATCTTTAGCTGTCAAAATCTATGAAAAAGCAAAGACAATAGGCTGTGAAGCACTAGATGCACCAGTTTCAGGAGGAGACACCGGAGCAAAAAACGCAACCCTTTCCATTATGGTTGGTGGAGATGCTTCAACACTAGCAAAAGTTGAGCCACTGTTTAAACTCATGGGGAAATCAATTGTTCTTGAAGGGAAAGCTGGTGCTGGACAACATACAAAAATGGCGAACCAAATCCAAATTGCAGGAACCATGGTAGGTCTTTGTGAAGCCCTTGCCTACTCCAAAGCAGCAGGACTTGATTTAGAGACAATGGTTGCAACCATCTCTAAAGGTGCAGCCGGATGTTTCTCTCTAGACAGTTATGCACCAAGAATCATAAAAGGAGACTACGCTCCTGGCTTCATAGTAGAGCATTTTGTAAAGGATATGAAAATTGCCATTGAAGAGAGCCATCGTATGGGACTAAAACTCAAAGGCCTTGAATTAGTAGAATCAATGTATGAAGAACTATGCGCAAAAGGCTATGGAAAATGTGGAACCCAAGCTTTAGTTAAAGTCATAGGAGACGCATTTTAATGTCTAAAAAGGACAAGTCTAAAAAAAATCTCTCAGGTAGTGAAAAATTTGACTCATATTACAGCGAGATTTATGGCACTCGTTGGCCTTCACTCAAGGAGGCAATGCTACGTGAAAGCAACCCAGTCTCATTGGGTGAAATATTAAACTTTCCTTTAGTCTCCCCATATTACATGGACAAAGCCTCCATCATGGCAGCATCTATCCTTCCTATTAAGGAAAACAATAAGGTCTTAGATATGTGTGCAGCCCCCGGAGGCAAGACTTTGGTACTTGCAATGAAGCTAAATGGGACAGGAAAACTCATATCCAATGACCGCTCAGCACAAAGAAGAACTAGACTTGCAAAGGTAATCAATTCTTGTTTACCTGAAACTTTGAGACAAAACATCACCATTACAGGCCATGACGGTACAACATGGTCTTTATATGAAAAGGATGTTTATAACTGTATACTTCTTGATGCCCCATGTTCTTCTGAGCGCCACGTTTTAACTGATCCATCAGCTCTTTCTATTTGGAGCCCATCCCGACCAAAACGTCTAGCAATTCAACAATTTGCAATGTTGGTAGCTGCTCTAGACGCCACAGTTGATGGTGGCTATATCCTTTATAGCACATGTTCCATAAATCCAATTGAAAATGAACTTGTAATTGAAAAATTATCAAAAAAACGCACCGGACTCTTTGAAGAAATCTCAATAGAAAAAGTTACTCCAGAAATTGCTAAGGCAAGTGAAAAATGCCCACATGGAAGAATAATTCTTCCAGATTCTTATTCTTCTTGTGGGCCTCTTTACTTTTGTTTATTAAAAAAAATAGGAAAAAACACATGAAAGCTGTAAATGTGGCTATAACTAAATGTGAAAGTTATAACCTTAATGAACTATATTCGGCTATTTCTTTAGCCTCAAAAGAAGCTCAAATGCCAAATGTTGCAGGCAAGAGCATCTTATTAAAACCAAATATTCTTTCAGATGCAAAACCAGAAGATTGCATCACAACAAATCCCGAGTTTGTTCGCGCAGTTATTAGACTTTTAAAAGACCAAGGAGCCTCTGAAATCTATGTTGGAGACTCTCCAGGCTTACAAAGTCCAAATTTTGAAGGAAAAGCCTGTGGGATACATTCCATATGTGAGGAAGAAAATGTTAAATGGGTGGATTTTACCCAAAATCCGGTCATAAAACACATTCAAGGTACAACACGCAAGCTTTATATGGCCAGCATCATAGATAAAGTAGATATGGTCTTTTCTCTTGCAAAATTTAAGACTCACCAGCTCATGTATACAACAGGTGCTGTTAAAAATCTCTTTGGGACCATTCCCGGACTTCACAAAAGCACGTGTCACATAAAATGTCCCAACAGAGAAAGCTTTGCGCATCTCATTGTTGGAATTCATGAAACAATTAAACCTTCTTTTGCATTGATGGATGCAATTATCGGCATGGAAGGTGCAGGACCAGCCAACGGAACTCCAAGACCAATTGGCCTTGTCATGGCATCCACCAACTGTATTGCCATGGACTATGCTCAAGGCATTATCATGGGGTATAACCCAAAAGATCTACCAATCATCCAAGAAGCCTCTAGGCGTCATATTTTGCCTTCTGAGATCAATTATCCCCTGTTAAAAGCAGAGAAAGTTGTGGTTTCTAACTTTGTAAGGATTCCTATCTGTGAAAAAACTCACTTTGTAAAGAGCCTAATTATCCCATTTTTGACCCGTTCAGCTCAAAAACAAGCACAAAGAAAAGAGCCTAAACCACTATTTTCTGACTCTTCTTGTATCCGTTGTGCTAGATGTGTTAACATTTGTCCAGCAAAGGCGTTAACCATGGAACCAATGGAAAATCCAGGCATTAGTAAGTACTCCAAACATATAGTTGCAGATTACTCCAAATGCATCCGTTGCTATTGTTGCCATGAAATGTGTCCCGCTGATGCAATAACAATTGAAAAGGAAAAATAATGTTCAAACATTACTTATTAATGGCTCTCTTAAGCATCCTACCAATATCGGAACTCAGAGGAGCAATCCCATACGGATATCTCAATAACATTCCATTATATCAATGCTTTATTATAAGTGTTTTAGTAAACGCCATGGCGCCCCTCTTGGGCTACTTCTTTTTTAGCACATTACACAAAGTCTTAGACAAGTGGAATGCCTACCATAATTTCTTCGAAAAAACTATAGCTCGCTCCCGTGCCAAAGTTGGCCCCCAAGTAGAAAAATATGGCCTCATTGGCCTCATGCTCTTTGTAGCCATTCCTCTCCCAATGACCGGTGCCTGGACAGGAACAATTGGCGCTTGGGTACTTGGCCTTGAGAAAAAGAAGAGCACTCTCTTCATCCAAGCAGGCGTCCTAATCGCTGGCATAATTGTAACCCTCGTAGTCTACACAGGTGCCGGCATTGGCAGCCTCTTCACCACAACCGTTGCCATATAGCTAAAACTCACTCATCACCACTACTATTTCCATTTAATTCCTATATAATTTTACCGTTAGAATTATATCACTTTGCTATCTATTCACTATGATATTTGTATATCTAGCACCACCCTGCCACATCCTCACTCAAACATGAAATCTGTTTCATCTGTTTCATCTGTTTGCCAATCCGTTCTTGACGTTCTTGACGTTCTTGACGTTCTTGACGTTCTTGACGTTCTCAACGTTCTCTCCGTTCTCAACGTTCTCAACGTTTCAACCATATTAAACAAGCACTATTCACACAAAGATTTAATATTAAACAAATACAAAACAAATAGCATTGCACTACAAATATACTACAGAACTTATATAACTTTAATTTAATTTTTATATTTCTTAGAAAATTCTTTAAGAGCAAATCTAATTCCAGCAGCCCAACCAAGTCCAAGTTCTGAAAATAAATCCTCAAGTTCTTTCTTAAAAGAAGGCTCAATTGAAAAAGTAGTTAGAATCTTGTTTTCTTTTTTAGGCGAGGAATCACTATTAAAAAGTTGTTTAGCTTTAGAACTAACAGATTCCTCATAATTAACAGACTCATTAGGATCTCTTTTAAGCGCCATAATCATTTACTCCAAACATTTAATTCCAGATAACATTCTCAAGACTGTTTATAGCCTCAATTGTCTTATCTTTGAGCCCTCTTCCGCGTTCCTTGTATAGCTGCGGAGCCATAGAAGCCTCTTGAGCCTTTCTAAATACAGGATCTACAGGAATTTTATAAACTTCAAACGACCCTTCCTGAGCCGCTTTTAATATATCTCTATGTTGTCTGATTCTTTCATCGTAGGAATTGATTATGACTCTAGAGTGCTTAACCTGACTTCTTAGATTTTTTTTAAGCCTCTTTAACTCATCAATGAAGATTTCAAGCCCATCTAGGCTAAAAACTTCCGGAGTCATTGGTGTAATAACTTCATCACTAGCAATAATTGCAGCTCTTTCAAGCCTACCCAATCCAGGTGATAAATCTAAAATAATATGATCAAAATCTTTGGAAAGCTCACCAATTAAATCTTGAAGAACATATGGCTCTTCTGCAAGTTTGGTTTCACTATAATTTTTAAGAACACCACCAATTCCAAATGTTGGAAGTAAATAAAGGTTAGGAACTTGTTCAACTGAAACAATTGCATCTCTTATATAACAACGCCCTTGAACAACATCCGCTAGCTCAAATTTAGGAGCTTTCTTCAAGAACCAAGAAGATGCATTACCCTGTGGGTCAACATCAATAATAAGTGTTCTGAAGCCATCCATAGCAGATTGGCAAGCTAAAGTTCCAGAGATAGTTGTTTTTCCAACGCCACCTTTTTGCAGGTGGAATGCAATAGTTTTAGCCATAAAATACCTAAAAAATAGTATATACCATACACAGATATCATACAAGACTTTTAAGTTTTAATTTATTTTCAATATATTTTCTATAAATAAAACAACAAAATTTGTATTTTAATACTATCTTAAGTATATAATTTTTATATAGGTTTAATACAAAAATTATTACTCCAGAACTATTGCAACTTATTTAAATAATCTTCAATTTCCTGAGGATCTCCATGGAAAACAAGTGCATTCATTCCCTGCATAACAGCTCCTGCACAATTAAGATGAAGATCATCAATAAAAAGGCATTCTTCAGCTTTTAAGTCATATCTATTTAAAACAAGCTGATAAATTTCAGGCATAGGCTTAATTAGCTTTTCATAACCGGAAATAACAACACCATCCATATATTTAAGACTAGGAATAAGATTTCTATTGGTATAAACATAAGCAGGAGCATTAGAAAGCAAGAAAAGCTTGTACCCCTCACTTTTTTTCTTCTTTAAATAATCCGCCATACCAGGAAGTGGTCTAATCATATCAAACCAATTAAGCGCATGATGAATATGAGGCCAATATTCCTTAGGTGTTCTACTAAAAAACAACTCTTCAGCCTCTGAATATGTAATTTTTCCCCAATCTAATAGCGACCATTCAACAGACCCAAAAACTTGCCTCATTAAAATAGCTCTTTCCTGAGAATCATTAATATGCATATCATCCATAATTGAATTAGGAGACCACAACAAAACCACATTACCCATATCAAAAATAAGATTACGAATCATGAGCACATATTAAAGCCTACATTAATTTTTGAAAAGGTGTACTCTTCTACGCTTTATTCAAAATTAGGTTAAAACAATGATACAAAACAACAATTTACAACTATAATAAAAGATTTATTTCCTATTTCGGAATATAAAATAAAAAACACTTAAAAAAATAGGCCGTGCTCAAACACACGGCCTTTTCCAATAAGCAAATCTATTCAAATAATCAAAGATCTTCTTCAGTATTTAACAAACTTCTAAGGAACTCATCCTCATCTTGGAATTCATGCTTTATGTTATCAGTTTCTTTAACTTTTTCAACACTCTCAACCGCTTCCTCTTCTTCATCATAAGAATGATTGGACTTAATTGATTTAACAATGAATTTAATCAAATCAACAAGCAACCAAATAACACCAATAGCAATGGAAAGCAATCCAAGAGAAATAAGAATATTATTCTTAACAAAGTAAATAACTTTATCTACAAAACCGGTTGGCACTTCTTCTGCCAAATTTGTGTAAGAACTCGTTGTTGAACTCACAACAGGCGTTGAACTTGGTACTTGAGTAGTTGACTCAGGATTCTGAACTTCTACAGCAGGCTCATCTTCCATCTCTACTATAGGTTCCTCAAAAGACTCAGTTTGTTCAGAAACTTCAGCAACATCTGAAGACTCAATAGTCTCAACTTCAACAGCCTCAGTTTCTTGCTCAGAGGCATCTTCACTTGGTGTTTCTGAAGAGGATTCAACTTCATCCATAGAATCTATAGAATCCATAGAATCTATAGATGAACTTTCAGTGTTCTCAACAACCTCTTCTTCCTGAGTATCATCAAAAACAACCTCTTCACCTACCTCGCTTACTTC
>CAVJIN010000013.1:18428-27213 GCA_963649615.1 bacterium
TTCGCTTACTTCTTCCTCGATTACTTCACTAGTAGCACCTTCATCAACTGGAGCTGGAGTTAAATCAGCACCATCAAAAGCATCAGCAGAATCAACAAGCTCAAGAGATTGAGTTTCACCAGCATCCTTGGACCCCGTTGATACCTTTGGAGTCTTACAAGAAACAACAACACAAAGAATTACACAAAGTAAAACAATAAAAAACTTCTTCAAAAGACACCTCCAGAAAAATCAGAAAGATCTCAAAACCTCAATATGTTTTTCAGATTTTTCAATCTTTTCTTCAAATTCCCTCTTTTTAGACTTTTCTTTTTCTATAATCTCAGGTTTAGCACCATTTAAGAATTTCTCATTAGAAAGTTTTCTCTCAACACCCTCAAGGAGACTGCGGGTCTTAGAAATCTCATCCTCAAGCTTTGCAATCTCCTTTTCAACATCAATAGCTTCTTTAACGAAAATATAAGTCTCAAACCCTTGACCGGCAATAGGGAAAGCTCCTTCTATATTCATACTTCTATAAGCATCAATCTCAATGCTTCCAGCATTAGTAAAACCAACAAGAAGACCAACATGTGAAGACATAAATGAAGCAAGTTCACTGTTTTCATCTGGTCTAATAACAATCCTTAGCTTTTTATCTGCTGGAATACCAAGTTCCGCACGAGTATTTCTAATACCTCTTACAATATCTTGTAAGCAGTACATCAAATTTGCTTCCTTCTCAAAAACTCTATCCTGTCTATACTCAGGATACAATGCTGAGATAACCTTACCTTCCGTATTAGGAAGCTTTGAATAGATTTCCTCTGTGATAAATGAAAGCATTGGATGCATCATCTTCATAGATTCAGCAAGAATATCCATAAGAATAGAAACAATTCTATCTTTTTCAGCATCATCGTTTGAATATAAAGAAAGTTTAGTAGCTTCTAGATACCAGTCACAGAAATCATTCCAGAAGAAGTCATAAACAGCTTGAGCAGCATCGTTGAACTTGTACCCCTCAATAGCGTTTCTCACCTTCTTAACATTCTCATTGAGACTATGATAAATCCATTTATCAACTTGGGTAAACTTTGACTCCTCAATAGCAACAAGATTCCTACCCTCAAGATTCATGAGAAGATATCTAGTAGCGTTCCAAATTTTGTTTGCAAATCTAGAACCAAGTTTAAAGGAATCCATATCAATGAGAACATCCTGACCTTGAGCCGCCAGATAGCAAATAGTAAATTTCATTGCATCAGCGCCATAAAGATCAATTACCTCAAGTGGATCAATTCCGTTTCCAAGACTCTTAGACATCTTTCTGCCTTTTTTATCTCTAACTAAACCAGTAAGATATATATCCGAGAACGGAACCTTATTATTGAACTCAAGAGAAGCCATAATCATTCTGGAAACCCAGAAGAAAATAATGTCATAACCAGTAACTAATGCACTTGTAGGGAAGAATTTTTTAAAATCGGCAGTTTCTTCAGGCCAGCCAAGAGTACTAAAAGGCCAAAGCCAAGAAGAAAACCAAGTGTCAAGGACATCGGGATCTTGATGGATGTGCTTACTACCACACTTAGAACAACATTTAGGGTCCTCGCGTGAGACCATCATCTCGCCACAATCGTCGCAATACCATACAGGGATCCTGTGACCCCACCAAAGCTGGCGACTAATACACCAGTCGCGAATATTTTCAAGCCATGATGAATAAGTATTCTCCCAGCGTTTTGGATAGAAGTGCAAATCGCCCTTCTTCCAAGCATCTAAGGCCTTGTCAGCCATGGAACGCATTTTCACAAACCACTGCTGACTCAAGTAAGGCTCAACAGTAGTATTACATCTGTAGCAGTGACCAACTTCGTGCTTATGTTCTTGCACTCTAACAAGATAACCTAATTCTTGAAGCTTTTGGGCAACCTTCGTACGAGCTTCTTCTGCAGGAAGTCCCCTAAACTCTTCAGGACAAACATCATTTAAAGTTCCATCTGGATTAAGAATATTAATAGCTTGAAGATTATGACGTTTACCACATTCCCAGTCGTTAGGATCGTGTGCTGGAGTAATCTTAACCATACCAGTTCCAAACTCAATTCCAACAAAGCTATCAGCAATAATTGGGATTTCTCTGTCTGTCAAAGGCAATTTAAGCATCTTACCAACAAGATCTTTGTAACGCTCATCATCTGGGTTAACTGCAACAGCAACGTCACCAAACATGGTTTCAGGTCTAGTTGTTGCAACAGTAATGTGTCCACTACCATCAGCAAAAGGATAATTTACATCATAAAGATGCCCTAAATCTTCTTGATGCTCAACTTCATCATCTGCAAGAGCTGTTCCGCAGTGAGGACAGTAATTAACAAGATAAAGACCTTTATAAATCAAGCCTCTGTCATACAAAGAGACAAATGTCTCTCTAACAGCCTTAGAAAGACCCTCATCCATTGTAAAACGTTCATGATCCCAGTCACAAGAACATCCTATCTTCTTTAGCTGACTGACAATAACATCATGGTGCTTTTCTTTTAGCTCCCATGTTTTTTCCAAGAATTTTTCACGTCCAATGTCTTGGCGTCTTAGGCCTTCTTTCTTTAGCTGACGCTCAACAACGTTCTGAGTTGCAATCCCGGCATGGTCTGTTCCCGGAACCCAAAGAGTAGGTCTACCTGTCATTCTATAATAACGTATCAAGATATCCTGCAAAGAGTTATTCAAGGCATGGCCCATATGAAGGATACCTGTAACGTTTGGTGGTGGCATGACAATAACAAAAGGTTTCCCTTCACCACTTGACGGCTTAAAATTTCCGTCCTCCACCCACTGTTTGTAGATGGTATCCTCAAACGCTTTTGGATTATATGCCTTCTCTAGCTCTATAGCCTTCATCTATCCCTCCAATGCGGGCAAAACTCACAACCTACATCTATGAAGTTTTTGCATTTTGCAAAAACTTTCTATATTTAAAATATTGTTTAATACTATATCAAATTACAATTTAAGGCAATGAAACACATTACACCAAAATCTCAATCTCATCTCCAGCTTGGATTCTGCCTTCCTTAATAACAACAGCAAAAATACCATCTGTTGGCATAACACACCTTCCAGTGGCTTTCTTGATAGCACAATCGGAATGACATTCCTTGCCAATTTGAGTGACCTCAAGCTCAGTGGCACCAACTCTAAGTCTAGTTCCCACAGGAATATGTTTCAAATCAATGCCACGAGTATTAATATTTTCTGCAAAAATGCCGTCATCTAGCTCAATTGGGCAAACTGAGCGCATAGTATCAATGCTTTCTTCTGCCAAAAGACTAATTTGCCTGTGCCAATCACCAGCATGAGCATCACCAACAATGCCATGGTGACACTTAACATCAATATATGGAACAGAATGCTTACGAATACCTTTAACATCACTAATATTAACAGAAACAACTACAGCCATGATTCAACTCCAATGAAACCCGCACAGAAAAAGCTCACCGAGCCTCAAAAACACCACTTTTTCCACCATCTTTATAAGTTAGGTGAATATTAGAAATAACCATATCTCTCTGAACAGCCTTGCACATATCATAAACCGTCAAAGCAGCAACACTTACAGCAGTAAGCGCCTCCATTTCAACACCAGTTTGTCCCTGACAGCGCACCTCACTAGAAATGGTCAACACTGCACCGTGGCTGTGCTCCGCGCCAACAGACTCCAGAGAGCCCAAAGACTCCACAGCATCCAAAACCTCAATCTTAAAAGAAATATCCACCTTATTTAGCAACAAAGGATGACACATAGGAATAAGCTCACTATTCTTCTTGGCAGCCATAATCCCCGCAACTTGCGCCACAGCAAGGACATCGCCCTTACCAATCTGCCCATCCACAATCTTTTGCATAGTCTCTGGGGCCATGTAGACCTCCGCATGCGCCCTAGCAACCCTACTCGTTTCTGCCTTCTGGCTCACATCCACCATGCGCGCTCGCCCCTGCTCATTAAAATGCGTCAACTCCATCCTAACCCCCAATCTCATTCATAGCCCTATGTGTCTGCGTCACCCCGTCATAGCACAGGTGATGGTGCTCCGGCTTGGCCAAAATTCCCCTACAAATTGCATCCTCCAACGCCTTCCCCTCAAGATTGCGCAACAAAATCTCGCCATCCGAATGCAAGCACGGCTTCAATCGCCCATCGCACGTAATCCTTATCCGGTTGCACGCAGGGCAAAACTCATTGCTAAGCGGCGTGATAAGGCCCACCTCGCCCCTATATCCTTTAACCCGATATCTCTTGGCCACCCCTTCAATAGAAAGTTCTTCCAACTCCGGACAAACCTCCAACACCCTAGAAGCCGGCACAAAAGAACCAAAAGAAGCACCAAAACCCATTGGCATACGCTCAATAAAACGCACTTGGAAATCATTATCACGAGTAAGATTAACAAAATCAGCAATCTCATCATCGTTCACACCACCAAGAAGAACACAATTAATCTTGATTTTATCAAAACCAGCAGCCTTTGCAGCCTCAAGACCATTCAAAACATCAGCCAAAGACCCAAGCCGAGTAATTTTCTCAAACCGTTCAGGTTGCAAAGTATCTAGGCTAACATTCAACCTATCCACCCCGCTGTCTCTTAACGGCACAGCCAAAGAAGAAAGCAGACTCCCATTTGTAGTCACACAAAGCTCTTCAACACCAGAAATCCCCTTAAGCATTTTGCAAAAATCAACAATACCTCGGCGCACAAGAGGCTCACCACCAGTAACTCTAATCTTACGAACCCCACATCTAACAGCAGCCTCAGCCATAGCCCTAAGCTCTTCAAACGAACAAATATCGCTGTGATTTTGCTTAGCAACTCCTTGTGGTGGCATACAATAGCAACATCTGTAATTACACTTATCTGTCACACTAATTCTCAAGTATGTAATTTGTCTACCACAAAGATCCAGCATATATCCACCATAAAAGATGTTTTTACCATTGCAAAAACATCAAAAAAAGCTGTCATGGCAACAAACCGTGACAGCTCTCAATTATATCCACAAAAATAACTTATTCAACCACAACTTCAGCAGAAGGAATCAAAGTAAGAGTTTCACCCTCAAACAACACCGTTCCATCAGAGGCAACAAGCTGATTAGAAGAATCAACTGAAACACCAGTTGCAACAATAGAACCATTAGAATCCTTGATAACACCATCGGAATAAATCACAAGACCGCGCCCCTCAAGCGTTGCAACCTCTGTGACCTCAGCCGACAACTTCTCCAATGCAAGTGGCTGGATGCTCTTAAGCTTAATATCAACGTCGTATCCACGTGCATCCAAGTTTTTGAGAATCTCATCAAGAGAATAATTTTCAAGGCTCTTGGAAGTAGTTGCGTTGTCTGTGGAGCGCACAGGTGTGATATTTTTCAGGTCAATTGTCGTGTTCACATCTGGCAAAGAAATCTTGTTATCCTTGCTATTACCGCCAAACACAGCCCATGAACCAATAAATACAACCACAAAAGCAGCTGCAACACCAATAATCTGAGGCGTAGAAACATTAAAGCGCTTTTTCAAGAAAGATAATTTAGAAGATTTCTTAGCAAACTTGTTCTTTTCAATAACAGAAAGCACCTTAGCCTGTCTTGGCGCAATTTCTTCATCAGCCAAAACCGCAGAGCGTACAGCATCTCTAAGGTTCTGAATCTTAAAGAATCTCTCTCTACAACTCACACAATAGCTCAGATGTTCCTCTACCTGGCTCTTCCAAGGCTCAGCGAGTTCGCCATCAAGATAGGTACTAAGAATCTGATCATCAAGGCACATTTACTTCCTCCCGGTCTAGCATAGCACCAAGCTCCTTTCTAGCTCTGTGCATACAAACCTTAACGTTACCCTCAGTTGTCTTGAGAACCTTAGCAATCTCAGCATAACTAAGACCAGCATACTCTCTAAGCACAATCACTTCCCTGTGCTTCATAGAGAGCTGACTCACAGCCTTTCTCACTGCATCAGCCGATTCCTGAAGAATCACTTCCGTTTGTCCATCCTTATAAGGATTAACTTGAGGACCCTTCATCATCTTTTCAAGCGAAGCCGTCTCACGCATCTTTCTCTTGACAGCGTTGATACAGAGGTTTTTAGCAACCCTAATCAACCAGTACTTTGCATCATCCATTGAAGGAAACACAATGTCCTTGTCATAGAATCTAATAAACGTATCCTGACAAATATCTTCCGCAACATCCTTGTTGTAGGTCACATGGTAAGCAACCCGCATAAGAGTTGGAAAAACTTCATCATAGACTCGCCTGAAATCAAGTTCATCTCCACTTCTGATTTCCATAAACGTTAACAACCATCCAAATAAAAAGTTACATCTTAATTGCTAATTTTTGCTAAAGATGGCCCATTAGGAGTATCTTTTACAACAAAACCCAACCGAGTAATTTGATCCCTATAAGAATCGGCCAAAGCCCAATCCTTATTCTTTTTAGCTTCTGCCCTCTTTTGCACCAACTCCAGCACCTCTTGAGGGAACTCTTCCTGAACTTTTTGAGCCTTCACGTCAGAGAGCTTCAAGCCCAACACACTGTCCATATAATTGACCACAAAACGTTTTTGGTCGTTTGGAATTGATTCGTCCTTCACTAAAGTCCATAGCACAGACAACGCACGCGCAGTACCAAGGTCATTACACACAAACTCATCAAATTGTTGCATGTAATTTCTTGCTTTGTCAGAAATTGCACTCTCATCAGCAACAACATCTCCAAAGCCACTTATCCTTTCCACCAGCCCTAAACGTGCTGTTCTTGCACCCTCTAGACCCTGATATGAGAATTGAAGTTGAGTCCTATAGTTAGCACCCAAACAGAAATATCTGTAATCAAGCGGATCAAAACCATGTTCTTTAAGAACGCTCATAGTCAAGAATTCACCAGAACTCTTAGACATCTTGCCCTTGTCACTCAACAAGAACTCGCCATGCATCCAATAGTTAACCCACGTCTTACCAGTGGCAGCCTCACTTTGAGCAATCTCATTAGTATGGTGAACCGGAATAGCATCAATACCACCACAGTGAATATCAAAATGTTCACCAAGATAATACATACTCATAGCAGAACACTCAATGTGCCAACCTGGGTATCCACGTCCCCAAGGAGAATCCCACATCATAGCCTGCTCACCAAACTTACTATTTGTAAACCACAAAACAAAATCCTTAGGATTTCTCTTGTTGGAATCAATATCAATTCTAGCACCACTTTTAAGGTCATCAAGGTTCAATCTAGCAAGTTTTCCATAAGAAGGAAAGGTATCAATAGAGAAGTAAACATTACCACCAGCAACATAGGTGTGCCCACCCTTTTCAAGCCTCTGAATAAGTTCAATCATTTGTGAAATATGCTGCGTTGCAGGGCAAATAACATCTGGTCTTATAATGTTCAAAGAATCATAATCTCTAAAGAAGGCATCAGTATAGAACTTAGCAATATCCCAAACGCTCTTACCAGACTCCCTTGCACTCTTTTCCATCTTGTCTTCGCCATCATCACCGTCACCAGTTAGATGACCAACATCTGTGATGTTCATAACATGCTTAACTTTATAGCCCGCATGTAATAACACCCTCTTAAGAGTATCTTCAAAAATGTAAGTTCTTAAATTTCCAATGTGAGCATAATTGTACACCGTAGGACCACAACCATACATGCCAACATAATTAGGCGTAATAGGTTTAAATTCCTCCACTTGACGTGACATTGTATTATATATCTGAACTTTCATAGACAACTCCATGAGGTCTAGACCTCAACATCCTAATAATATACGTTATCGTCCACTAAAAATCAATTCAACTAACTTTGTAGAATCTTCACAGATTCTTACAGAATACTTGCGTCATCCATCAGGCCTAGTGTATAGTCACAAAAAAAGGGAGAAGAACATGTTAAAAAAAGCTTTAGTAATACTTGTATCATTATCAGCAGTCATCCTTGGACTTGTTTCATGCAAGACCACATCACAAGAAAAACCCTGGTATCAGTCTTCAGGAAAGTATTTATACGTGGAATTGGACGCCAACGCCACCACAGGCTATGATTGGACCGTCACCATTGAAGGCCCTTGTGTTCAACTTGACCAAGAAAACTACATCCCACACAACGCCCCAGAAGGCATGGTTGGTGTAGGCGGCACATGGAAATGCACCCTAAGCGCCATATGCGACGGGGAAGCCACATTAAACTTCACCTACGCACGCCCATGGGATAAGACCGATATTGCTGAAACTCGCATCCTCAAAGTCACAGTTTCCAACGGCAAAATTTCAGCTGATGCAGTTTCGCCCACGCCTTCAAATTAAAACTCAATTCGCCAAAACCGTATCCAACTCAGCGGCAATAGCCTTCTTATCAAGATTCTTGCCAATGATACAAAGCCTAATCATCCTATCTCCAAGCTTTTCATCCCAGTCCGCACGAAGTTGCGCATTCTCAGCAAGCATTTTCTTAATCATACCAGCAGGAGCTGTTGCAATCCATTTCCCATAAGGAGAACATAGCAACTGACGCCCAGTGGTCTCAAGAATATATGCCATATCATCTTCATCGCTAAACCAAATGGTCCCCTTGCTACGGATTATATTCTTTGGCCATTTCTTTACATAGGCCTGTAATTTCTTTCTATCAAAAGGCTTACGTCTATAGTAAATGAAAGTACCAATACCGTACTCATCTTCACTCTCACCCTCGTGTCTATGCTCATGGTGATGATGCTCATGCTCATGTTCAT
>CAVJIN010000013.1:27236-35521 GCA_963649615.1 bacterium
TCATCCTCATGTTCATGAGCATGCTCATGCCCATGGAAATCAGGGTTCCCCTCGTCATCGGCATCACCTAAATCACCCTCAGCAGAGAGAGCTTGACACCAACCAGCCTCCTCCCACACGCGTTCAAAATCAAAGGAAGAAGTGGAAAGCACGTCAGCCACGTTGACATTACCCATGGAAGTCTCAATAACTTTGACACCCGGATGAAGCGCATCTATGACAGCACGAACCTTCTTCTTGTCTGCTTCAGATATCAAATCAATCTTGTTTATAACAAGCGTTGAGCAGAATTCAATCTGTTGCACAAGAAGGCTCTCAATGTCCTCCTCGCCAATCTTATCCTTTTCAAGAAGCTTCTCGCCAGATGCAAACTCATCAACAAGACGCATAGCATCCACCACACCAACAATATTATCCAGCCTGCCATTCTTGATAGCCATAAGCTGCTGAGCAATAGGCATTGGCTCACAAACACCGCTAGCCTCAATCATGATGTAATCGTATTTTCCACTAGCAATTATCTTCTCAATGTTCTTAGCCATCTGCCCCTTGAGGGTGCAACAAATACAGCCATTGGTAAGCGGAACAATATCCTGAGTATCGGTGATATTTGCACCCTTGGCAATCAGCGACGCATCAACGTTCACCTCACCAATATCGTTTACAATAACAGCCACCCTGTAGCCGTCTTGATTTCGCAACACATTATTCAACAGAGTGGTCTTTCCCGCTCCCAAATATCCGCACAAAAGAGTAATAGGTGTCTTAACTTTACTTGGCATAATTCATCTCCATGGATTTCTCCACGAGAGAATATACCTATATTTCAAAAAATAGTCTATTTTTTCAATTCAAAATGCGTGACATCTGTCCAGCGCCTGCGAATAACAATATCGGCAGTCAAATTGGTATTGTCATAATCAATTGACCACTGAGTGTTGCTCGTAATATCCTCTGGATTTGGAGTCTGAGAAGAAGCCTTCAAAGCAGCCCAAACAGTATCATCTGTATATTTCCCCTTCTGCTGCTCAAGCACCTCTAGGACAGCCTCATAGCGCTCTTTGCCATGGCCATAAATACCATTTTTCTGGTTTGGCAGAACCTTATCCTTATACATGCCATAGAAGTTAGTAATAGCAGTAATTGGAGTTGCAACAAGTTCTCGAGTTGGGCTCTCGCAGTCATATTCAACAACTCTACCATCCCCAGAGGCATCGGTTATATAAAAGTGGTAATCACGCCCGCTTGTAGCAAGCATATCGTAGCCCATCAAAAGTTCCACAGCCTCTTGCGTGGTTGCAGCCCTATCTAGCACCAAACGAATTACAATAGAAGTTGCAAGAGTAGGCTTTCCCGAATCTTGATGCGTAGGCTCACTGTCCAGCGTCAACACAGCAATTGACAAACCTTTCTCGTTTATCCCATCAAGGCAAATAAACGGAGCTGTCAAACAAGCAAGACGCTCTTCAATTTCATCTTCAGGCTCATTAGCATCAATATTGTCCAAAGCAGCAAAAGCAATAGATTTATAACCATCTTTAGGATTGCAATAAACCAGCATAGCAGAGGTATCATACTTAAAATCGTAGTTGCGCCCCATATGAACACTACCCTCTGAATCTGTAAGGGTAAAAGCAGTACAACCAAACTCTGGAGTTTTAACATTGACAGGAAGAAGTGGAAGACATTCCTTCAAAACAGCAGCAGTCACATCTTGATTAGTATGAAGCCCATAATTGATCACGTTATCTATGTTGTAATCGTATTTTACAACCATACTATAAAGATTGTAATCATCATCATAATCGGTCAGCTTTTCTATGCTACTAATAGTTTGCAAGCGGGTAAAATAAACTCCCCCAAGCACTATTATTCCAATTAACAACAAAGCTAGAATAATAAAAACAATTTTAAGCGCCGTTTTCATCAAAATTCCCTCACAAAAAAAGGCCACACAGCAAAACACCATGTGACCTTGAATAAACTTAGTTAATAGCAGCCTGAGCAGCAGCAAGACGAGCAATTGGAACTCTGTAAGGAGAGCAAGAAACATAGTTCAAGCCAACCTTCTGGCAGAATGCAATAGTCTTAGGATCGCCACCGTGCTCACCACAAATACCAAGACGAATATTTGGTCTAACAGAACGACCAAGCTTTGCAGCATGATTCATAAGCTTACCAACACCATCAATATCAATAGTAGCAAACGGATCATATTCGTAGAACTGCTTATCAGTATCATGTACATAGTGACCAAGGAATGAAGCAGCATCATCACGAGAGAAGCCACAAGTCATTTGAGTAAGGTCATTAGTACCAAAGCTGAAGAACTCAGCAGACTGAGCAATCTCATCAGCAGTAACAGCAGCTCTAGGAACCTCAATCATTGTACCAATTTCGTATGGAACTTCCATCTTTTCAGCAGCAAAGATGTCCTTAATAACCTTTTCAGCATGTTCCTTACAGAATTCAAACTCCTTGTGATGACCAACAAGAGGAATCATGATTTCAGGATAAACATCAATACCCTTCTTCTTAACATTGATAGCAGCCTCAATAATAGCTCTTACCTGCATCTCAAGAATCTCAGGATAAACAATAGCAAGACGGCAACCACGGAAACCAAGCATTGGGTTGAACTCATGAAGAGCAGCAGCCTTTCTAGCAACTTCTTCAGGAGAAATACCAAGAGCCAAAGCCATCTCGTGTCTTGTAGTAGAGTCATTTGGAAGGAACTCATGAAGAGGAGGATCCAAAAGTCTAATGTTAGCAGGAAGACCCTTAAGCTCTGTAAACATAGCCTCAAAATCAGATCTCTGCATTGGAAGAAGTTCAGCAAGAGCAGCCTGTCTTTCAATAAGGTTGTTAGCAAGAATCATCTTTCTCATAGAAATAATTCTTGAACCACCAAAGAACATATGCTCTGTTCTGCAAAGACCAATACCCTCAGCACCAAGCATAACAGCCATGTGAGTATCTGTAGGAGTATCGGCATTGGTTCTAACACCCATAGTCTTGATATTATCAACATAGCTCATGAACTTCTTGTAGTTCTGATAGAGGTTGGAATCTTCTGGCTTCATTGAACCATTAAGAACCTGAACAATCTCAGAAGGCTTAACATCAATCTTTGCATTGTAAACAGCACCAGTAAAGCCATCAATAGAGATGTAATCACCTTCTTTGACAACCACACCGTTAACCTCAAAAGTCTTTGTTGCAAAGTTAACAACAATTTCACCAGCACCAGAAACACATGGGCAACCCATACCACGAGCAACAACAGCAGCGTGGCTAGTCATACCACCACGGCAGGTAACAACACCCTTAGAAACAGCCATACCACCAATGTCTTCAGGAGAAGTCTCTGTTCTAACAAGGATGACTTCCTTGCCCTGATTTGCCCAAGCTTCTGCATCTTCAGCAGTAAAAACTACCTGACCACAAGCACCACCAGGAGATGCGTTAAGACCTGTTGTAAGAGGCTTAATACCAGCTTCTTTAATTCTTGTTTGGTCTAAAATAGGAGCAAAAAGCTTGTTAAATTCACCAGCAGGAACACGAGAAACAGCAGTTCTTTCGTCAATGAGACCTTCTTCTACCATCTCAACCTGAGAACGGAGCCAGCTGAAGATTGTTCTCTTTCCACTTCTGGTCTGAAGCATGTAGAGCTTACCTTCCTGAATTGTGAACTCCATATCCTGCATATCATGATAATGCTTTTCAAGAGTCTCTCTAATACCACAAAGCTGTTTGTAAACCTCTGGGTTAACCTTGCAAAGAGTATCAATAGACTGAGGAGTTCTAATACCAGCAACAACGTCCTCGCCCTGTGCGTTCATCAAGTACTCACCATAGAAGTGGTTGTCTCCAGTGGAAGGGTCACGAGTGAAAGCAACACCAGTACCAGAAGTCTCACCCATATTACCAAAAACCATACTCTGAACGTTAACAGCAGTACCAAGCAGACCGCGAATATCGTTCATACGTCTGTACTTAATAGCTCTGTCATTGTCCCATGAGCGGAAAACAGCATTGATAGCCTTAAAAAGCTGATCATATGGATCAACAGGGAAATCCTCACCAGTGTGGCGCTTATAAATTCTCTTATATCTCTTGACCAAGCTAATCAAATTCTCAGTTGTAAGCTCATAGTCAAAAGTCAAACCCTCTTCATCCTTAACATCCTGAATTGCTTCTTCAAACTTGTAATGTGGAACACCCATTACAACGTCACCAAACATTTGGATAAAACGTCTGTAGCTATCCCAAGCAAATCTTTCGTTATTTGTCTTCTTTGCCATTGCAGCAACGGTGTCTGGATTAAGACCAAGGTTAAGAACCGTGTCCATCATACCAGGCATTGATTGTGCAGCACCACTTCTAACAGAAACCAAAAGGGGATTCTCTGTGTCGCCAAGCTTAGCATTCATTGTCTTCTCAAGCTGCTTAAGATTAAGAAGAACTTCATCCTTCATTCCTGCAGGATACTCTCCATCATGAGCAGAGAAGTAAGCACAAGCCTCAGTGCTAATTGTGAATCCAGGAGGGACAGGAAGACCAATACTGGTCATTTCAGCAAGGTTAGCACCCTTTCCGCCAAGAAGGTCTTTCATGTTAGCAGTACCTTCTGCTACACCATTACCAAAGAAGTAAACATACTTAGTGATTTTTTTTGCCATTGTTTTCCTTCATTTCTAAAAAATATTTTACGTTGAGGATTTTCTACTATTCCAATAGCCTTGTCAACATCATAAAAACCAAACCAACTACTAATCAATTATAACAAAAGAAAAAAGCAAAAAAACAAAAATTGCGGTAAAACTAAATCGCCACCCAGAAAATAACTAGGTGGCGAAAAAAACTTTCAATATTTTATGAATTTAAGCAATATTTAAGCAATATAAGCTTTAAGATCCTGAACCTCTTTATCTTCAGCAAGTTGCCCAAGAACTTTCTTTTCAATCTGTCTAATTCTTTCCTTAGTAAGATTGTAAAGCTCACCAACTTCCTTAAGACTCATAGGCTTCTTATTATTAAGCCCAAATCTAAGTTCAATAATTGTTCTCTCACGCTCAGGCAAAGTATCCAAAATTTTATTGACAGAAGCCTTCAAAGCCTCTTCCATTACAACCTCATCAGGCTTGTCATTTTCAGACTCAATGAAATCGCCAAAAGAAGCACTCTCATCTGCACCCACAGGAGCATCAAGGCTGGAAACCTCTCTAGAAATCTGCATAAGCTCCACAATATCTTCCTTGGACATACCACACTCAACAGCCAAGTCCTCAATAGAAACCTCGCATTCACCGTCCTTTTCTATCTTAGCCTTAGCCTGCATCACCTGCGCCAAGTCAGCCGCCCTATTCATAGGAAGCCTAATCATCCTAGACTTCTCCCCAATAGCCTTCAAAATAGACTGTCTAATCCACCACACAGCATAACTTATGAAATGGTAGCCCTTCTCCGGCTCAAACTTATCCAGAGCCGTCATCAGCCCCAAATTGCCCTCGCTAATGAGGTCAGCAAGAGGGAGTCCCCTATTTTGATACTGCTTAGCAATACTCACAACAAACCTAAGATTCGCCTCAAGCAGTCTATTTCTCGCATAGGAATCGCCATTTTTAGCACGTAGCGCAAGAGTGTACTCTTCATCGCGGCTCAACAACGGCACGCGCTCAATATCCTTCATGTAAAGGCTCACCGATGAATTCTCAACTTGCTTGTTTGTATTGGTCATGGACATCTTAAATCTCCTACACATCTATACAAGCAACAACCGTGCCAACTTCACCCAACACACCACGTAACTCACGCACACATCTACACTTATTCTTTTATCCCGATATTTTTATTTTCCCCTTACCTTGCCCAAAAATTGTGTCAAAAAGACACACTACGCCCTAAAGCCATCAATTTTGTGTCATTTTGACCCAAGTAAAAACTCGTCATTGTTATTTGTGTCAGAAATGGACGTCCTACAATCCCAAGGAAAATCAATACGAATAGTCCTAAACCACTGGTCCACATTCTCAATAGGGCCAAACAAAGAACTATCCATATACTCCTTAACACCTTCCCAAACATCCTTGATAAGATCGTGAACCATGTCACCCTCAGGAGCAGAAACCTCAAGGTTCTTCTTTCCCAACAAGTAAATACTCATTTGAATTTCGTAGAACCTAACCCACCTAGGATCATCATCACAATCACCAGCTCTAAGAAGGAAGCTATCGCACAACGCATACAAAGCACTCCTAACCAGCCCTATTCTCTTAAGAACAAGTGCCCGTTGAGCCTCTGTTTTCTTGTCTAAATCGCCTGTGCGAACCCTATTAGAACCCATTTTCACTTCCTATTCTTCTTCCGAACAACACAAAGATAATCATATAATTCAAAATCGTAAACAGAAGAATAAAAAATATGCTACAATGACAGCCAAAGGAGTCTCGTATGAAAAAAACTTTAATTCTGTTGCTATCTTTAATATTATCGGTCTTTGTATGTGCAAATGCATTCGCAAGCCTAGATTTCAGCAAAGTGGATGCGCTGTATCTAACAGACGAGCATGACCAGCAAGTGTATGACCAGCTTCAAGCAATGCTAAAGCAGGCCACCACAAACGAAGAAAAAGCCCAGGTGCTGTGGCGCCTTTCACGCGTTTGCGTTGACTTAGGAGATGCCATTGACAAGAGCAACAAAACCGCACGCTTTGCCATCTATGAAGAAGGCCAGCAATATGCCCTAGACTCAATTGCAGCAAACCCCACACCAGAAGGCTATCTGTGGAAATGCTCCAACATAGGAAGATGGGGTCAAACCAAAGGCGTTCTAGACTCACTTTCCAAAGCAAAACCAATGTATGAAGATATGGTATATCTCACAAACAACCTCAACTGTCTAGACAGCTCAGAAGCTTGGTACATCTTGGCAGTACTCTTTGAATCACTACCAGGAAAGCCACTTAGCTTTGGCAATAGAAACTACGCCATAAGCTACGGAAGAATAGCATGCGAAACAATCCCCAAAAACGTCATCTACGGTGGCACCTACAAGCAACTGGCAGAGACCCTTTGGGCAAGAAACTGGAACGCAAAAAAGAGAGCCTCAGAGTTTGCCAAAATGCAGAAAAACTGGGAGAAAACAACATCAAACAACATAGAAAAATATCAGTACTATGAAGGCTCAAAAGGTGCAGACGGTACCCCAATATGGACAAATACCAAATTTTCTGCTATGACAGACCGCCAAGAGGCCGTTGTTATCCTCATGTACGCCCAAAAAGTTTACGAAGCTAGAAGCACTCATACTCAGGCAGACACCAAGAACTATCAAGAGATTGCTGACCTTCTCAAAGAGTGGACTTAATTGAGAATTGAGAATTGAGAACTGAGAATTGAGAACTGAGAGAACTGGAAGAGAAACGCAATGCCAGAGCAAAAGAAAAAAACCAAAAGTCCCGTGCTACAAAAACGTCCTGCGCCCCTACTCTATTTTGGAGCTAGGTTGTACTTGAAGCTTGCAAACAAACTTCAGTACAACCTTCATGCCTCTGGAGAAAAAGTAAAAGGCCCCGCCCTTTTAATCAGCAACCACACCTCAAATGCAGACTACAAGTTCATAGCAGGTGCGGTAAAACCTGCACGCATATCCTTCTTAGGCACATACCACTGGTTTACCTTCAAGAAACTAGCCTTTTGGCTCAAACGCATAGGAGCTATTCCAAAATATCAATTTACAACAGACCTAGAGGCCATGAAAAAGATAAGATACGTTGTTCGCGACAAAAAAGGCGTGGTCTACATAGCTCCAGAAGGCACTGTCTACTCAAGTGGACACCTAGGTTATATTTCGCCTGCCATTGCTAAAATGGTCAAATTTCTCAAAGTTCCAGTATATGCAAGCAAAATTCAAGGAGCAGGACTAGGAAATGCAAAATGGTCCGCAAAACCCCATAAAGGTCTTGTTCACATAGACACTCATCTCATTCTCACAGCAGAAGAAGTGCAAACTCTTTCCAAAGAAGAAATTCTTGAGCGCATTATCTCAAGCCTCTCCTACAACGAGTTTGACTTTCAAAAACGCTTTAACGTTCGCGTCCCAGGCCCCGATAAAGCTCTAGGCTTTGAGACCATGTTCTACAAGTGCCCTGTCTGTCAAAGTGAATTTACCATATCCTCTGCCGGCAACGACATAACCTGCTCCCACTGTGGCTCAACTGCCACAATCCAAGACGATTTCACTTTCAAGTGGAGTGTTGGTTCATATGCCGGCGCCCAAAGTGG
>CAVJIN010000013.1:35540-37371 GCA_963649615.1 bacterium
AGTGGCGCCCAGAGTGGCGCCCACTTCTTTGAAAATTACTCACAATGGTACGACTGGCAATTAGAAGAAATGAAAAAAGAAGTAGCAAATCCCAACTTCAAACTCTCAGAAGAAGTTGAATACGGCTACGACGAGCCGGGCGTAGACAACTATGTCAAAGCAGGCAAAGGAGTTATGACCCTAACTCACAACGGCTGGGATTACGTAGGCACCTTTAAAGGAGAGCAAGTTTCAGAGCATGACGACCCACAAGCAGTATTCCTAGCAACACTCAAAGTAGGCCTTCACTTTGAACTACCCTACCGTTTTGAACGCTGTAGAGTCTTCTATCCTCAAAACGGCCTTCACTCCATGAAATGGCACCTAGCCTCTTTAGCTATGAGCCTCTATCTAGCAGAACATCCCCAGTAAAAAGAAAGAGGGCTCCCACCCAAGATGAGAACCCTCTTTTTACGCCTTCCGCCAGCGCCTAGCTTAGCAAATCACAGCAAGAACATCTTTAATGTTGAGAATAAGATATTCCTCTCCGTCAATCTTAACATTAGTACCACTGTACTTATCGTGAAGGACCTTATCTCCAACCTTAACAGTCTTAACATCAGATCCAATAGCCTCAACTACAGCAATCTGTGTCTTTTCCTGAGCTGTCTGCGGAATAAAGATTCCACCAGCGGTCTTCTCTTCAACCTTGTCCATTTTTACAAGAACTCTTTCACCAAGTGGTTTTACTGTCATATCATTTTGCTCCTTGTTTACAATAATGTTACGCATCAAGCCCAACGCCCTTTTGCGAACACACTAATAATAATAAAAATAAGCCCAACAGGCAACTTAGTTCAACAATTATTCTACACGTTCAGAACGCCCAGAACGCCCAGAACGTCAAGAACGTCCCACACGTCCCACACGGATTAGCAAACAGTTGAAACACTTTTTCAAAATGCTCACAGAAATCTAAATGATTTCGCTTTTTTATTTTGTACTAATAAGTAGATGGCGCCATGTAACGGTTTACAAGCCATCAGCACACAAAAAGGAGATTCGCGCATGAATTACAAAGATCTACTAGCACAGGAAACAACGTTTGAGGTAATTCCCATAAGAAGAGCAGTGGACAAAAATGGCCATTTTTATCACGCAGTGCAACGTGCAGCCAACAGGGACAACATTTTTGATATCGAGCTAGCCCGATACCGGCACAATCTCCTGTGCCGTATTTGTGCCATGCATAATGTGACCATAATTGCTTGTGTTGTAATGAGTAACCACACGCATGACCTTCTCATGGCCAATTCTTGGGAAGACATATCCACAGTTCTAAGAATGGTGAATACAACCGTTTCCCACTACCTGCGGAAAAAGAATCCCAAGAAATACACAAACGGCCGTCGCATCTTTGAGGATTACCCCTATTACAGAGCAATCCACGACATTGTTGCCCTCATGATTGCAATAAAATATATTTTCGATAATGCCAAAGCCCTAGAAGTCAAAGGAACTATTATCCCATTCAGTTGTTTCTGGAACATGTCAAAGGGCTATTTGTCAAAACCCTATAACAAAACCCTATACGAAAAACTATTCAATCTCAAAGACGTTGAACTCTATAACTTCTTAAACACCAACGAAATGTCCAATGTTCGCAAACTTTCCATTGAAAGGTTCAAACACTGGACCAAACAAGACAACAACAACGTCTTCAAACGTGACCCCACGCTCCCTTGGCTCCCAGAGTGACCCCTAAAAGTGCACCACGTTAGCCCAAATCTGTTTCAACTGTTTCAACTGTTTGCCATTCTGTCTAGGACGTGTGGGACGTCTAGGACGTTCT
>CAVJIN010000014.1:0-34392 GCA_963649615.1 bacterium
CTCAATTGAGGTCCCTTTTTTGATGTTTTACAGTCCAATCTTTGCTTTCTGCTTTGCCCAAGAATCCTTTAGGGTTACAGTTCTGTTGAAAATTGGATGTTCTGCTGTAGTGTCATAGTCTGGAGTAAAATATCCACTTCTGATGAACTGCAGGTATTCACCTGGCTTTGCATCTGCAACAGAAGGCTCAATCTTTGCTTCTTTCATGACAATGAGAGAGTTTGGATTAAGGTCATCAAGATAATTTCCAGTGGCTCCGCCTGGGTTTTCAGCTGCAAAAAGTTTGTCGTAAAGACGCACTTCTGCATTTACTGCATGCTTTGCACTTACCCAGTGGCTTGTTCCCTTGACTTTGCGACCGTCAGCTGTTTCTCCTCCACGAGATTCTGGGTCATAGGTGCAGTGAACAACAGTTACGTTGCCGTTTTCATCCTTTGTACAGCTAGTGGCTTTAACGTAGTAGGCATTCTTTAGGCGAATTTCGTTTCCAATATAAAGACGATGATAGCCTTTAACTGGAACTTCCATGAAGTCTTCGCGTTCAATGTAAAGCTCGTTGGTAAATGGAATTTCGCGAGTCCCCATTGATGGGTCTTCTGGGTTGTTTTCAGTTGTGAAATATTCAGTCTTGTCTGCAGGATAGTTGTCAATAATAAGACGAATTGGATCTAAAACAGCCATGACACGTTTTGCTCTCTTATTTAGGTCTTCACGAACGCAGAACTCCATAAGAGAGTAATCCACAACTGATTCTACTTTTGCAACACCAACACGATTAACAAAATCTTTCATTGACTCTGGTGAATAGCCACGTCTTCTAATACCACTTATGGTAGGCATTCTTGGGTCGTCCCAACCAGTTACAATGCCCAATTTAACCAAATTGAGAAGCTTTCTTTTGCTCATGACAAAATAGTTTATGTTGAGTCTTGCAAATTCATACTGATGAGGAGTGTGCTCAATGCCGTCAATGGAGCATGCCCAGTCGTAAGCCGGTCTGTGATCTTCAAATTCTAGGGTACAAATTGAGTGAGTAATTCCTTCAATTGCATCTGAGATAGGGTGTGTGAAGTCGTACATTGGATAAATGCACCACTTGTTTCCTGTTCTTGGATGTTCAGCAAACTTGATTCTGTATAGGGCCGGATCTCTCATGTTAATGTTTGGACTTGCCATATCAAGTTTTGCTCTAAGAAGGTAGGTTCCTTCTGGATATTTTCCTTCTCCCATTTCTTTAAAGAGTCTGAGGTTTTCTTCTATGCTTCTATTGCGGTCTGGGCTATCTTTACCTGGGGTAGTGAGGGTTCCACGGTTAATGCGAACTTCTTCTGGGCTCTGGCTGTCAACATAGGCCATTCCTTTTTTAATTAGATCTATTGCAATTTCATGAAGCTGATCATAGTAGTCAGAGGCATAGTACTCATGCTTTCCCCAATCAAAGCCAAGCCATTTAATATCTGACTTAATGGAATCAATATATTCCATGTCTTCTTTTTCTGGGTTTGTATCATCTAGTCTTAAGTGACAAATTCCACCATATTTCTGAGCAAGTCCAAAATTTAGGCAGATGCTTTTGATGTGTCCAATGTGTAAATATCCATTTGGCTCTGGTGGAAAACGAGTAACTATTTGATTGTTTGGTACTCTTCCGTTTGCTAGGTCATCTTCAATGATTTTTTCAATGAAGTTGAGAGGAGCTTTTTCTTTTGACTCGGTCTCATCAATGATGGTTTCATTCTTATCCATAATTTCCTCCGTAGCCCTTCCAAAGGGGCCCTAAAGTGTTTCCGATGATAGCATAATACGTTAAAACATGCCATAATCGTATTTATATTAAAGAGTACGCGCCAAACGTGCAATATGGAGTAGTTATGATAGTTTGTGTTGGAGAATCTTTGATAGATGTTGTTTATAAAAATGGTACTGTTTCAGAAACTATTGGGGGATGTCCATTAAATGTTGCACTAACTACTGCTAGGCTTGGCTCTTCTACTGCACTTTTTACCAAGATTTCAAGTGATTCTTACGGAAATATGATTCTTGAAAAGCTTATTGATAATTGTATTATGTTTGACCCCCAGTTGTGCACTGGGGATCTTCCTACGTTGTGCAGTAAGGCTATAATTGACAGTGAAGGGAAAGCACAATACACATTTGATTGGCAGCAAACGGTAGTCGCAAACGTTACTGTTGCACAACTTTCTAACGCTTTCTCTGTCATGACGGACATTGATTTTATTATGACAGGTTCCTTGCTACTCACTTTTCCATCTACCAGAGACGCCATCTTTCCTGCAATAGATACTATAAGCCCAGCACCTGTAATTTTCTACGATCCTAATGTAAGGCCAATGGTTATTGAAGATATGTATGAGTTTAAAACAAATATGCTTCACTATGCTCAAAAATGTGAGATTGTAAAAATAAGTGAGGACGATTTAAATCTAGTTTTCTCAAATCTCTCACTGGAGGAAGCCATACAGGAGCTAAGAAAATACTGCAAGTTGCATCTTATTGTGACTTTGGGAGAACGAGGTTCCATGTGGTTTGCCCCAAACTTCACTACAAGTGTTGCTGCATGCCAAGTGGAAAAACTGGTTGATACCATTGGTTGTGGAGATGTTTTTTCTGGTTCAATTTTAGCACAGCTCCAAAAGAGAAAAGATGAAACCAAGAAAAGCATAAAAGATATAACTGAAACAGAAGCTAAGGAAATGCTTGAATTTGCTTCAAAAATGGCGGCTGATAATTGCACAAAGAAAGGTTGTGATCCTAGTCCCAAAACTTTGTAATTATATTAGATTATATTGGCATGGGTCTGCTTTTGCGTTACTATTTTGGACATGAAGATTAAGAGCAAAGCGGTTAAGATTCTTTTGATTGTACTTGGAGCTATACTCGTGGTTTTGATAGGCTATGCATTGGTAAAATGGACCTCCGCAATAGAATCAAAACAGAGACAAAAGGAACTTAGAAGTGCTTTGCAAGATGTGATTAGCACCTCTGGAGAAAAAGGTCTTTTGGAGATGGCCGGAGTCCCTGTAGATAACATCTACTATGGAGATTCTGGGGTAAGTCTTTTCCAAGGAAATGAAGGTTCTTGGAATTATAGTGAAGACGAGCTTCAGAATATTAGCATATTTGAGAAAAGCAACAAGGCAGTAGTTCACATTGAAACAAGGGTTTCAAATGATTCTTCATATTTTGATGCCGTTCCTACTACTGATACAGGTTCTGGATTCTTGGTTTCTTCTGACGGCTATATTGTCACAAATGAGCATGTGATAGCAGATGCTTCAGTAATAACTGTATCTCTTTATGACAACTCTACTTATGAAGCCCAATTAATTGGAATAGATAGCGAGAACGATATTGCTGTAATTCGTATTACTCCAGAAGATGGTGTTCAACTTACATATTTGACTTTTGGAGACTCAGATTCTCTTGTGGTTGGACAGAAGGTTCTTGCAATTGGTAATCCTTTTGGTTATGACAGAACGCTTGTCACCGGTTGCATTTCTGGCCTAAGTAGACCAATTAGAGATGAGGAGGGTAAGGTTCTTTTGGGTATGATTCAAACTTCTGCTCCTATAAATCCAGGAAACTCTGGAGGCCCACTACTCAACACAAAAGGTGAAGTAATTGGAATTAATACATCAATTTATTCTACCAGTGGGACTAGTCAGGGTATGAACTTTGCAGTAGCTTCAAATACTGCAGCAGATGCTGTTGCAGATCTTATAAAATACGGCAAGGTTACTAGGGGATGGCTTGATATTGTTCCTGTTCAACTTTCCCAGTCTATTGTTGATTATGCTGGTCTTAAGGTCTCAAAGGGGCTTTTGGTTAGCCAAGTGGTTTCAAACGGAAAAGCAGATAAGGCAGGGCTCAAAGCTGGTACAACGCAGGTCTTATATGGTTCTTCTGTCATTTACTTGGGTGGCGATATTATTACTCAAGTCAACGGGGTGGATATTACAGATTATAATGATCTGTTTACTTCGCTTTCAAATACAAAGCCTGGTGATAAGGTTTCCGTTGTAGTGAACCGTAATGGTTCAACTGTGAAACTCTCCATAGAACTTGTAGAACGTACAGAAGAGTATTTGAGCTGGATTTCTCAATAAAAATAGGAAGAATATCATGACAGAGGAGCTTTCAAAACTTGATTCAAGTTGGGGTGGAGAATTGGTTCAGAATGTCCATGGAGCAGTTCAATGGACAGATAAACCGTTTGTAGTTCATGCTCCTTTTGAAACTTCTGGGGATCAACAACAGGCAATAGATAAACTCTCTGAGGGAGTTCTCAATGGAGACAGATTTCAAACTTTAAAAGGTGTAACGGGGTCCGGAAAGACGTACACCATGGCAAAAATTATAGAGAAAGTGCAACGTCCTACCCTCGTTTTGTCTCATAACAAGACTTTGGCTGCTCAGCTATACAAGGAGTTTAAGTCCTTTTTTCCGGAAAATCGTGTTGAATACTTTGTCTCCACATACGACTATTATCAGCCTGAAGCTTACGTGCCCGGTAAGGACTTATACATAGAAAAAGACGCAGATATAAACGAAGAAATTGACCGTATGAGATTATCGGCATCATTCTCGTTGATGGAGAGAAGAGATGTCATTGTGGTTGCAACCGTCTCGTGTATATTTAGTCTTGCAAATCCAGTGTCGCTTAGGGATATGACCCATGTTTTTAGAACTGGAATGGTCTTTAATCACAGGACAGAACTGGAGCAGCTGACAAGAATGCAATATGAGCGCAATGATATGGTGCTAACTCGTGGCTCGTTTCGTGTTCATGGGGATGTGATTGAGATTTTTCCGCCTTACTTGGAAAATGCTGTGAGAATTATGCTGGATTGGGATACTGTTGAGTCAATTCAGTGGTTTGACCCTATCTCTGGCGAAAAGCAAAACAAGCAGGAAAGTTTTACGCTGTATCCAGCCAAGCAATTTGTCATGCCAAAAGAGCAAGTTGTGGCTGCTTTAGACCGCATTCGCAAAGAGATGGAGGAGCAATATGAGTATTTCATGAATACTGGACATCCTCTTGAGGCAGAAAGAATTAAGACTCGTGTTGAGTATGACCTTGAGATGCTTCAGGAACTTGGTTATTGCTCTGGTATTGAGAATTATTCTAGGCCTCTTTCCAATAGGGCTCCGGGAGAAAGACCGGCTGTGTTACTGGACTATTTTCAGCCAGATTTTCTTACCTTCATTGATGAGTCGCACGTGACGCTTCCTCAAATTGGTGCAATGTATGAAGGAGATCACTCTCGTAAGGTAAATCTTGTACAGTATGGATTTAGGTTGCCATCTGCCTTGGATAATAGACCTCTTAAATATGATGAATTTGATAGCGTAACGGGGCAGAGAATTTTTGTATCGGCAACACCGGGGAAGCTAGAAAAACAGCTTTCTTCTCAAATTGTGTCTCAGGTGATTAGGCCTACGGGGCTTTTGGACCCAGAGATTATAGTACGTCCTACAGAAGGTCAAATGGAGGATCTTCTTGGTGAGATAAGAAAACGTACTGAAAACAAGGAAAGGGTGCTTGTGACTACGCTAACTAAACGCATGGCAGAAGACATTGCCGATTTTCTTGCTTCCAAAGGAGTTAAAGTCCGTTACTTGCACTCTGAAATTGATACTATTGAGCGTGTTGAAATTCTAAAACAGCTCAGACTTGGCGAGTTTGATGTTCTAGTTGGCATAAATCTTCTTAGAGAGGGCCTAGATTTGCCTGAGGTCTCATTGGTTGCAATTTTAGATGCCGATAAGATTGGCTTCTTACGCAGCACTACGTCTTTAATTCAGACAATAGGTCGTGCAGCACGTAATGCAAACGGCAAAGTCATCATGTATGCAGACAGAATGAGCGACGCCATGAACGAGGCCATCACGGAAACGCAAACTAGACGCTCCATCCAAATGAAATACAACCAAGAACACAACATCACCCCAAAGACTATCATCAAGGCAGTAGAGGACATCCTAGAACGCGAAAAGGCCGATGTTGTTGAAAATAGTAAACAAGATATCAAGATCATCAAGGCCGGTTTCAATCTTCTCAATCCAGCAGATAGAAAACGCTATATAAAAGAACTTGAGACACAAATGCTCCAAGCTGCCAAAGATTTGGAATTTGAACGGGCAGCATTATTGAGAGATGAAATTCAGAATGTAAAGCAACTTAAGTTTGACTAATGAGGTTTGAAAAAAATCTAGTGCCTAGTTAGTTTTCCATTGTTGAATTCAAGAATCTTAGTAATTCTTATTCCAATGGTAATCTTATCAGAAGCTGGCTTATAAGCAGTATAAGCTTTAATCTTTTGACCAGAATATTCTGCTGTCACAAGATATTCTTTCCCTAAGTATTCACATCTTACAATTTGAGCATTTTCAAAACGAAGGTGAGGGAAGAATTCTGGGAAAGGAAGCTCTGGAATATCATTTACAACCATGTCCTCCGGTCTGAAGAAAATCCTATGCTCTGGTCCAAAACATTGGTATATGAATTTTGAAGCTTCCGTTTCAGGCACTCTAAGAGTTTTCAAGATTATATCGTAAGGTAATATGTTACATTCACCCATAAAGGTTGCCACAAATTCAGTAGATGGTCTTCTGTAGATATCTTCCGGACTTCCCATTTGCTCAATTTTACCATTTTTAAGAATCACAATGTTGTCAGAGATGCTAAGTGCTTCTTCTTGATCATGGGTGACATAAAGAGTAGTTGTTCCAGTTTTGCGTTGGATATCCTTAATTTCGTTTCTAAGTGTTACTCTGAGTTTTGCATCTAAGGCAGAAAGAGGCTCGTCTAAAAGAAGTAGATCTGGTTTTGAAGCAAGAGCTCTGGCTAAAGCTACTCTTTGTTTTTCTCCGCCTGACAGTTCGTCAATGTGACGTTTTTCATAGCCTCCAAGGTTAACAAGATCAAGGTAATTTGCTACTTCATTTTTGATTTTGTCCTTAGATAGCTTAAGATTCTTCATTGGATAAGCAATGTTCTGTTCTACGGTCATGTGTGGAAAAAGTGCATAGTCTTGGAAGACTTGGGCTATTTTTCTTTTATCTGGACTTAAATTTGTAACATCTTTTCCATTTATAAGAATGTTTCCACTTTGAGGTTGAAGAAGACCACTAATTAGGGATAGTGTTGTGCTTTTTCCACTACCAGATGGACCTATCAAAGCAACGAGTTCACCTTTTTTCACTGAGAAGTTCAGTTCCATTGCGAATTGTGGATATGATACTTTTATATTTTTACAACACAGGCCAAGTTCAGACATAACTTCTCCTTTTCAATGCTTCAGTAATAAGAAAAACAATAAAACAAACAACTATCAAAACACATCCCATTACACAAGCTCCCTGATAGTTGTATGAACTTATTAACCTATAAATTTGAATAGGTAAAGTTTGATATTTTGTTGTTCCAAGTAGTAAGGTTGCATTTAATTCTCCCATGCTTAAAACAAAGGAAAACATGGAACCTGTCAAAAGTGCTGGTCTAAGGAGAGGTTTTTCAATATGTCTAAATGTTCCTCTTGCGCTGTAACCCATTGTTTCTGAAGCATTAACTAAAGATTCCGGGATTCTTCTGTAGACCGGAAGAACTGTTCTAATTATGAACGGCATTGTAATTACCGTATGAGCTAGAATAACAAGAACAATTGAAGGAATAAAACTAAGATATTTTGAAATAATGAAATAACTTAGTCCTACTATTACGGAGCTAATCACCATAGGGAGCATAAGAACAACATCAACAGCAACTCCCATGCGGTTCTTTTTAACAATGAATGTGCAAATTCTTAAAGCGGCACCTGTTGCAAGAATGGAAGATGCCAGTGCAATAACCACACTGTTGATAATTGCCATTAGGCTTGAACTTCCAATTTGAAATAGTTTTACATAAGCAGAAACGGTAAAAGCATATTTTCCGGCTCTAGTTGCACTGCCCAAAAAAGACCTAGCAACAATGCTTAAAATTGGGCAAAGGATGAAGAGCAAAGAAAAAAGAAGGTAAACAATGATTCCAAAATGTTGAAAGAAAGATTTTGGTTTTCTTTGTACCTTAATTTGAGATTGCTTAATGTTTTCTCCCTTGTTTTGCTTGTTCTGTGCCACCGAATATATTGTCATAACAATAATTGCAACTACCATGGAAAAAAGGCTTAAAGCACACGCTTTGCCTGTATCCATGCTTATCTTTGCTAACCTATAGATCTCAACTTCCGTGGTGGTTAATGCAGGACCTCCGCCAAGGACAAGAATGATTGCAAAGCTGGTAAAACAGAATAAGAAAACAAGTGAAGCTGAACTAAAAATTGCAGATCTCAGCCTAGGAAGGGTAATTGTTCTAAAAACTTTAGATCTTTTTGAGCCTAGAGTTAGGGCAGCTTTTTCACAACTGTAATCAAGTTTTTGCCAGTATTCACTAACAATGGAAACTACCACAGGAAAATTGTAAAAAGCATGAGCCATAATTACTGCAGTAAAGGAATAAAGAATCTTTAGAGGGGGCTCTTGAAGATGAAAAAGAGCCATTAGAGCTTTATTGAGAAAGCCACTGTTCCCATAGAAAATCACAAATCCTAGGACAACTAGAATTGATGGAAGGACAAAAGGAACAGAGTAGAGTGCCTTCAGTAGTTTCTTTCCGGGGAATTTGTAGGTTGTCATTATATACGCACCGGGAAGACCTATAAGCAATGATGCAAGCGTACTTATTAACGCTTGCACCAATGTAAATACCATTATTCTTAGATAATAAGGGTTTGAAAATGTTTCAAGTATCAAAGCAAACGAAGCTTGCCCATCTTTCAAAAAGGCCTGACTTAGCGTAATGCAGACAGGAATTAAAAAGAGGACGAAAAACAGTGCAAAGCCTGCTATTGGATATAAACTATAGAACGTTTGCTTTCTCATTAACTTATCTCATTAATCTTATAATACCATGGTTTCTGCCCAACGGGTAAGGTACTCGTCAGATTTAGCAATAAATTCGTGCTGGTTATACTCAACAGTCTTGCTTGGAACAAGGGCATACTCAAAAGCTGCAGGTAATTCAACCGTGCTATTAGCTGGGAACATTGTATTTGCTACAGCAATATCGGCCTGACCTTCGTTGAGTACAAATTCGCAGAAAAGTTTTGCAGCTTGCACATTCTTTGATGTGTTGAGGATGCCAAGATATTCTGTGGTGTGAACGTGACCGTTGGTGAAGTCAAGAGCCTGATAGCGTGTTGTGTCCTCGTAAAGTACGTGGTAGACAGGACTTGTTGTGTAGCTGATGACTAGAGGAGCTTCGCCTTCTGTGAAAAGACCATAGGCCGATGACCAAGAATCTCCAATTGTAAGAGCGTTGTCTTTCATTGCTTTCCACCAATCAAAGGCGCCATCTTCTCCCAAAGTCTCAATTGTCCAAACTAAAAGGCCAAGCCCAACAGATGATGTTCTTGGATCAATAAGAATTACCTTATCCTTAAATTCTGGTTTTGTGAGATCTTCAAGGCAGGTTGGAAGATCATGGTTTTTGAAATATTCGGTATCTGCAATAAAAGCAAAATAGCCATAATCAAATGGAATTAGATTTCCATTTTTGCCAACTGAGAGCTTATCCATGCACTCTGGTGTCCAATCAAGGAACAATGACTGGTCAACTTCAATTGAGTCAGAGATGCCAATGACAACGTCTGCTGGACAATCTTTTCCTTCATAAACAACCTTTGAATACATCTCAACTGCACCGGAAGCACCAACAAGATTTACTTTAATTCCTGTCTTTTCTTCAAAGGCTTGGACTATAGCACTGCCAGGTCCCCAATCACTTGTGAATGAATCATAAGCATAAACGGTGAGAACTTGTTCGCTCTGAGGTTGCGCAAAAGCAACGGCGAATACGCTAACTAATAAAACAACAAGAAAAAACAATTTTTTCATAAAAGTTCCTCCTTAGGAAATTCAAAAATACTCCATATCAATTATGAATGCTGTTAATTTTTGGTCAATTAGTTGGACGTAAAAATCTGATAGCATACTTGAAAAGAGGTATCCCCAATATGTAATATTTGCATATGGCTCAGGTCTATTTTTTGAGTGTGCTTTATTTGTTTTTCTCTTCTTGTTTGCTTCTTGTGGACAAATACGGCTCCAACTTCTTGTTTTTGATCAACTTGAAATCTTTTTACAACTCAAAAAAAACGTATCCAGTAATCTTTATGGCCACAGGTCTTGTCCTTTCACTTTGCCTACTTCTCTTTCCCATGGACCCAGGCCCAATCCTTCTTGGCGATTTTCTTCCAGCCATCACAATTCTCATAGTGGTCTTTTATTTTTTCATTCAAAGCCACAAAGAAGATCCCGATATTGTTGTTGTTAACAATAAAAAAAGAAACGCCCTAGGATTTATTTCCTTGGGCGTTGCAGCTTTTCATTTCCTTTTCCCTTTTATTGTTCTAATTTAAATTGAAGCTAAATAATTGTTCCATCTGGAATTATTGCATTTTTGTGGATAACAATGATTCCATCGTGAATGGAGTAATTGTCAAAATCTCCTTCCTCTCTTGGTCTGTCATCAATACCAATTCTACAACCCATACCAATACGAGCATTCATATCAATAATGGCTTTTCTTATTAGAGTTCCTTCTCCAATGCCAAGGTTAGGAATTCCTTTTTTCTTGTTTTCTGCTTTTTGAACATCTGTTTCGTAGAAGTTTGCACCCATGCAATAAACACCGTTCAGAGATGCTCCACTTTCAATTAGAGTTCTGACACCAATGATTGAGTTTACAATTGAGGCATTGGTGATTATTGAACCTTCTGATGCTAGAGAACTTGAGAAAGAGCAGAAGTTGAGTTTTGTTGCTGGTAAGTATCTTCTATGAGTATAAATTGGCATGTCTTCATCATAGAAATTAAACTGTGGACGAATGCTTGCCAAGTTTAGATTTGTTTCATAGAAGGCTTTTATTGTTCCAATATCCTCCCAGAAGTCGTCAAACAAGTAGGATGCTACCTTTCTTTCTTTGATGACATCAGGAATTATTTCTTTACCAAAATCGGTCTTATCATTGTCTAGGACTTCATCCATTGTCTTTGCTGAGAAGATATAAATACCCATTGACGCAAGATATTCGTTGGATGCGTTGACCTTATCTCCCAAGCTCTTTTCCAGATATTTGGGGTTGACTTTGTAGTCGCTGATATCTAGGTCAGCTGCTGGCTTTTCATAGAATTTAGTAACCATTCCATGAGCATTTGTTGCCATAATTCCAAGTCCTGTAGCTTGACTCCTACTAATTGGTTTTGCTGCAATTGTTAGCTCTGCGCCAGATTCAATGTGACGTTCAAGCATTTTTGAGAAGTCCATTCTGTAAAGTTGGTCTCCACTTAGAATAATGTAATATTCTGCTTGCTGGTCGTGGAAGTGCATAAGATTTTTTCTTACTGCATCTGCCGTGCCCTGATACCAAGACTCTCCTTTGTATGTTTGTTCTGCTGCAAGGATTTGTACAAAGCCTCTTGTGAACTGGTCAAAGTTGTATGTTCCACCAATATGGTTGTGTAGGGATGCTGAATTAAACTGAGTTAGCAAATAAATTTTCTTAAAACCACTGTTTATACAGTTTGATATTGGAATATCAACGAGTCTGAACTTTCCTGCAAAAGGGACTGCCGGCTTTGCTCTATCTTTTGTTAGTGGGTAAAGTCTTGTTCCTTTTCCTCCGCCTAAGATGATTGCTACAACTTTGTCTTTTCGCATATTGTCCTCCTTATTTCAGTATGCTTTCATATAACTCAATGTACTCTTTCGCCGAGGCTTCCCAAGAGAAGTCCTGTTCCATGGCGCGTTTTCTTATATTTTTTAGGCATCCGTTGCCGTCTGTTCTATTATACAACTGAATTGCTCTTATTATATGTTTTTTTACATTTTCAGCTGTAAGTTCATCAAAAAGAAGCCCCGTTCCTTTGTCTGGGTATTCATCTATGTCAATAATTGAGTCCGCAAGGCCTCCAGTTTTGTGCGCAATGGGGATTGTTCCGTAGCGCAGAGAATACAACTGATTAAGTCCACAAGGTTCATATCTGCTTGGCATGAGGAAGAAATCGCTTCCAGCTTCAATTAGATGAGCTATTTTGTTTGAGAATAATATGTTAACTGATAGATTTTTGCATCTAGTTTGTATGTCTTTAAGCGTATTTTCTATGGCCGAATCTCCGGTTCCTATGATGATAAACTGTATATCCAGTTCATTAAGCATTTGCTCTAGGTTTTGAAGAATTATGTCAAAGCCTTTTTGAGAGGCTATACGGCTTATCATTGCAAAGAGTGGGACATCTGATCTTTGTTCTAAGCCAAATTGTTGTTGAATTTCTGCTTTAAGTTTGTCTTTTCCTCCCATTTTGCCTACACTGAAATGGTACGGAATTAGTGCATCTTTTTGTGGATTCCATTCGTTTGTGTCTATACCGTTGATGATGCCTTTGAGTTTATTCTTTCGTTTGCAAATGATTGCTTCAAGGCCACAGCCCTGTGCTTGAGTTTGAATTTCTTTTGCGTATGTGGGGCTGACGGTGGTAATGAAATCGGCATAAACTAAGCCGGCTTGGAGCATGTTAATTTGTCCGTTGGAGAATAATTTCTGGCTTGGCTTGCAATTAGAAAACAAAAAGTCCATGCGAGGAAATGTGCCTTGATAGGCCAAATTGTGGATGGTGAAGATTGTTTTGGTGCCTATATAGAACTGACTATTTTTGACTTTTAAGAGGTATGGAACAAGTCCTGTAGTCCAGTCGTGGCAATGAATTATGTCTGGTTTCCACCCAATGGCTTCACACATCATTAAAGATGCCTTGCATAATACTGTAAAGCGAGAAAAGTTATCTTCATAGGGTTGAAAACTTGTGTCTCCATAAATGCCTAGTCGTTGGCCGTACATTGGATGACAGACAAAGTAGTAAATAACTTTATCAACTACTTTTTGCCTGATTTCAACTGTTTGGACAGATGCCAACATGGGCACATCTAACGAGCACACAAGTTCGCCGGCGTCTTCATTTGCTGTATTGTATGCAGGCACAATAATCCTTGCATCTTCTTTTCTATTGTTTCTATTGTTGAGTGCTTGTGGAAGCGCCCCAACGACATCGGCCAACCCTCCTGACTTAGAGAAGGGCACGGCCTCGCTAGTTACCATTAAGATATTCATGGATATATAATACTACACATCTGAGCACAAAAACAAATTTTTTTTGATGGCTTTGCTTTCCAATTGTAACATATTTCAGCATTCGTGCGGTTTTATGTACATTTTGTATCATAATTGAAGCATTTTTTGCAAAAAGTGATACATTGAACCCGTAATGACAATGTAGCCCGCCCAAGCATACAATTCAAAGAACAAAAAAGCGGCATACGGGAGTCGGACCCGCTTCAGAAGCTTGGGAAGCTCCTGCACTACCGGTGTGCTAATGCCGCAATGACTTACTTTGTTGCAATAATAATCAAAAAGTACTAAAAACTCAACCTCAATTAGGATATAATATTTTGCAGATTTCTTTGCTGGATGCTGCGCCATGCATTCAGCTGGGACAAGGAGACAATTATGACAGACAGAGAAAGACTTTATGCACAAAAACTAGCAACAATGGTGCAGTGCAATACTGTCAGTGAAGAAGGCAATGAAAACAAAGAAAAGTTTGAACACTTTCATGAAGTTTTGGCTCAATTGTTTCCAAACGTATTTAGCAAGTGTGAGGTTGTCAAAATTGGAGAGGCCTTGCTCCTTAAGCTCAAAGGCAAGGAGTCTTATGAAGGCCAAGGAGAGCCAATTGTGCTAATGTCACATCAGGATGTGGTACCTGCAACTGGAAAATGGCAACATGAACCATTTTCTGGCGATATAGACGAGAATGGTAACATTTGGGGCAGAGGAACAATGGATACAAAGTGCTCTTTAATGTGTATCTTTCAGGCTCTTGAAGAAACAATTCAAGAAGGATTGCAGCCTAACGTTGATGTATATATTGCATCTTCCTGTAATGAGGAGTTAAGTGGTTATGGTGCTCCTGAAACTGTTAAATACTTACAAGATAAAGGAGTACATTTGCAGCTTCTTATTGATGAAGGTGGCATGATTGTTACAAATCCAATGGCTGGTGTTAAAGGGCAATTTGCAATGATTGGCACGCTGGAAAAAGGACATTGCAATATTGTTATAACAGCCCATTCAAACGGAGGGCATGCTTCAACACCAAAGAAAGGAAGTCCTATTGCTAGGTTAGCTGCATTTGTTGATGAAATTGAAAAGAATGATCCAAACAAGGCCAAGATGAACTCAACCATGCAAGAGATGTTAAGACGTTTTGCCCCATATACCAGTGGTGCTCTTGGTTTTGTTTTTAAACATATAAAGCTTTTCACTCCACTTTTGGAGAAGGTCTTGCCAAAGATTAATGCTAGTGCTGGGGCCATGATTAAAACTACAATGGCATTTACTATGTGTGGAGGCTCTAATGCTGCCAACGTGTTACCAGAGAAAGCATGGCTTAATATAAATACTAGGTTTATTCAGCATCAGGGGATTGAAGAGACTAAAAAGATTCTTGAGCCATTGTGCAAAAAATATGATCTAGAGATGGAGTTTATTAATCCACGTGCTCCACAAAAGCCTGTAGATTTTACAAAGGATGGCTTTAAATTGGTTGAAGATGTTGTCAAGGAAATTTATCCAAATGTTCACCCAACACCATACGTTATGACAGGTGGTACGGACGCTTATTACTATTGGCCAATTACAGATAATGCAATTCGTTTTGCACCACTTGTAATTACAGACCAACAACTTAAAAGCATTCATGGTCTTGACGAGAACATTTCTGCTTCAAGCCTTCCCAGCGGGGTTGATTTCTACAAGACGGTCATTAGACGAGTGAAGTAAGTTTTTTACCCGTAAGTTATTTGCCTGTAAATTCTTTGCCTGTAAGGTCTTCACACCATTTTATGATTTCTATCTTGTAACCTGCAAAATTCTCATACAAGAAATATAGAACGTACTCTTTGAACGTTTCTGGTTGCACTTTTGTGGTCTCAGCAGGTTCTGTATATCCTCCAGTGCTTAGGTTGTAGCCATATTTTACAGCCGTAGTTGTTGCATTAAACTTGGAAAAATCCCAAAGAGAGACGTCATAGGAGGCTTCCAAGATTTCTTCCTCATCATCTGGCAACGCAGGGAAGAAATCCAAATCAGTGACTTCCTCCAAGTAATCGATACTCACGGCAAAACTCGTTAAATCTGCACTTGAGCCTTCATTTTTGAGCAGGAAGCCAATTGCTTTGTGCTCATCTCCCGAGTAATCCAAAATGGCCTTGTAATAGTAATTGGGCACGGCAACTTCGTTTATCCCGATACTTTTATATGGTCCATCTGTGAGAACGGGTCCCGTTACTACGCATATGGCCTGATTTTGTGCAGCGAATGTGCGAACAACAGACTCTAAATCTGCCCAAATGCCACGGTTGAAACTTCCAACTTGGGGACTCATGTTGGAAAGGTAGAAGGAATCATCCATGGCTTGTTCGCTCCATTTTTGGTCGGCCGCAGGAATTAAATGGCCCCTGTCATAGCCTGAGCCCTTGTAGTCTGCAAGAGTTGCACTTCCAGTTGGGATGTAAGGGTCTTCATGAAAGTTGTCTTGCCGTTCCGAGTTTGTGGAAAAAACTTTATCAGCAGTTAAGACATAGGCCACCCAATATGGTTGCTCATATTCTTCTGCGTAGTTAAGAGTATAACCAGTGTGCTGGACAATGATATCGGTATTAGAGAAGGCGGGTAAAGCTAGCGTCTCATCAATGCCGGTTTCTGTGGTGGATTGCACTTTTTGGGTAAGTGGATTTGTGGTTGGTGTGAAGATGAAAATGACTGTGGCAATTATTAGTATGGCTAAAATCCATATAAATGGGTGTTTTTTGACCGATTTTTTGACTTTGCGTTTCGTAGGTTGTTTCATGGGTGCAAGTATAATGTTTTTGAGTGTGTATAGCCAGCATGGGTTTTGTGTAATATACTTAAAAGAAGGAGGTTGTGCATGAATTCAATAGATAAAATGGTAGATTTGCTTGAGCGTACAAGTGCGCAGAAGATCACCTATGTATTTCCTTCTGAAGTTGTGGCTCGTAGTTACCTAGAAGCATGTGCTCGCAAGTACCCAAATAAAGCTATTTTTAATGATTTTGTCATCTCTTGGGATACTTTTAGCGAGAGATTTACGCAATATCCAAAGGATCTCACAAGAGCTGTTTTTACTGATAGGTTGTTGTTTGTTCAACACTTCTTTAATAGTTGCAATGCTATGCAGAAATTAAAATATTACTGTGATAGTAATTATTTGTGCAGTAAGCCTGCATATATGCGCAGTATTGCCAAAGCACTACCCAAGATGTGTAAAGCCTTTGACTTAAAAACAATGCAAATTTCTGAAAAGGTTTTGCAGGATTCTCCCAAAGAAATGTTGGAAGATTTGAGGTTGCTTGTGCCTTCATATAGAGAGTACTTGGATCAACATGGCCTATATGACATGGCATTTTATGAGCCCAATTTTACGGTCCCTGCCAATGATGGCTCTGCAGCTTGCGACTATGCATTAGTTTTTCCTCAGATTTATTCTCAAACAGGTATTGTAAAGGCGCTTGAGACCTGTAAAGTTTTTGATTTATCTTTAGCTGAAGCCAATCTGAAGCTAAAGCTTTTTTCTAATTCGTTAGCTGAAATTCGTGCATGTATGCGTAAAATTTATGCATTACTTTCCACTGGCACTCCTCCAAACGATATAGCCATCTCTTGTTCCGATTTTGATGCCTATAAACCATATTTGAATCAAGAAGCTCAAAAGCGTGACATTGAACTTACTTTTAATAATGCTAGACCTCTTGCTACCTATACACCAGGGGCATTTTTCTGTGCCCTTTTAAGAGTTAAAGGAGAAAATTATAGTTTTAATAGCATGAAAACATTGCTATTAGACCCTCAATATCCATATAAAGATAGGGATCTTTTGGTAAGCATTATTCAAAAAGCAGTAGATTGCAAATGTAAGGATGGTCCTTTATCAAATTGGATTAATAAGTTTAAAAAGCTGGGGGCTTTGAATGAGGCTCAAAGACTTTCAGAAATAGAGACAGGAATTAGAGCTGTTGTTGATTGTAAGGATCCTTTAAAGCTAAAAGAAAACGTCATGATTTTGATAAAAGACTTGTTTGGGGAAGACTCGTGGACAAAGAAGTTGGAGCAAAATGATGGCCTAAAAGCTGAAAATGCACGCATTTTTGGCTCATGTGAAAGGGAATTAGATAATCTTTCTTCTCGTGCAAGTGAAGTTGACCTTGATTCTTCAGGAAGTCTTTTTAGTTTATTTACAGACATTCTTAAAGACAAGACTTATAGACCAAATACAGGAAGAGAGAACATTAATGTTTATAAATATCCAGTTTCTGCTGGTCTTGCAGTAAAGTATCATTTTGTCCTAGGTCTTACAGAATCTAACTCAAAGGTGCTTCGCAATCCATATCCTTTTTTACCATTAGACAAGGCAAAAACAATGGATGATGTTATAGCCTTAGAAGATTCTATTATCAATCTTTACAGTCAGGGTTTAGATGACGGTTATTCTTGGATGTCGTCTGCAGAAGAAGGCTTTTCTGGTGCAGACGTAGTACCAACAATATTTCTTAAAGTTAATAGACTTGAAAGAATCAAGACTGTAGAGCCAGATTCGTTTTCAAGAGAAATAGCCGTTTGGGAAGGGCAAGAGAATATAGACCAAGTGCCTTTAAACATTACTCAAAAACAAAAAGATTGTTTTGAACGAGCTTATGAAAGTGAGTTAGATTTTGATAATAAACTTATTTTTGCACCTGTACAGGAACCTTTAAAGTTAAGTGTTTCAAGAGTGAAGGAGTTTGAGTCTTGTCCTTATAAGGGGTACGCTTATTGTGTTCTTGGTTTAAATAATTTAGATTTTGAGCCAAATATGGCAGATGCAGCACAAATTGGTAACTTGCTTCATTCTACACTTCAATTTGCCATAAAAGAGGCCGGTTCAATTGAAGCTATTAAAACGGAAAGACTTCAAGAGATATTCAGGCAAGTGGTTGCAAAGTATGAGAATACTGCTAAAGCTACAGACAGTGTTCATCTTCAGTACATTAGAAATAAGTATTCAAAAATTCTTCCTTTAATTTTGGATTGTGTTGAGGAAACGGAGAAAACAAAAGTCAACACAGATGAAGAGACCCAAGTTCGCCTTGGAACTATGAGTTTTAAGGCTATGGAGTATACTTCTTCAGCCATAGAGGTTGGACCAATTAGGTTTGAAGGCAGAATGGATTGTATTTTGGAAGACAGTGATGGGTCTTTGGCTGTGATTGATTTAAAAAAAGACGCCTCAAAACATCATGGGTCTTCTTTAGATAAGGTCAATCTTCAGGTTGCAATTTATTCTAAGATGTTGGAACAAGATCCTAATTTTGGAAAAAGACCTGAAATAGGGGCTTTCTATTCCTTTGAAGATGGCAAGTTTTACTTTGTTTGGCCTAAGTTTGGAAAGAGAATCAATCTTAAGAATTTTTTCTATGATGAAAGTTGTCTAATCCCAGAGGCTAAAGGTGGTACGGACGAGTTTGTTGAAGAGAACTATAATAAAAGAGTGTCACAATTAGTTAAAATTGTTCAAAACCATGATTTTGCGCCAAATCCAGCCAAGGATGCTTGTGATAACTGTCCTTTCTTTAACCTTTGCAGAGGAGGTTTTCAAACAGTATGAGTATTGATTCTAAGTTTTTTGATTTTTGCAAGAAGAACAGAATGCAGTTGGTGGACGAAAATGGATCTTTAACTGTTCAAGGTCAAGCTGTAATGGAAACAAAAAACTGTGTTGTTGCAGCAGGTGCCGGTTCTGGAAAAACCACAGTTCTTTCCTATAGATTTTTACGAATGGTAGCCCAAAACATATCTCCTGAGCGAATTTTGACTATTACATTTACAAAAAAGGCTACTGCGGAGATGAAAGGTAGAATTTATGAACTACTACAAAAAGGACATGAAGAAGGTCTTGTAAATGATTCAGCTATGAAAAAATTCTCAGAGGTTACCATCTCAACTGTGGATAGTTTTTGCTCTGAGATTGTCCGTAAAGATGCAGTCCATCAGGGTGTACCTGTAGATTTTAGAATCCAAGATGACGATGATTTTCAGCTTATGTCAAATGCAATAGTTGATGGGCTATTGGATAAACATAGCAAAGATCCAGCTGTTAGATTACTTCATACTTATTTAAGTGTTGATAATATTGAAGAAATTTTTAGAGAGATAGCTTATAAGTTCTTAAATATTGCTAATTCGTTTGATGATAACGCTATCCAAGAAAGTCTAACTTTTGTGAAACAAGAGCTCAAGGTTGCTGTGGATAATTTGCAATATAGTAATTTAAATAGGAAAGTAAACAGAGATTTTTTGGACCTGATGTACTCTGGTCTTGAAGATGACAATCTTTCTACGCTAACTAGCCTGTATAAATTAATTCAAGAATATGAGACCGAGCTTTTTAATGAAAAACGAGCTGCGGGAGTTTTGTCTTTTGGCGATGTAATGCAACTTGCAATTAAGATTCTAAAAGAGAACGAGACTATTAGAGATTTTTATAAAGCAAAGTTTGACAACATCATGATTGATGAATTTCAGGACAACAATGATGACTACAGAAAGCTTTTATATCTGCTTAGTGAAAAACCAGATTCTCATATTTGTGATTCAGAGGGCATTCCTGTCAAAGAAAATCTTTGTCCCAACAAAATCTTCCTTGTTGGAGATGAAAAACAGAGTATTTACAGGTTTCGTGGTGCAGATGTTACTGTTTTTAAGAGACTTTGCAGAGATCTTTGTTCTAAACCAATTGAGCTTAAGCGAAATTGGAGAAGTGAACCTGCAATAATAGAATTTTGCAATACAATATTTCCAGAGCACATAATGCCAAGAGCAGCTACTTCTTGTGAAGATTATGAAGCTCAATATGAAGATTTAGAAACAAGGCCGGCAACACCGGGATTAGAAAGCAAAATAGTATTTTTGCATCCAGAGATTCCAGAGGATTCAAATAAAGATAAAGTAGATCCTGAATCAGAAGCAAAGGTTGTGGCTTCTTTTATAAAAGAAATGTGCTCTGCAAATAGTGCCTTCTTAGTTCCAGATGATAATGACAAAGACGGTGCCGGCAATCCTGTATTAAGAGTACCAAAATATAATGAGATAGGTATTTTGTTGAAGGTTGGCTCTCATCAGGCTCTTTTTGAGCAGGCTTTAACAGAGCAAAGGATTCCTTATACTGTTACAGAGGCTAGATCTTTAATGAAGGGCAATCTTGTAAATGACTTTTACAATGCCTTGCAATGTTGTATTTTCCCTTACGATAAAATTAGTTTTGCTGCCTATTTGAAGTCACCTTTTTGTTCTTTAAAAGACAATGAGATAGAGCAAGTTCTAAAGCAACCTCAATATGTTGATAATAGGCTTGAAGGCCTTAAACAGGTAATTGCTACGGGAATAATATGCAAAATGCTGGATTACTTGTGGTTTGATATGGGTTATAGGGACTATATGCTGTCTAAAGAACTTAATAGGCCTTACTTGGAGGATTTTGACAACCTCTATTCTATTGCTGTTAATTACGATAAAAGCGGTGAATCTTTAATTTCTTTTTTGGACTATCTTAGACCTTTATTGAACTCTACAGACAAGATTGAAATGGACTCTGTTTTTAAGGAAAAAATAGAAGGTGTTCAAATTATGTCCATTCACAAGTCTAAGGGTTTGGCCTTCAAGATTGTCATTGTTGCAGATATGAGTTCTGGTTCAAGGACACCTGGTGGTTTTCAACCTGAAATATATATAAATCCGCAACATAAGCTTGCCGTACGTTATTTGACTAATAATGGACAAAAACTAAGAAATCCTGTTTTTGAATTACATAAAGATGATGAAAGTGCAAAGGATAATGCTGAGGCAAAACGTGTTCTTTATGTTGCAGCAACACGTGCTAGATATCATCTTATATTCAGTGGCTCAGATTTAAGTTCCACTGTAAACAATACGAAACAAAATAGTTTGTTAGCTTATTTGTTAAATGCTATAAATAAAACTAAAACAGAGTTAAAAAACTATGAAGAAATTGGCTTTAAACCCCAAACGAATGTTTGCTATGCAACGCAGGACAAGTCAAAAGAGTATTTTAAAAAGGTATTTGATTCTGCCATAGTTACAAAGCTAACTTCTAGTATTCCTCGAATTTCTGTGACTCATGCAGAAGATGCTAAGAAAGAACAAACAATATCCCATAATGGCAATGTTGTTAGAAAATATCTACCAAGACTTGCTTGTGATGCTATTATTGAAGAACATAAGTTTGCAACTGGTTTTGGTTCGTTGGCTCATAAAATTCTTGAGATGCATCTAAAGGGGCAACAAGAAAACATTTCTGAAGAAATTGAGAAATTGTTGTTAGAAGAAGATTTTACTGAAGAACAACAAAAAATGATTGTTAGCTGTGCAAACGAACTTGCTTTTAACTTCTTAACAAGTAAACTCTACAATCAAATCAAAGACATGCAACTTATGGCTGAAAAAAGTTTCTTAATCTTCAATGGTACTTCATATGTTGATGGGGTTATTGACCTTTTGGCATTGTCTGAAAAAGAGGCTTATATCATTGATTTTAAGACGGACTCCTATTTTGCAGTAGAAGATCACAAATATCAACTTGAGCAGTACACAAAGGCCGTAAAAAGTATTTATCCAGAGAAAAAAGTTCACGCTTATGTTTGCTATTTGAGGGAAGAAGACCTAGTTTTAGAACTGTGAGGACCCAACACCGCAAAGACACAAATTACAAGGCATATGGCGGCTTGTACTAAGAGCATAGGACCAGAATTATCGGTCTGAGTGAATAGTGCATTTGTGGTGACAGCTGCATTGGAATAGGTGAAAAACCAGGCATTGATAAGGTTATTTGCAATGTGGATTCCTAGGGCGGCGCCAATGCTGCGTGTCTTGAGTGTGACAAGCATAAGTGCAAAGCCCATCATGAAATAAAAGCCCATGGCGTAGAAGGCACCAGAGCCTGCGACCTCGGGATTGGAGAAGTGTGCAATTGCAAAAAACAGTGCAGATGCAAGGCAATAAATGAGAATTTGACGTGGTCTATTTTCCATTGTATCGGACACAAAATAGGCAATGTAGGCGCGCGTTAAGAGCTCTTCCAGAAATGCTGCTACAATGACCAGTGCTAGTGCCAAAATCCAGTCCAAGATCCATCCACTGCTAGAAAGAGTGTAAGAGAACTCAGCCGGATGTAGCCACATGCTAATGAAAGAGGCTGTAAGGCCGGAAATAAGCATTGCACCAAAACCAATGAAAAGCCCTTTAAAATCCAAGTGGCCATTTTCTCCAAGCAACTTTGAGATTGGGAATTTTAAAAAGTATTTAATTATGGCTAAAGCAATTAGTATGAAGGCGCAATAGCTCATTATGTTAAGTATAAGCTCCATTCTATAGCCGGTACTAAAAGTTGGCATGACTAGAGAAACCAAAATCCATGCTATATAGATTAATGGTAGCCCAAAGAACCACTTAACTAGGCGACTCATCTCTTCTTTTGCGTATATGGGTTTTCGTGCCTTTGTGTTGTCATTTTTCAGTGATTTCATTATAGCCTTCCTTTGGAATGTTTCATGTGCAGGCGAGTCAGCCAGCTACCTTTTGCAATTTTCACGGCACTAGAGGCTAAGTCTTTGCATAGAGCGTCCAAGACAGGTGCATTGTTTATACAATTTGCATTAAGTGTTGTGCTGTAACTTGGAAGGCATCCTATCTTTGCACATAACTGTTCTACAACTTTGAGGGCATATTGGGGTTTTTCGCACACGCAAATTGAGGCAAGGTACTCAAGAGTTGTAAGGTCTATACTTCCAAAGCTTTCTTTTAGTAATCTGACCATCTTTTCCGAGATATCGTTGCCAGTTTTGTAATAAAGTAACGTGATTTCGTTAGCTTCTTCCAGAATTGTGGGTGCCTCAATGGCGTTTTCCAACTTGACAGCATCTCCACTTAAGCGCTTTGCAATCTCACTTGCAATGGCCTCAAGTCCATCCTCAAATACTATTCGCATCATTTTTATCACCTCTAATGTACCGATACCCTTGCAAAGAGATCGAAAAAGTTTGGAAAGGTTATTGACGCAGCACTAGAGCCTAAAATTGTAAGCTTACTGGTACATTTTAAAGATGCTAGTGCCATGGCCATTACAATTCTGTGGTCTCCGTAGCCATCAATTTCAGTTGCTGTAAATCTATCTATTGGATAAGCAACAAGTCCATCTTCAAGTTCTTGAGCTTGACCACCAAGGGCATTGATGTTGTTTACAAGAACCTTAATTCTATCGGTCTCCTTAAGGCGGGCTTGCGGGGTGTTGTAAAGTTTTACTGGTCCTGTTGCAAAACAGCCTGTGATTGCAAGAGCAGGGAGGGCATCAGGCATATCGTTTAGGTCAAAGTCTCCTGCACTGAGGCGGTTTGGACCTGTGACTGTTACAGAGTTACCTTCCCAATTCACAAAACAGCCCATTTTTGAGAGGATTTTTAATATTCCTTTGTCTCCTTGCGGATCATTTGGATCAAGTCCGTTGACTGTTACCGTTCCGCCTGTTATGGCTGCTGCACAGAAAAAGAATGAAGCGGAAGAAAAATCTCCGTTAATTTTTTCTTCAAAAGGTGCATAGTGTTGGCCACCACGAATATTGAAGATGGTCATGTTCTTGTCTCGCTGGAAGGCAATATGCTGTTTGTTAAGCCATGCTTCTGTCATGCTGACGTACGGTTTTTCGTTTAAAAGTGGTACTTGTATTGTTGTATTCTCACTTGCCATTGGGCATGCAAGAAGAAGTGCGGACAAATACTGACTTGTCATGCATTTGATAGAAGTTTTACCACCTTTTAATGGTCCTTGAAGTGTAAATGGAGCATTGATTGCATCTTGTGGATAAATAGTTGCACCAAGTTCTTTAAGACTTTTAAGAAGAGGGCCAATAGGGCGTTTACTTAACTGCTCGTCGCCTCTAAATGTAAGCCTTATATTTAGTGTGGCGCTCATGGCGCTTGCAAGGTACAGTGTGGTTCCACTGTTATTGCAATCAAGAGAAAGTGCCCCATCCTGGATGAGATTTGTTGAGTCTATAACAAGGCTTTTCCCATCATCTTGCCAAGTAATTTTTGCTCCCAGCTGTTTGCAAAGCTGAATACAAGATTCTGTATCCTTAGAAACTAGGGGATTGTGAAGGATGCTTACACCTCTAGCAAATAGTCCAATTAACAAGGCTCTAATAGTTTGACTCTTAGAACCCGGTATATCAATTTGCCCGCACACTCCTGCGGGGAATAATGTCGTATCCATAGCAGATAGATTCTACACCAAAACCGCCTAAAGCTCAAAGAGATTGTTGAAAGAATCCTTTCATTTTTGAAATGAAAATTGCTGGGCAAAGTTAGTGCAAACATAGCTTAAAACATCTTGACTGTTAAAGGCAGAAAAGACAGACTCAAAGCATGGCAAAAGATAAATTTCTTTACATTGAAAACTTGGGTTGTGCTAAAAATCAGGTGGATGCCGAGGTTATGGCACATAACCTTGAAAAAGACGGTTGGATACTCACGGACGACGTCTCAAAGGCTAGTCTGATAATTGTAAATACCTGTGGTTTTATTGAAAGCGCACGAGAAGAATCAATTGACTCGTTTTTCTCTTTAAAAGAGCAAAATCCAAAGGCAAAAATCATTGTTTCAGGGTGCTTAGCACAACGCTATGCACAAGATTTGGAAACACAACTACCTGAGGCAAACGGGGTGTTTGGAAACCGCGACCTTGCGGAAATCAACACTTTTGTTCAAGAGGTTGAGAACCAGCCCAAGAAAGCACAAGCTAAGCCTGTTGTTCTTACTCCACAATATCCAGATCCAGATTCTGAAAGTGACGAACGCAATATTCTTTTTAGTTTTCCAGGAAGCGCATATTTGAAGATATCGGAAGGCTGTAACCATAGATGTGGGTATTGCGCAATTCCACTTATTCGTGGCTCGCTACGCTCTAGGCCAAAGAACGCGGTCTTAACTGAAGCCAAGAGATTAATTGCAAGTGGAATTAAAGAGATTAACCTCATTGCACAGGATCTTGCAGCCTACGGAACGGACTGGGATGGTCAAAGTCATTTCTGCGAACTTCTTAAAGAAATTACTGCCTTGGACGGAGATTTTAGAGTTCGTATGCTCTATATCCATCCAGATGCTTTTCCAATGGAATTGATTGATTTAGTGAAAAATAATCCAAAGATTATTCCTTATTTTGATATCCCATTTCAGCATGCAAGCCCAAAATTATTGGTACCAATGAAGAGAACAGGCAATCGTTTGGTCTATGAGAAGCTAGTAGATACAATTCGTAGCAAGCTTGATAAATGTGTCATTAGAACTACAATTATGCTTGGTTTTCCTGGTGATACTAAAGAAGACTTTGATGAGGTTTATAAGTTTGTTGAGCATTGCCGTTTTAACTGGATGGGCTCTTTTCTTTACTCCAGAGAAGAAGGAACCTATGCCTGGGATTTAACTACTGAAGAAGAGCATAAGGCTCTTATTAAACAGGCATCAACTTGGCAAAAGAAGCTAGGGAAACTTCAGGAGAAAATTTCCTCTCAACGTCTTGAAGAGTTTGTTGGTCAAGAATGTGATGTCCTTATTGAAGAACTCATTGACGGTGAAGATTTGGCTATTGGAAGAATTTGGGCACAGGCTCCAGAGGTTGATGGTCTTACTGTTGTTATGGGTAGGGATATGGCTCCTGGCCAGGTTTACAGATGTGGTATTAGGAAAGTAAATGGCATTGATTTGGAGGCAGTTAAAATATGATTCCAATTGATGAATTGCTGGCTCAACTTAACGAAGAACAGCGTAAAGCTGTTATGATAAACGAGGGCTCTTTGCTGGTTTTTGCGGGTGCTGGAAGCGGAAAAACTAGAGTTATTACCACTAAAATTGCCTATGCTATTGAGAAATTAGGTATTCAGCCATGGCAAATTCTTGCTGTTACCTTTACCAATAAAGCTTGTAAAGAAATGAAGGAAAGAGTTTCTTCTTTTGTTGGAGAAGAAAAAGGTTCTCAAGTCATGATTAAAACATTCCACTCTTTTGGTGTTTGGCTTTTAAGAAGGTATGGCACAAGAGTAGGGTTGAATGGGAATTTCAAGATTTATGATGATGACGACAGCGTGACGCTCCTTTCTCAAGAATTTGCTGGTGCAGATGTAAACAGAAAAATACTTGCTGAATACTACAAGAAAATCTCAATACTGAAAGACAAAATGCAAAAACCTAATAAGATGGACGAGAGGCTTACTAGGTGTTATACAAAATACCAAAGTGCATTAGCTAGAACTGGTAATGTGGACTTTGCAGATATGATCATTAAGTCAATTGAGCTACTGCAAAAAGACGCTGAGGTTAAGCAACATGTTCACAATAGGTTTAAGATGATTTTGGTAGATGAGTATCAAGATTCAAACACGGCACAATTCTTGTTGTTAAAAGAACTTGTTGGCTCTAATACCTTTGTTTGTGCAGTTGGCGATGATGACCAAAGTATCTACCGCTTTAGAGGTGCTGAAGTTCAGAATATTTTGGATTTTGCAAATCAATTTCCAAATACTCAGAAGGTAGTTCTTGGGAAAAACTATAGATGTACGCAAAATATTTTATCGGCAGCAAATGATGTTATTACAAGAAATAGTACTAGGGTCAAGAAGGCTTTGAGTGCTGAAAAACAGGGTGGACAACTTCCACAAGTTTATTACTTAAACACTGGACGTGATGAGGCAGATAAGGTAGTTGAGATTCTTAAGAATGTTCATCTAAAAGATTCTAGTGCATACAATAATAGTGCTGTGCTATATAGAACCAATGCGCAATCCAAAGACTTTGAAGACCGGTTTATGCTTAATTCTATTCCATATCATTTGGTTGGCTCTCTTAGGTTCTATGACAGAGAAGAGGTTCGCGACTGCATTGCGTTGATTTCTCTTTTATCTAATCCTAAGGATTCGGTTGCATATCAACGTATGATTAACAAGCCTGCACGTAAGGTTGGAGATACAAGCGTTAGCAAAATTTTGGAATATTCTCATTCTAATTTAATGGTGGATGGAGACTTAATTCAAAGTTCTAAAAACGCTATTGAAGAGGGCCTTATTAGAGGTGGTGCTGTAGGCGGAGTTACAGAGTTCCTTAATGCTTATTTTGAGTGTCAGAAACAATTTGGAGTAATTTCCAATGGCGAGCTTTTGGAGAAGATGCTAAGTGATTTTGGTATTCTGGACTACTACAGAAAACGTGATAAAGATGAACATAATGATGTCAACAAACGCACCGATAACCTTGACCAGCTTGTCAGCATGCTTTCGCTTTCTGAATTTTCTGATGGACAAGAGGGCATTAATGCGTTCTTGGAATTTGCAGCACTAGACCCGTCTTCTCTTGATAACGCAGAAGGCAAAAAGGAAGACGGCGTTACTCTAATTACCATGCATAACACCAAGGGTCTTGAGTATGATAGGGTATTTATGGTTGGCATGGAGGATGAGATTTTCCCTGGCAACAGAGAAGACCGCACAGAGGCCGATATTGAAGAAGAGCGCCGTATTTGTTATGTGGCAATGACGCGTGCAAGAAAGGAACTCTATATGTTCACGGCATTTAGCCGTATGAGATGGGGGATGTATCAAAGGGAGACTCCTAGCAGATTCTTGCAAGAAATTTCTCCTAAGCATGTGGAAGAAATAAAAACAACGTCTAGAGATATCGGTTTTGGAGGATATGATTGGCAGACTTCTAGGTCATATTACGATGACTGGTATGAAAAGCCAAGGTATAATTACCACAAAGCTGAGCCGGTTAAGAGTGCTGGGCCTAAGCCGTCTGAAGTGGGTAAATACAACATTCGTAATATGGCAAAACCTATTTTGGTGAAGAAGGCAAATAAGGTGGAGACGCCGGTTAAAAAGGTGGAGTTTGCTGTTAATGACCGCATCAAAAGTGACTTCTATGGCGAGGGGACTATTGTGAAATTGAGGGTCTCTGCAGGGCGTGAAGTGTATGACGTGAAGTTCGATAACGGGCGGATGGGAACGTTTTCAAAAGATAAGGCCAGTTTTGTGAAGATTTGAAGCTCTCACCACTAGACAAAGTCTACCGTTGAAATATATTATCTGATTCGTGCGCCGTTTTGTTTGCTTGCGCAAAGGGACTCAAACCCCTTTCCCACGGGGTTCCAAAGTGTGAGGCTAGCTAAGGCGGGTTGCAAGACCTGAAGACCGCTCATTGGATGGTGTTGGAGCTGCACGAAAAAACATTTTTTATACAGGTGTTTATATGAAGACTATTTTTGTAAAGCCACAATCAGTGGAAAAAAAGTGGTACTTGATTGACGCTGAGGGCCAGGAGCTCGGACGTGTTGCAGTTAAGGCCGCAAATATCCTTCGTGGCAAGAATAAACCAGAGTATGTCCCAAACGAGGACATGGGTGATTATGTTATTATCATCAATGCAGCAAAGGCAGCTATGTCTGGCAACAAGGCTAATGACAAGATGTATCGCCGTGTTTCCATGTATCCAGGTGGAATGAAAGAAGAGACTTATGCTCAGATGGTAGTTCGCAAACCTACATATCCACTTGAGCACGCAGTTAAGGGTATGCTTCCAAAGGGACCACTCGGACGCAAGCTCTTCACCAATATGAAGGTCTATGCTGACGCTAATCATCCACATGCAGCACAGCAGCCAATTAAGGTTGAATTCTAAGGGGTTTGAAGATGGCAAAGACAGAAGAAAAGAACATTAACCTTGGTCAGGGCACAGGTAGAAGAAAGACAGCTGTTGCTCGTGTCTATCTCCGTGAAGGTAGTGGCAAGATTACTATTAATGGAAGAGAGCTTGAAGAATATTTCAAAGATCCTCTTTGCGTTTATCAGGTAAAACAGCCTTTGGATGTCACAGATAACCTTTCAAAGTTTGATATTGTCATCACTGTTTGTGGTGGTGGTCCTTCCGGTCAGGCAGGTGCTTGCCGTCATGGTATTGCACGTGCTCTCGTTGCTGAGAATGAAGCTAATAGACCTGCTCTTCATGAGAACGGCTTCCTTACAAGAGACCCAAGAATGGTGGAAAGAAAGAAGTACGGTCAGAGAGGTGCAAGACGCCGCTTCCAGTTCTCAAAACGTTAGTTTTGTACTGCTGTACATATGGCCAATATGGACAAAAAGGAGCCAATTCCAATTTCTGGAACTGGCTCTATTTTTTTTAATTGCGAACAACAGGCGCTTCGCTATCTTTCTATGCGAGAACATAATAAGTCTGAGCTAAGACAGAAACTTTTGAATAAAGAATATGATGCAGAAATTGTTGAGTCAGTGTTAGATTCTTTGGTCTTAGATGGTTCTTTGAGTGAAGAGCGCTATGTTAGATCTTTTGTTCGCTCTAATAATAAACGTCATCCTGAGGGGAAATCTTTAGTTTTAGCACGTCTTTGTGCTAAGGGGACTGATAAAGTTGTTGCTAAAGAGGTTTTGGAAGAGATGTATGATGCTGAGTATACTAGAACTCTAGTTTGTACGGCCTTAGAGAGGGTGTCAAAGAAGGCCACATCAAATGGGCTTTCTTCATATGAAACTCGTGCAAAACTCTTTAAGTTGGGTTTTAGTCAGGCCGATATTAATCTTTTGGATTTTTCTTGAGGTTTTTGCAAAAACCTCTCTTAAATAGACTAATTCTTTTCTAGGCCTTCATTTAGCACTTTTTTGTATGGTCCTAGCATTCCTTCTTCCATGATGCTCTTGCTTTCTCTCATCATTTTTTTGTTACGCATGAGATTTCCAACCATTTTTAGTGCTATCATTTTTCCTCTTTGTTTTTGTGGAAAATCATAGAAGCCATTTTCTTTGTAGAATTTGTGGTCTTCTTTCATGATGCCTTGCATTACCCAAATTAAGTCACGGAAAATCTTCATTCCACCAACACCGTAGAAGGTACGAGGTTTGAGATATTTATTTTCTAATGCATAGGCTAGGTTCTTTGCTGTGTTGGTAATCTCAATTTCATTGGTTGCTATACCACTAAGGTAGTTTCTTCCTACATCTGCTCTAGCTGTGAGTATCATTTTAAGATTGTCTTCATTTTCAAGGTTTCCATTTACTATGAAGGCTGTAGGTTTATACTGAGAGACGGTTCTATGTCCATTGTAGAAACATCTATCATCAAAGTTCTTAAAGAGAGGCCCCATGGAGTGGTCAACTATTGTGAAGGCGTAAATGATTGCATCTCCAGAGAGGACTTTATTTTCATAGAAATCGTTAAAGCCATCTGTGTAGACACAGGTTCCATCAATTGCACATTTTAAACAGCCTAGGCAACCACCTTTGAATTTAAAAACTGAGAGGTCTACTACATTAACTTTATAAGGAAATTGTTTTACAAAGTTGTTGACCATTGCTTGAAGTCTTTCTCTATCTTTAGAATAGTCTACTACAAGAGAGACTGTATAGTTTTCTTTGTGGTTAGGTTCTGTTGTAACTTCTTGTATTGCTGGAAGTTTTGCTTGTATTTTTGGCTGTGAAGGGGTTTTGAAAACTTGATTTTCATAGGCCCAGAGGCTGTGGTCAAACCATGAGAGAATTGAATTTTGACCTTCTTTGTTTAATAGATCATCCATATCTAAGGAGAGACCTTCTAGGTAGTTAAAACCTAGGTCTAGGAGGTTTTCTTCTATATAATTATGTGCTGTGACGTCATAAAAATGTTTACTGGTAGTGATTGCTGTGGCAACTTTATCTTTGAAACTTAGGTTCTTTTCTTTAAGTAGTCTAATGAAGTAGTGTAGTTGACTTGGACATGCAAAAGTATAAACAGGGAAAGAAAAGATAGTAATATTAGCCTGAGAGATGAGCTCTAAAGTGGAAGATAAGTTGGCTTCGTTTGTTTTCTTGCTACAACCAATAAATTGGTATGTGAAGTTGCAAAGCGGGAATCTCTTTTCTAAATAAAGAGATGTTTGAAGTGTGATGGATGAATCGCCCTTTGGTGATGCGTTAAGTACAAGTATATTCATGAGCAGCATTATAGCATTATTTTGGAGGTTCTTGCAAAAAAATATTATTGGGGGCTAGCATCTGCTGGCATTTGCTAGCGTTTCCAGAAAGATTTTGTGAAAAGAGAATATACTGTGAAAAGTTCTAATCTGCCTGCAAGCATGAGAAAACTGAAGAGCCATTTTGCCCATGCCGGGAAGATTGCAAAGCTTCCGGTTGGCCCGGTCTTGCCAAATCCTAGCCCAATGTTCCCAAGACAGAGAAGTGTGGAGGAAAAGCAGGTTTCAATATCGGTTCCAGAAAGTGCGACTATAACAGAAGAGATAATCCACGTGGCAAGATACATGCAAACGAATGTTGCTATGGATGAGAGAGTCTCTTCATCCATGGTGCCCTCATTTGTCTTGATTGTGCATACTGCGGATGGATGTAAATTCCTTTGTATTGACCTTTTACCCATCTTGAAGACTGTAGAAACACGAATGACTTTAATTCCGCCTCCTGTGGATCCTGCACAGCCTCCAACAAACATGGTTATTACTATTAGCATTACTGCAAAAGTTGGCCATAAAAGGTAGTCTGTGGAGGAAAATCCTGTTGTTGTTAGAATTGAGGCTACGTTGAAGCAACTGTATCTAAAAGCAACGAGTAAATTTGGATAAATATGTTTTACGCAAAGTTGCACAGCAGCAAGTGCTGAGCAGATGAACCATATAGATAGGTACCATTTTAATTCTGTGTCTTGAAGACTTTGTTTTATTTTTCCTGTGAGTGCTTTGTAATACAATGAAAAGTTAATGCCACCAATGAGCATGAATGCTGTGACAATGGCATCTACATAGGCGCTATTGTATGCTCCAATTGATGTGTTCTTTACACTAAAGCCTGCAGTGGAGATAGTTGAGAACGTGATTGTGACAGCATCAAAGATATCTAGACCGCCAATTTTTAACAGCACACATTGCAACAACGATAGCCCAAAATAGATTAACCATAAGATTTTTGCAGTACTTTTGGTCTTTGGGGTAAGTTTTCCCTTTACTGGACCTACTGACTCTGTCCCAACCAAAAGGAAGGAACCTGCACCCATTTGTGAGCCAGAACCTATTGCTGGAAGGAGGGCAACAAATAAAACAACTATTCCCATTCCTCCTAACCAGTTTGTCATGCTGCGCCAAAACAAGATTCCCTTATAACAAGATTCTACTTCGCTGAGGGCTGTTGCTCCTGTTGTGGTGAATCCACTCATTATTTCAAAATACGCTGTGCTATATGATGGTACATCTCCTGAAAGAACTAGTGGGATTGCACCAAATGCGGTTGCAATAGCCCAAGTAAATACGACAAAGAGATATCCGTCTTTTGGAAGCAGTCCATTAAGGGTTTCTTTTCTTGATAAGATTAGAACTATTGCGCTAATCATAACCATTGTTGCTATGGTTGAGAGAAACGCCCTTACTGCAGATTCTTCTTCATAGTGAACGCTTACTCCTAATGGAATTAGCATAAGTAACGCCAGAAATATTATTATGGAGGCTAAGAGTCTTAAGTCTTTTCCTAGATGCATAATTATCTTTCCTTATTAATTTTCCTTTGGTGTTGCTATTTCGAGCAACTCATGGATAAACTGCGAGGCTTTGCGTTCTATTACAAGAATTAGTTTGTCTTCTGGCTGGATTACGTAAAGTCCTCCGGGGATTGTTGTGCTTCCATTTTTCTTTGTTACGCCTGCTATGATGCCTTTTCCTCTCATGTTTATTTCTTTTAGCGCTTTTCCTACAATCTTGGCTGTTTCTGGTACTTCGTATTCTAGGGCTTCTATTTGTCCGTCAAAGAGGGAATGCATGCTTGCTATGTTCTGTCCATGCAAGTATTTCTTTATGGAATCAACTGTTACATCTTGGGTTGAGATGACACTATCTATTCCCATATGGCTAGCCATTCTAAGGTAGTTTGGGTTTCTGTTTACTAGTGCCATACTGTTTTTAACGCCAAAGTGCTTTGCATAGCTTGCAGTGATGATGTTTAGTTCGTCGCTGTCTGTTAGACACAAAAAGAGGTCTCTATTTGCTAGGTCTTCTTCCTCAAATATGCTTTCGTTTGTGATATCGGCATTAAGGACAAGGACATTAGGATATTTTGTGGCCATTGCTTGGCTGACTTCTTTTGACTTTTCTATTAGTACGAGGTTCTTGCGTTGGGCTTTGGTGAAGCGACAAATTAAGTAGTCTGAGACCTCGCCGGCGCCTACTATGACTATTTTGCGTGGTTTTTGCTTTCTTCTGCCAACCGTCTTGAGGATGGCCTCAACGCTATCGTCTTTTGCTACAAGGCTTAAGGTGTCGCCTGGTAGGATGATTGTATCGCCACTTGGAACTATTGCTTGGCCGTTTCGATTTAAGGCTGCAATGATAAAGTTGCCTTCTATTTTTTGCCTGACTTCTTTGACAGGGAGTGTTGCGTATTGCGAGTTTGCTTCCACGTAGACGTTGTAAAGTACCAGCGAAGAGTTGTCAAAGGAGATGATATCGCTGTATATGCCACGTTCTATATCCTGATATATGTGCTGTGCGGTTTCTTGGCTTGGATTTACCAGATGGCTGATTCCCATGAGCGAATTGGTGATGCCATTTGCACCTGTGTAAGAGAGGTTGCGAATTGAGGCTATTGTCAATGGCACCCTAAATTCCGATGCTGCTATGCCGCATGATACTAAGTTAGTTTCATCTGAACCTGTGAGTGCAATGAACGCGTGAGCCTCGTTAAGACCTGCTTTGCGCATGTCTTCAAGATTGGTTCCGCTTCCTGTGATGGCAAGGCAATCAACCTTTGACATTGCCTTACTTACGTCTTCAGCATGTTCATCAATAATGATGACATCTTTGTTCTCTTCTACTAAGTGCTTGGCCAGGCGTATTCCTCTGCGCCCTGCACCTAAAATTACAACCTTCATAATGTTCGTATGGTACACTAAAAGCAAAATTCTATCAACTTTGAGACTGTGAAGAGGGGCATTGACACTTTTTTGTAAAAAGCGTAACTTTACAAAGCAATCGACGCAGGGTGGAGCAGTTGGCAGCTCGCCAGGCTCATAACCTGGAGGCCGTAGGTTCGAGTCCTACCCCTGCTAAAAACGAAAACCCAC
>CAVJIN010000015.1:0-33895 GCA_963649615.1 bacterium
ATATCTTGGTTTAACTGCCTATTTCAGCTGTTGCGAGCCACTAAACACTCTAGAAAATGCATCGTAGTTTGCACTTTCCCATCTGGAGCAATATACCGCAAACTCTACAGATTTGAACGAAAACTCCTTTAGTGCTTCCTTTGCTGCATTTGCTACTACATACGGATCGTTTCCAAACACACCACAGCCAAAAGCACCAAGAACTACATTTTCTACTCCATTTGCCTTTGCTACTGCCAAAATCGCCTTAAAACGGCTTATAAAGACAGGCTCTAGGTCTATTTCACTTTGCATCATGCTCTTGTTTGGTGCCGCGCAGGTGATAACATCCACTTTCCACCAGAGATTTTTAGGAAGAACATCCATAAGAGCATCGTCTTTTCTAAACACCATAATATCTGGAGTATAGATAAGTCTATCCGAATATAGCGGATTGTGCTGGTTTCTGTGAAAGCGATAAAAATCTTCCCATACGTCATTGTCGCAAAGGCATGGGTACAGTGTAGAGATTCTACACAAAGACTCTTCTTGTGCGTTAGAGCCTCCTTCTACACCTCCGCCTGGATTTTTAGCTGAAGCAAAGTTAAGAACAGCTGTTTTGCCCTTATAATGAGATGCAGCGTCTAGTGTTCTGTTCTTAGACAGAATAATGGTTGTAGCTCCATCCCCTTTCTCTACCTGTGGTGGGGTGACATAGACTTTCTGTCTTGCAATGGAATCCTTGATAGATTCTATAAGAACAGGCTCTGTTTGGTACATTTGTTTTGTTTTCTGAAAGATTGTTATGTTATCTTGTTTTGTCATATTAATTCTCTACTATTATTGCCCCGTTTTCCTTAAAGAATTTTTCCAAAGGTGTTTCTTCGTACAACTCCATCAACTGTGTTCTGCAGAAAGAGCAAGCCAAGGATTTTTATCATTGCTAGTAACCAAATCATTAACTATTGTGGAAGCAAAAAGCCCCACACAAGAGCCCATATGTGCCAATATTTTTACTTCGTATCTTAACACCTTAATACTCCACTAAGACTATTTCTATTTTATATCTGTTAGAACCCACTTAAATCAACCACAATAGGCTCAGAAAAACTTATAAAGATACTTGATGCCTCTTTTTTTGCTCCGTTCCAATCAATTGCATAACCAAAAATCAATGAAAAGAACTTTATTTAGGCATTTTCATTAAAAAAAGTAATGAAAACAAGGGATTTTCAGCTTTTTCATTAAAAAAGCTATCTGCTTGCCTATTAGTTCTAGGTAAACGTTCTAGTATAGGACGACCCATTACTTGCACAGTGTTTTATTTTTAATGTTTTGAACAAAAAAAGGGCTGCAACTCTTTAGTCAGCAAACCCGACTTTTGTTACAGCCCCTATACAACCTCAACAATCCAACCATAAGGATCTGGTAAATGGCCACGTTGGATTCCAACAAGCGTATTGTAAAATAGATGTGCAAATTTACCAATTTTACCATCATTTAAGATAATAGACTTGTTCCGGTACACCAATTCCCCAATAGGAGAAATAACAGCCGCCGTGCCAGTGCCAAAAGCTTCAGTCAAAGAACCATTGTTGTAAGACTCAAAAAGTTGATCAACACTAATATGCCTTTCCTCTATCTCATATCCCATATCTTTAGCAAGTCTAATAATACTTTTGCGTGTTATACCATCAAGAATACTACCCTCAATTGGAGCTGTAATTATTTTGTCATCAAGAACTAGCATAATATTCATTGCCCCAACTTCCTCAATGTACTTGTTTTCACGCCCATCAAGCCATAAAACTTGATCAAAACCTTTTTTTGCGGCATCAAAAGCAGCTTTTAAAGAAGCCGCATAATTGCCACCAGTTTTAGCACCACCAATACCTCCCTTTACGGCTCTAACATGAAGATCCTCTATATGAATGCGCAGTGGCCTTATTCCATTCTCATAATAAGAGCCGGAAGGAGAACAAATTATAACATACAAAAAGTGTTTTGCAGGATGAACACCCAACTGGGCTCCATGTGCAATCATCATTGGCCTAATATACAAAGATGTTCCCATTGTAGAAGGCACCCAATCTTTTTCAAGTGCAACCAGTGTTTTCATTGCCTTTAATTGAAACTCAGGATCCAAAGTTGGCATACATAAGCGCTGAGCACTGCAATTCATTCTCAAAGCATTTTCAATTGGCCTAAATAATTGAATGCCACCATCCTCACGCTTATAAGCCTTAAGCCCTTCAAATATTTCTTGAGCATAATGAAGAACTGGAGAAGCTGGGTCTATGCTTAAAGAGCCATAAGGAACTATACGTGCATCATGCCAACCTATATCTTCTTCATACTCAACAATGAACATATAATCTGTAAAGATTTTCCCAAAACCCAGCTTGTTTTCATCTGTAGGTTTTGGTTTTGGCGTTGTAGTTTTAGTAATTTGAATTTCCAAGTCCAACACAACCGTCCTCCAACACAACCATCCTCCAACACAATTAACCCAACACAACTTACTTCTAACTAGCTCACACACAAAGCCCCACGCTTCAAGGCCTCTATATTTAGCTCCACCAAGTCAGCTTTTGGGCCAGCAAACATATGGCCAAGCATCTCTTTAATTGTGCCAATCTCCAAATTCTTCATAGCTTCAATGTACGCACCAAGCATAACCATGTTAGCAACTTTTAAATTCCCCAAAGACTGAGCTATCTCTAGACAGGGCACGTAAATAGCACGCACATCCAAACGCTTTACTTTTTCAGAAATAATGGAGCTATTTACAAAGACAACGCCATTAGGAACCACAGAGCTTTCAAACTTCAACAAAGAAGGCAAATTCATGGCAATCAGCTCAGTAGGCTCCAACACAATTGGACTCACAATAGGCATTTCAGACAGCACCACAGAGCAATTAGCCGTACCACCACGCATTTCCGGGCCATACGAAGGCAACCACGAGACATTTTTTCCCTCTTTCATCCCCGCCTCGCAAAGGGTCTTACCAATGGCCATCACACCCTGCCCACCAAATCCCGATATTATTATCTCATTTATCATTATCAACCTCCTTAAAAACCCCAAGCGGGAAATAAGGAATCATGCTTTCTTCAAGCCATTTAACAGAATCAATAGGCGTCTTACCCCAGTTAGTAGGACAGGTTGCCAAAACTTCAACAAAGGTAAAACCAGCACCCTCTTTTTGTAGTTCAAAAGCCTTTTTTATAGCTTTTTTAGCATTATTTAGTTGAGAAATATTGGTAACACAAACTCTAGCAACATAGGCACAACCATCAATAGTGCTAAGAATTTCACACATCCTAAGTGGGCTTCCATAGTCTCCCTTTTGACGTCCCAAAGGTGCTGTAGTAGCCTTTTGTCCAGAAAGCGTAGTTGGTGCCATTTGTCCACCTGTCATGCCATAGATAGCATTATTGATGAAAATTGTAGTAATTTTCTCACCCCGCATGGCTGCATGAATTATTTCAGCCGTACCAATGGCAGCAAGATCTCCATCTCCCTGATAGGTAAAGACTATAATATCGGGCTCAGAAACTCTGCGTATACCCGTTGCAACAGCTGGGGCTCTGCCATGTGCAGCCTCGTGCATGTCGCAATTAAAATAGTTGTAAGCAAAAACAGCACACCCCACAGGAGCAACCCCAATGGTGTTGCCCAAAACATCCAGCTCCTCCAGCGTTTGCGCAATTAGCTTGTGAACAATGCCGTGGCTACATCCTGGACAGTAATGCAATTCGTTGTCCGTTAAGCCTTTAGATTTCTCATAGACAATAGCCATATTCACCTCCCCAACGCAAGTTCTTCAAGTACCTTTTTTACAAAACTGGCCACATCATTAGGACTAGGTACAACACCACCAGCCTTACCATAAAATGCAACAGGCTTGCATCCTTCAATAGCAATCTTTACGTCATCAACCATCTGTCCCATACTAAGCTCAAAAGAGAGTACAAGCCTGCAAGAATCTTGCATTGCCACCTTTTTAAGTGCTTTTTCTGGAAAAGGCCACAGCGTAATTGGCCTAAACAAACCAGCCTTAATACCCTCTTTTTCAAGCAATTTCACAGCTGCCTTTGCAATGCGTGACGGCGTACCATATGCCACAAGAAGAACCTCACAGCCATCAGTATTGAACTGTTCCCATTTTGTTTCGTTCGCCTTTATAGCCTCATACTTTTTAGCAAGCCTTTCATTATGCTCTGCACAAACATTGGGATCTATGTACAGAGAATTAATGATATTAGGCTTACGTTTATTCTTTGTTCCAGTTGTGGCCCAATCCTTTGAAGGAAGATTTCTTTGAGGGATCTGGTGCCATTCAATAGCCTCCATCATTTGACCAATCATGCCATCTGCAAGAATCATGACAGGATTTCTGTAGTAATCGGCCACATCAAAAGCAATACGCACATAGTCTGCAGCCTCCTGAATAGTTGCAGGAGCATAGACCAAATGCCTGTAGTCTCCATGTCCACCGCCCCTAGTTGCCTGGAAATAATCGCCCTGAGCGGGCTGAATTGTGCCAAGCCCAGGCCCACCACGCATCATGTTAACAATCACACAAGGAAGTTCAGCCCCACAAAGATATGAAATCCCCTCCTGCTTTAAAGAAATTCCCGGAGAGGAAGATGACGTCATCACCCTCACACCACAACCTGCTGCACCATAAACCATATTTATAGCTGCAACCTCAGACTCTGCTTGAAGAAAACAACCCCCAACATCATGTAAGTGTTGCGCAAAATATTCAGGAATTTCATTTTGAGGCGTAATAGGATAGCCAAAGAAATATTTGCAACCAGATCTAATTGCAGCTTCTGCAATAGCCTCATTGCCCTTCCATAATTCTCTTGCCATTATTTACCTCCTTACTGTTATGATTGAATCTGGACAAATCTTTGCACAGCTAGCACAACCAATGCACTTTTCTTCATTTTCAGGCGCAATCATTGCTGGATGATAACCTTTGATATTTGTTGAATCTTGTTCCATCTCAATAATATGTTTAGGACACACATACATGCAAAGTTCACAACCCTTACACCTTTCACGTCTAAAAGAAACTTTTATCTTCATATCAATACTCCAAAGCATCCTCTTGACCACAAAGTACTCTAAGAGCCCCCATTGCAAGAGCTTGCATTTCATCTTCACCCGGATACACATGTACAGGTGCAATATAAGCAACATAATCCTCAATACAGTGAGTTAAAAACTTGTCATAAGCCAAACCACCTGTAAGTAAGATGGCATCAACTTTACCGGCTAGAACAACACTTAATGCACCAATTTCTTTTGCAATTTGATATGCCATTGCTCTGTATATAAGTTCAGCTTGTTTGTCACCTTCAGCTATACGCTTTCCAATGACTTGGCCTTCATTTGTTCCTAAATAGGAAAATAATCCGCATTTTGACATGTAAAAACGCCTTTGAGCCTCATATGTGTCTCCGTATTTATGCTCAAATGCAGCTTTTAATACTTGCAAGACAGCAAGACTCCCAGGACGCTCTGCAGTAAATGGGCCATCCCCTTCTAAACCATTATTAACATCAATGACTTTACCATTCTTGTGAGCTCCAACGGTAACGCCACCTCCCATGTGAGCCACAATTAAATTTAATTGATCATATTCAACATCAGCATTATTTGCATAACGCCTAGCAATAGCCTTTTGATTAAGAGCATGAAATATGGAGCGCCTAGGGAAATGAGGATGACCGGAAATGTGTGCAAGTTCGTGCATTTCATCAATTACAGGCGGGTCAACAATAAAAGCTGGTTTTGAGATTTGCTTGCCAAGTTCAGATGCCACTATACCACCAAGATTGCACACATGGGTTCCGTATTTGCACGTTTTAAGATCATCAAGCATCCTATTATTGATTGTGTATGTGCCACCTACAATTGGACGGACTAGACCACCACGGCCCACAATGGCATCAAAATCATCCAAAACGTATCCGTTGTTTTTTAGAAATTCAAGAATTAAGGGCGTACGCATTGTAGCGTTTTCTTCTAGATTATGAACGGCCTCAAGCTCTTGTGGTGAATGATTAAAAGTATGAACAAGTAACTTCTTTACGCCTTTGTAAACAGCAATCTTTGTAGACGTAGAGCCAAAGTTTAATGCAAGAATCTTGAAGTCACTGTTTACCAACGGCCTCTCCTTTTTTTTCTTTTGGTGCTAACGCAAGAGCAAAAACAATTGAATTAATCTTGCTTTGGAAATTATCAGCTCTAGATGTAACTATTACAGGAACTTTTGCACCAACAATAAGGCTTGCAACCTTAGACCTAGCAAGATAAACAAGAGATTTATATAAAACATTTCCAGTTTCAATATTGGGAACAACAAGAACGTGGGCATAACCAGCATTAGGATCAGTCATTCCCTTATGTTGAGCCGCCTCAACGTTTATAGCATTATCAAGTGCAACGGGACCAATAACAGTACAGCCTTTTATTTCACCAGAGATATTAGCCTTGACAAGCTCAGCCGCATCTATTGTTGCTGGCATTTTAGAATTAACTTTTTCTACTGCACAAATACAGGCCACAATGGGTTCTTTAATACCAATTGCATTAGCAACCTTAACAGAATTGGCAATAATGTCTTTCTTTGCTTCAAGATCTGGAGCAATATTCATTGCAGAGTCTGTTACTAAGAGCAATCTTTCAAAGTATGGAATTTCAAACAAAGCAACATGCGATAAATGTTTTGCACAACGTAGCCCATATTCTTTATCCAAAACAGCTTTAAGAATAATAGAAGTATCAACAAGGCCCTTCATTACAGCATGAGCAAAACCATTTTTAGCAAGCTTTACAGCAAGATGACAAGCTTCAAATTTATCGGGTTCATCTATTATTTCATATTTGCTTAAATTAATCTTACATGCATCTGCAATATGACGAATCTTGCTTTCATCTCCAATGAGAATTGCATCTATCATTTTTAATTTATGTAATTCATCAATTGAGCGCAGAACATGATCATCGTGAGCACAGGCAACAGCAACGGTCTTCTTGCCTTGTTTTTTTGCTAAAACGCGAAGAGATTCAATGGATTCAATCATCAGCGCTCTCCCTTTCTTATAGTTTAGGACTAGCGCCATGAATTCGCCGTTGTTATAGCAACCAGGTTATTACGAGCTTTTTGAAGAGGATTCTGGTATTTTGCAAAAAGTTAAGCTTGAAGTAGCATGTCTCCCTCTTTAATGTAACCTTTTTTTCTCATAAATTCCGATATTAAAAGAGAGATAACAGCTGGCAGTATAAAATGTACAATTGCAATTTGCCATAAACAAGACTGTCCCATTACCGCAACAGCATTAAATTGCCCAACAAGTCCACTTGTTCCCATTCCTGCACCAGCTGAATTGTTTGTCATCTTAAAAACACAGGTTGAAATTGGCCCAACAATCATGGATGTAAGTGTTGGCGGAATCCAAATTTTCCAATTCTTCCATATATTTGGAATTTGAAGCATTGAAGTTCCTAACCCTTGGCTTATGAGTCCACCAACTTTATTCTCCCTATAGCTTGATACTGCAAATCCAATCATTTGACAACAACAGCCGGCACAAGCTGCTCCTGCAGCAAGTCCATTAAGACCCAAAGAAATACAAATAGCAGCAGATGAAATTGGAAGCGTAAGAATTACTCCCACAACTGCTGAAACAAGAATACCCATTGGTAATGGATAAAGTGTAGTAAGTTTATTTACAAAAGCCCCTATTGCATTCATAAGAGCGCTAACAACAGGAGAGATAAATGTTCCAACTAATGACCCTATTATTATTGTAAACATGGGGACAAGGATAATATCAACATGCGTTTTGCCTTTTATGAATTTTCCAGCATATGCACCAGCAAGAGCTGCAATACATGCACCCAAGGGCTCGCCTGTAACAATTTTTAAAAATGTTGCATTTTCGCCTAAAACTATTGTTCCTGCACCAACAGCGCCACATACAGCACATGCGAATACAGCTAAATTAGGAGCACCAATGGAAAGAGCAACTCCTATTCCAATGGCTGGCCCTGTCAAATATTGTGCAATTTGACCAAAATTCTCAATAAGAGGAATATTAAGATAGTGTCCAATTTGCTTGATAATTAGACCAATAATCAAAGAAGAAAACAAACCTTGTGCCATTCCATTAAGGATGTTGACAATAGTCTCCCCTATATGACCACTTTTACTTTCTTTCATCATATTAAACCTCAAGAAACTCAATTATTCGTGTTTTGTAATCTAGAGCTTCATCATAAACTGCATGTCCGTAGGTTACAGGATAAATATAAGACTCGCAACCTAGTGCAGATACAATTTCCAAGGAACCTGCACTTGTAACAACTTTATCGCCTTTTGAACCAAGAACGAGAACTGAAGACTCTATTCTTTTCAATTCTGCATATACGTCAAAATTTAGGCAACTAGAGGCAAGAGTCACAAAGCGTTCATATTCATTGTCTGTAATTCCTTTATTGGCTTCAATTAGCATATTTTTGTATGTTTTGATTGTGTCTTCTGAATATACCTTTTCTATAAAGCTCTCAAGCAGTTTATTTTCATTTTTTTCCTTTGCAAGTTTTATCCACTCATTAACAACAAGTGTGAACGTATCATTCACACGTGCCAGTGTTGAACCTAAAACTATTTTGTTACATAGTTGTGGATAATAGATGGCAAGACAAAGAGCTATCATCCCGCCTTGGGAGGCTCCAAAGATATCGGCCTTTGTTATTCCTAAGGCCTTCATGGCCATTGCAGTGTCAGTGGCCATTTGTTGGATAGTGTAACCTTTTTTAAGATAATGACTTCTATCAAAAAGATATACTGTGTAATCGTTTGAAAAGTCCTTATAAGCTTCAATTACTGCATTGGAAAGGCCAATTACACTGTGGATGGAAAGACCTGGAAGTATAACAAAAGTTTTCTTTCCTTGCCCAAAGGATATGTAGTCCATTTCGTTTCCCAATATCTGTACGGTGCTCATTTTGACCTCTTGTACACTTTCAATTCTCTTTGACCATTTTACTACGTAATTTTGCAATAAATAAACCAAATATGAGTATTTTTTTCGTTGAATTGTAAAAATTAATAGTTCATAATTGTAAGAAGGTTTGTGATTTTTAATTACATAGCCCAAAATTTGGAGGTTTATTATCATGGCTCATTTAAGTGAAGCTGCTGTCAAGAAAATCAATGATATCTGTCTACGATATGTTGATGAAAAAACACCTTTGATGATGATTTTGAGCGACATTCAAAAAGAGTATGGCTACATTCCTCTTGAGGTTCAAGAAATAGTTTCTAAGAACACAGGAATTAGCGTTGCTGAGATTTACGGCGTTGTCTCTTTTTATTCATTCTTCTCTCTTCAGCCAAAGGGCAAATACATAATTGGATGTTGTTTGGGAACGGCCTGTTACGTTAAGGGCGCCCAACAAGTAATTGACAAATTTTCGGAAATTTTAGGGATTAAACCTGGAGAAACAACAGAAGATGGTATGTTTACCATTGATGCTTTGCGTTGCCTTGGTGCATGTGGCATTGCTCCAGCTGTTTCTATAAACGGCAAGGTTTATCCAAAAGTTGCAGTAAATGCTGTTCCAAAGATTATTGAAGAACTTAAAGCTCTAGAAAAAGCTCATTTGGAGGCAAATAATGATTAAAACATTTGAAGAACTATATTCAAAACAGCATGATTGTGCAGTATGTCTAGCCTCTAAATTTAAAGGAGATAACGGAAAAAGAGCCGTTGTTCTTTGCGGTGGAACAGGCTGCCTTTCGTCAGACTCGGCACAAATTAAGGAAAAATTTGAACATCTTATTGAAGAGAAAGGACTTTCTAACCACATAACGGTTAACCAGGTAGGTTGCTTTGGCTTCTGTTCTCAAGGCCCTTTTGTAAAGATTTTCCCAGAAGATACTCTTTACAGAGGCGTAACACTTGATGATGTAGAAGAGATTGTTGAAAAAGATCTTATTGGCAACGAAATTGTTGAAAGACTTCTCTACGTTGATCCCGCAACGCACGAAAAAGTTGCAAAACAAGAAGATATCAACTTCTACAAAAAACAGCACAGAATTGCTCTTGAAGAATGCGGAATGATTGACCCAGAAAACATCAATGAAGCTTTGGGCACGGGAGCATTTGCGGGCCTTGCTAGAGCCTTAAAAATGGACAGACAAGAAGTCATTAATGAGGTATTGGCATCGGGATTGAGGGGCCGTGGTGGTGCAGGCTTCCCCACTGGGCGCAAATGGCAATTCGCATTTAACCAGCCCGATGGTGAAAAATATGTTGTATGTAATGGCGATGAAGGTGACCCAGGGGCCTTCATGGATAGATCAATCTTGGAAGGCAATCCTCTTGCTGTTATTGAAGGTATGATGATTGCTGGTTATGCAATTGGTGCACAGAATGGCTATTTCTACATTCGTGCAGAATATCCTATTGCTGTACATAGAATTAAAGAAGGAATAAGGCAAGCAGAAGAAATGGGTCTGTTGGGCGACAATATTCTTGGAACAGACTTTTCTTTCCATGCACATATTCGCCTTGGTGCAGGAGCTTTCGTTTGTGGTGAAGAAACGGCCCTCCTCAATTCAATTCAAGGAAAGAGAGGAATGCCTAGGCCTAGACCACCATTCCCTGCCGTTAAAGGTCTTTGGGATTGCCCAACAATTGTAAACAATGTAGAGACTTTAGCCGTTGTTCCATACATTTTTAGAAATGGTGCTGATGTGTTCTCAAAACTTGGAACCACAGGCTCAAAGGGAACAAAAGTATTTGCTCTTGGCGGAAAGATTAACAACGTTGGTCTTGTTGAAGTTCCAATGGGTACAACCCTCAGAGAACTCATTTATGACATTGGTGGTGGAATTCCTAATGGCAAAAAGTTTAAGGCAATCCAAACAGGTGGACCATCTGGTGGATGTCTAACTGAAAAAGACCTGGACACAGAAATTGACTTTGACACTTTGAGAGCAAGAGGTTCTATGATGGGCTCTGGTGGAGCTATTGTTATGGATGAAGACAACTGTATGGTTGATGTTGCAAAATTCTATATGGAATTTATTTGCGATGAATCTTGCGGAAAGTGTTCACATTGTCGTATTGGAACAAAGAGAATGTTGGAAATTCTTGAAAAGATTTGTAGTGGCAAAGGAACTATGGAGGATATTGATCAACTTGAGGTTCTTGCCTCAACAATCCATGTTGGTGCTCTCTGTGCATTAGGCCAAACAGCATCAAATCCAGTTCTTTCAACTCTAAAGAGTTTTAGAGAAGAATACATTGAGCACGTTAAGAATAAGAAATGTCGGGCACATGTATGTAAGAACTTAATGATGTATGTCATTAGTCCAGAAAGATGTAAGGGTTGCTCCGCTTGTGCAAGAAATTGTCCAGTTGACGCTATAGTTGGTGTAATCAAATCCCCATTTGCTATAGACCAGAACAAGTGTATCAAGTGTGGAATGTGTCAAAGCACTTGTAGATTTGGCGCAATTGATAAGATTTGATGGAGGTAAGTGCAATGGGATTAGTAAATATTAAAATTGAAGGAAAACCTTATCAAGTAAATGATAATCTCACCATTTTGGAAGCTGCAAGATGGTGTGGCTATGAGATTCCAACCCTTTGTTCTTATAACCACGGAGAATGCAATAGGGGTTCTTGTAGAGTATGTTTGGTTGAAATTGTAGGAGTAGAAAGACTTGTTGCTTCTTGTGTCTATCCAGTTTCTGAAGGACTAGAGGTAATTATTTCATCTCCTAGAGCAACATCTGCAAGAAGAGCTTCTGTTGAACTCTTGCTGTCAAACCACTCATTAAATTGCCAACAATGCTACAAAAATGGTCATTGTGAACTTTTGCATGCTGCACAAATTACAGGCGCAAGAGAAGGAATGTATCTTGGTGAAAAAACACCTATTACTTTTGACCATTTCAATTCTTCCATTGTTAGAGATACTTCAAAATGTATTCTTTGTGGACGCTGTGTTGCTCGCTGTAAAAATGCACATGGTAATGGAGTTCTTGGCTTTGAACATAGAGGATTCAAAACTATTGTCTCCCCTGCTTTTAATAGATTCATCAAGGATTCACCTTGTATCATGTGTGGACAATGCGTAAATGTATGCCCCACAGGAGCCTTAACAGAAAAGAGCGAAATTGATTTGGTTGACAAAGCATTCCATGACGGCAAGTACGTTGTTGTTCAAACTGCACCAGCAGTTAGAGCTGCACTAGGCGAAGAATTTGGAATGAAAATTGGAACCCCAGTTACTGGCAAAATGGTTGCAGCCTTAAAACGTCTAGGTTTTAAGAAGGTTTTTGATACCGATTACGCAGCAGATTTAACTATCATGGAAGAAGCAACAGAGCTTTTGGGAAGAATCAAAAATAATGGAGTTCTCCCAATGATTACTTCTTGCTCTCCAGGATGGATTAATTACGCGGAATATTACTATAGCGATCTTTTTGATCACATTTCCAGTTGCAAATCACCTCATGAAATGTTTGGTGCTATCTTAAAGCATTATTATGCAAACAAAATTGGCGTAAAACCTGAAGATATGTTTGTTGTATCTATCATGCCGTGTACAGCCAAGAAGTTTGAAAAAGATAGACCACAACTGGAATCTAATGGCCTTAAAGATGTTGATGCTGTCTTAACAACTCGTGAACTTGGAAGACTTATTAGAAGAAGCGGAATTCGCTTTACTAGACTTCCAGATGAAGAATTTGACAACGATATTGTTGGAGATTACACAGGCGCTGGAGTTATTTTTGGCGTTACTGGTGGCGTCATGGAGGCTGCACTGAGAACAGCATACTTTGTTCTAACAGGTAAAGAACATGAGGGAATTAAGTTTGAAGATGTTCGAGGCTTTGATGGTATAAGAGAGGCCAGCCTTGATATCAATGGAAAGAAAATTGAAGTTGCTGTAGCAAGTGGCATGAAAAACGCCAAGGTTCTTCTCGACCAAATTCGTGAAGGAAAATCAAAATATACTTTCATTGAAATTATGGGCTGTCCTGGTGGTTGTATTAATGGTGGAGGACAACCATTTGTCCATGAATGTTTCCTCCCAAATGAAGATGCAGACATCATTGACACCTACAAAGCAAAGAGAGCTGCTGCTCTTTACAGCGAAGATGAAAGACAAGTTCTCAGGCAATCACACAATAACCCACAGATTCAAAAGTTATATTCTAGCTTCTTAGGTGAACCAAACTCTCATTTGGCACATGAATTACTTCATACAACCTATAAAGAGAGAACACCTTTCCCACATGTAGAAGAAACATGGTAACTGCTAGAACTGCTTGAATTATTAAAGCCGAATCCCGCAAAAAGGGGTTCGGCTTTTATTTTGTTTTGAGAATTTTACCTATTACCCATAGTTGAAACCGCTTTGGACAAACATTTAAAAGAAGCAACAGTGGATTACGATTTATGCTATATGCAAATGCGGGATTTTTATCTTGTAATATTTTAAAAACTTTCAGCGCTATTTTTCTTGGTTCTATGTGTTTTGCTTCAACGTTGTCTACAATTTGCTTAAAAAGCTTTGCATTACAGGTGTATAGCTCTGTTTTTTCGCAAAAGGCATCTAGTGCTTTTGTTGAGACTCCTAACATGTCAGTACCAACTGCTCCTGCTCTTAGAACACTAACCCTTATACCTAGTAGTTGAACTTCCATTGCAAGCGCATATGCATACTTATCTAACGCGGCTTTTGAAATAGCATAAATTCCTGTAAAAGGCAATGGATTAAGAGGCGCAAGTTCACTCGTTGTAATTATAATTCTGCTATCTTTTTTTAACAGTGAAATGCATGCCTTATTTATATAAAAAGGACCAAAACAATTTACTTTCATTATTTTTTCAAAGTTATTGCTTGGCATTTCAACGAGAGAATCCAACATATAAAGACCAGCAAAATGGATTATTGCGTCCAGTTCTTTTGTTTTGCTTGATATTATTTTAATAGCCTGATTTACGCTTTGTTCATCAGAAATATCTACTTTTATGGGAAATAAGGCATTGTTAACTGAAAAATGTTCTTCTGAGATGTTCTTATCTAGGGCAAAAACAGTGTAGCCATTCTTTAGCAAAAGTTTTACTGTTTCGCTTCCCATTCCACCATATGCACCAGTTACAAGTACGTACTTCATTAGCCTAATTTCCTTCAAAAAAAACTAGAGTTTATACCTCACACTCACATCTTCGCGTGGCACTACTTTTCCAATAATCCGAACACAGTCTAGATTCATACGAGAGAGAAACTTTTTTGCATTGGGTTCAGAAAGAAAGAGGACAAGACCCCCGCTAGTTTCAGGTCCAAAAACTACGTCCACAAGTTCTCGTGGCATCTCATGTGGAATTGTGACCTTTGAGCAAAGATAGTCTTCATTGGTGTAACGACCTTCTGGAATAAAACCAAAACGTGCAGCTTCTCGTGCCCCAGGAAGAATTGGAAGAGCATTTACATTTACTTCTATAGTACAATTAGAAGCATCTGCACATTCGCTAAGGTGTCCAGAAAGAGAAAAACCTGTTACATCTGTGGCACCATGAACATCAAGGTCCCGGGCCATGTCTCTAGCTTGCTTGTTAAGAGTTGTCATAGATTTAATTGTAACAGCAAAATCTTCATCGCTCACCTCGCCTGCTTTTGCTGCGGTATTCATCATGCCCACTCCAAGAGCTTTTGTGAGAACAACACAATCTCCTACTTTAGCTCCTTTATTGGACCAAACGTCTTGTTTTTTCATGAAAGCAGTAACGCATAAGCCATATTTTGGTGTTGGGTCAGCAATAGTATGACCACCGGCAATGATGGCACCAGCTTCACGGACTTTATCAATTCCACCTAGAAGTATGTTTTTTAGGACATCAAGTTCTAAGCAAGAGGGAAAACAAACAAGATTTAAAGCTACGTTTGGCTCACCACCCATAGCATAGATATCGGAAAGTGCGTTGGTAGCTGCAACCTGTCCAAAAGTAAAGGGATCATCCACCATTGGAGGAAAAAAATCTACTGTTTGAACGGCTACAGTATCTCCTTCAACGCTGTAAACCAGAGCATCATCAGCACTCTCAAATCCTTCAAGCAAGCGGTCGCTTGTCATAAGAGGAAGATTGTCAATAACTAGGTGAAGTTTTTCTGGTGGCAGTTTAGCTGCGCACCCTGAGGTCTTAACCATACTGGTAAGACGAACATCAGTTTTTATAGACTTCATTGTATTCTCCATTTTTAAACTCATAGATTGACTCTACAAGTGCTTTAAGTTCTTGAGAAATGTCTTCATTTTTTTCTATTACAAAAAAGGCAGCTGTTCCACAAGAAGATGAAAGACAACGAGGGACAGGTCTCAGTGTACACACTGGACCCATCCCTTTTCTAAAAAGCATTGCTTTATAGTGATTTTCAAAAGTAGCAACAAATGATGTTACTTCTTGATTTCTATTCTCCATGTATCGTCCGACTCCATAGCTTTAACATTATAACCCATGGCACGTCCAAATCTAGATACATTTTCCAATGCAGCTCTATTATCAACAATAGAAATAACTCCCTGAGGATTCTCCTTCAAGGCTCTTTTTGTTCTTACTACTGGTTCTGGGCAGCTAAGTCCAGTTAAATCTAATTCGAGCATATTAATTCTCCTTCTTAGCAAATGTCTTTACAAAAGCAACAACAAGCAAGAATGCCAAGCAAATGAATACAGCAACCTTACCGTTCACACCAGGTCCACCAAGGCTTTCTCCTGATGCTGCAGAAGATGCAAGGCCAAAGTTATGTGCAAATGCTGCACCAACAACATAACCAAGAACTGCAATACTACTATCGGAATTACCTTCTCCAGCAAGGATAAGTTGTCTGAGTGGGCATCCACCAAGCATGACGGAACCAAGACCTACAACTAACATGCCAAGGAAGTTCCAAATATGCTGAGCATGTGCAACTGGCTGACCCGTGAAACCAAGGTTAAATGAGCCAGCAATAAGGTTGCCAATCAAAGCTGCAACAAAAACGCCAATGAAACCAGTTAGGAGAGTAATGTCCTTAAGAAGGATTGTATCTCTGATACCACCAGCGAAACACATTCTTGATCTTTGAGCAAAGGCACCAACAATAAGGCCAATACCAAGAGCAAGAAGGATAGGTGCGTGCTTTGAACCAGGACCTGTTGTTGAGAAGACAACAAGACTTGAACCAGCAGTTAATAGAATCAAAAGGCCAACGTTAATTGCGGGAAGTGCAAGACCTTCAAGTGTGTGCTGTTTGTAAGCTTTTCCAAGAGAGAAGCCTTTGTTTAAGAAAACACAACCAATTCCAATACCGCATGCAAATCCAATTAGGCCAACCAATGCGTTAAGGTCTCCAGCTGCCAGTCTGAGAACCATTCTGAGAGGACATCCAAGGAAAACCAAAGCTCCAACCATAACACAGAAAGCAATCATAAACCTGAGCATTGGAGAAGATCCACCACGAGGCTTAAATTCGCCTTTTGCAAGGCTAATAATAAATGAACCAAGTACCAGTCCAATAATTTCTGGTCTAATATATTGAACTACACCTGCATTATGAAGTTTTAGAGCACCAGAGATATCTCTGATAAAACAAGCAATACAGAAACCCATGTTTCCTGGGTTCCCGTTAACGGTAAGAACTACTGCAGCAATACCTACAATAATTCCTGTGGCAATAAGAATAATCTTGTCTTTTGACATTTTCATATTCAATTTCTCCTCTGCAACGGCGATATTACCATACTATTTTTGAAAAAACAATGGATGTTGTGTTATAATTGGCTCGAGTTTAATCTTGAAGAGGTTTTTGCAAAAACCTCTAAAGGCAAAAAAATGAAAAGAATATATTTGGATAATGCAGCAACCTCTTTCCCTAAAGCTCCGGGGATAGCAGAAGAAATGAGGCGTTTTTTAGAAGAAGACTGCTTAAACCCAAACAGAACAGAAAGTGGTAGAGCATACGAGCTTTTTGATCAAATTTATAGCCTACGGTGCACGCTAGCCAAGCTATACGAGCACAATAGCCCAGAAAGCGTAATTTTCACGAGATCTGTCACAGAATCTTTAAATTGGGTTATTAAAGGACTCTTCTCCAGTTCTGATCACATTATTGTCACATCCAGCGAACATAACGCTGTTATGCGTCCTTTAGTTCAATGCAAGATTCCTTTTTCTCGTATTCCTGCAAGCAGAGAGGGCTATAGCAAACTTGAATGCGTTGAATCTTTAATACAGCCAAACACTAAAGCTATGATAATTAATGTCTGTGGAAATGTTAGCGGACATGTTGAAGATTTTTATGCTTTAGCTGACATAGCTAGAAAACATGACTTATTGCTTTTTATAGACAGTGCACAAGCCTCCCCATATATAAGTCTAAGCATGAAAGAGCTTAATGCTGCAGGCATTTGTTTTACAGGACACAAAGGATTTCTTGGACCAGAAGGTGTTGGGGGGATGGTATTGCGCACGGATATTGCCTATGCTATACAGCCTCTTATCATTGGAGGTACTGGCTCTGAAAGCAATAGCGAAGAAGTTCCCCACTCCTTACCAGACAGACTTGAATCTGGCACCCTAAACTTACCAGGCCTCTTAGGATTTAAAAAAGCTGTTGATTATACTATTGCAAATCTTGATGATCTTAGATTAAAAATCAAAACCAATACTCAACGTCTTTATGATGGACTTGAAAAGATTAAAGGCATTGAAATTGTAGGCGCAAAGCTTGATTTACAAACAGCACTAACTTCACCAAAGCGCACTGGAGTGATATCAATAATATCCCCAAATAAAGACATAGCCCAAATTTCAGCGCTACTACTCGAAAATAAAGGCATTGAAACTAGAGTTGGCCTCCATTGTTCTCCAGCTGCACACAAAACCCTGGGAACATTCCCAAATGGAACTTTAAGATTCTCTCCCGGCCCATTTACAACTTTTGATGAAATAGACAACACATTAGATTGTCTTATGGAGATTATGAATGAATAAAAAGTTTTACTCTAAATTCCTTAGCGGACTTGAACAAGGTGATATAGAAAGAAGAACTCTATTTAAAACAGGAGAACAAGCCATTTATCAAAATGCTCTTTTTCTTGCCGGTAGCAATGGTAGGCCTATTGAAGAAGCAGACCTTATTGAACACATAAAACCAGAACCTCATTTGTTTGTCTTTGGAGCAGGACATGTTTCAAAAGCTCTTTATGATCTTGCAATACTTCAAAAAATGAAAGTTACTGTTGTAGATGAACGCACAGAAGTTTGCAATGAAAACCGTTTTCCTCTTGCTAATCGCATACTAATGCCTTATGAGACCATTCTTAATAAGGAGTTCAATGTATTCTCTCCTTATTTCGTAATTCTTACTCATGGTCATATTTATGATTCACAGTGTCTTGAATATGCTTTAAATCATAAAAACTCTTATATTGGCATGATTGGTTCTAAAGGAAAGGTGTCTGCCACAATGCAAATAATGTTAGATAAAGGTTATTCACAGGAGCAACTTGATAAAGTCTGCTCTCCTATTGGAATAAAAATAGGAGCTGTAACACCGGAGGAAATTGCAATTTCAATCATGGCTGAAGTTATTTCATACTTCAGAAGTGATAAGAATCTCGTGACAGTTGACCCCAACTTGATTAAAGTAATGGCTAATGAGCATGGCGTTGACGTAAGAATTGTTGAAAAACATGGCTCAGCTCCGCGCTCTGTGGGAAGTCAAATGTTTGTAGCAAAAGATGGCAAACTTTATGGAACTATTGGTGGTGGAGCCATTGAAAATAGATCAATTGAGATTGCAAAACTAATGATTAAGGATAATTTATCATATCACATTGAAGACTTCATTTTAGATGCATCATCAGATCTTGGAATGATTTGCGGTGGAAATGCAAAGGTTATTTTTAGTCTAATTTAAAAAATTTTAATTTTTTTCAAAAAAAAGCTCAAAAAGTTAAATAATTTTGTCTCTTTGATTTGTATTCCTTTATGAAGGGAGTTGAAAAGTCGACCAAAAATAAGCATCGTCGTTGACGAACTTTTGGAGCCTTTTCCCTTTTGGGAGTACAGTATGAATCATCTCAACACTGTTTTGATTGAGGGAAACTTGACAAGGGATCCTCAGTATATTAGTGCAAAAGAAGGATGCAGTTTCACAATTGCAAACAATCGCTATTATCTGAAGGATGGGAAATGGGTAAATGAAGCGTCTTTCTTCATTGTTTTTGCTTATGGTAGGCTTGGAGAATCCTGCCTAAAGTATTTAACGAAAGGACGAGGTGTTCGAGTTTGTGGAAGGCTAAAACAGTTTACAAGTAACAGAAGAAACCTACCGCAAGACTTTGTTTTCATTATTGCTGAGCATGTGGAATTTCAACCAGCTAGGAATGCCGAAAAGGCAGAGACTGGCAGAGAGAATTTGGAAAACGTTACTGAGCAGAATGATAATGCTCAATTAAATGCCGATTCTCATATTGAAGACATGGACACAAAGCCAGTTGAACCTTCTATGAGCATTGATGCAGATCCAGAGGATGAGGCCAAAGCTAATGCTGATGCAATAGTGGATGAAACTGAGGTGGTTACTTCATTCAAGAATGATAGCCATACAGCAAATGATGAGAATTTTGAAACAGAGGCTGAGAACAATCTAACTGAAAAGGATATTTTCTAGTTAAAACTCAGAACAAACACTCTGGCGAGATTTTTGCAAAAACTATTAAAAATGGATTTAACGAGAGTTATGTAAAATCCAAAGGAGGCGCCTAGGGGTACAAAATTTTTTCTATCACGTTTCAATCCATAAATTTAATATACCAAATCATTATATCGTCCCTGCATTCGCCTGTGCCATGCAGGGACAATTTAAAAAATATCTAGGGAAATTTTAGAGATGCAAACTATACGGAAGAGGCTAAAAACTCAAAAATCAGACTAAAAAGCAAAAAAATTTTTCAGAGTTCTACTTTTTGGATCTATAGAAAAACTTCTTTCTAAAAAGTTCTACTTTTTGGATCTGTAGAAAAAAAATCTTTTCAAAAGTTCTACTTTCTAGAATTTTTAGAAAAAGGCCCAACCCAAAAAACAAAAAAGGAAAAGAAAGACAATGAAAGAAGCAAAACAACTACTAGAAAAGCAGATTAAAAAGCTAAATACAAAAATTAAAGAAATTCAAGTAATCTTAGAAAACTCAAGTCCTGGTAAATTAATAATCACGAATGACAACAACCATAACCGTTTTTACAAATCTAGCAATGGCTCAAGGAAATATTTAAACAAAAATGACATAAAGATTATCTCATCTTTAGCGCAGAAGGAATATCTTTTTCGGCTACAAAAAATATTGATAAAGAATATAACAATGATAAAAAAGGCCTTATCTTTAATTGAAAGTGTTGATATAGGTCAAGAAGTAGAACTTGTATACAACAAACTTCCACAAAAAATAAGAAATTTTGTAGAAAAGAACGAACTTGATAATAATTTTGCCAAACGCTGGCAATCAATAAAATATAAAAGAACGGCTGTTTCAGAACAAATTCCTTTTTACACAGAAAAAAACGAGCATGTTAGATCTAAAAGTGAAATCATCATAGCTAATGCATTAAATAAAAGAGAAATTCCATATCACTACGAATGCAAGCTAGAACTAGGAGGTATAACACTTCATCCTGATTTTACAATACTAAATAAACGAACTAGAGAGATATATATTTGGGAACATTTTGGAATGATGGATAACATAGAATACAGTAGTACTGTTCTAGAAAAGATAGAATGCTATGCATTAAACAATTATTACGTAGGGAAGAATTTAATAATCACTTACGAATCCTCCAAGGCTTCATTAAATACAAAAATCATTGAAAACTTGATTAATAAGTTCTTGCTATAGTATTGAAGTAAAAACAGAATTAACAATAGAATACGCGAGAAGGAGACCTTCTATGAGTATCTTTGTGCTTTCTGTTGGCGGTTCAATCATAGCCCCAAATCAAGTTAATACCAGTTTTCTTTCTTCTTTTTTGACTGAAATGAAGAAATATTTAGCAAACAATCCAGAGTCAAAACTTATATTTGTTTGTGGCGGTGGAGCACCAGCAAGAGTTTACCAGCAAGCCTTTAGAGAAGTAGCTGGCGAAAGCGAAAACCAAGATACAAATGTGCAAGACTGGATTGGGATTAGAGCAACCCATCTTAACGGAGAACTTGTAAAAGCCTTATTTGGAGAGCTATGCACAGATTCATTGGTCACAGATCCAACAATAAATGCAATAGAGTTCAAAGGTCGCGTTCTTGTAGCTGGCGGATGGAAACCAGGATTTTCTACAGACACAGACGCCGTATATCTTGCACGCCGTTTTGGAGCCAAGACAGTTATCAACCTCTCCAACATAGCCAAGGTTTATACCGATGACCCTCGCAAAAATCCAAACGCAAAACCAATTGACACAATTTCTTGGGAAGAATTTAGAGAGATGGTTGGAAACGAGTGGATACCAGGCAAGAATGTTCCATTTGATCCAATAGCATCAAAAATTGCACAGGAATCAGGCATAAGAGTTATTTGTGCAGATGGAAGAAATTTGGAAAATACAATTGCAATCTTAAACGGAACCCCATTTGAAGGTACCACAATAGGCTAACAACCCAATTAGAAGCACAAGATTATTGCGTTTTCTTAAGCTCCAAAAAATATGGCAAAGGATCAGCAAACCCATCAGGAAACGGCTGATCTCTTGTAAAATCTGGAATCCATAAAATCTCGTTGTCAGAAGTTTCTTGAACAAAGCCATCTATCTCATAACCGTCAAGCGCATCCAAGAGAAGCTTGTATTCTTCAGGTGTAATTTTAGGGAAGCCAGGGTCATTTAAAGGAGGAACAAATTGAACCATTAAAGAAAGCAAGAAATTTTCTTTGAAGTTATCAGCAAACCAAGAAAGAAAGTTCATGGTGGCATTTATGGTTCCAGGAAACACTAGATGGCGAACTAAAACTCCTTTTAATTCGTTCTCCAAATTCGTAAACGGATAACGGCGTTTTAAAAACTTCACAACAGGGAGAATAGCTTCACTATAATGAGCTCTTCCACAAAACTTTGTAGCTACTTGAGGATCTAAAGTTTTGACATCCAAAAGATATAAATCTATATAAGGATCAATTAGTTTAAGGGCCTCAACACTCTCATATCCCGAAGAATTCCACACAATTGGCAGTTTTAGGCCATCATTTTGAGCAATTTGCAAAGCTTGGACAATAGATGGAATATAGTGAGTTCCCGTAACTAGATTAATAGAAGCTGCACCAAATTCCTGAAGTTTAAGCATCAAAGATGCAAGTTCTGTAATTGAAACTTTAATTCCTTCGTAACTTTCTTTTCCAATTCCACTAGCCATAAAGGCATGACTTATTTGATAGTTTTGACAATATTGACAATGAAGAGGACAACCACAAAAGAAAACCATTCCAGAACCATTCTTACCTGTAATTGGAGGTTCCTCTCCCCTATGAAGTCCAACCCACGCTACTTGCATTTCATTGGATTGCCCACATATACCAAACTGTCCACTTGTTCTGTCCACCCCACATTTGTTTGGGCATAGCATGCAGTTAGAATAATACTTATTTGTATCAAAATTTTCTTTCATACGAAACGCTCCAAACGCTTGACCCTTAAACTCAAATATATCATTTTTATTGCCATGAGCATATTAGATTTTTTCAGACGCTTTGGGAAAAAAGGCACAGAAAAAGCATTACCAGAGCCAGAAATTAAACAACAAGTCTTAGAAACAGAAGAAATTCAACCAGAAGAAAGATTCATACTATGCATAGATGGTGGCGGAATGAGGGGAATCATTCCAGTAATTTATTTGAAAAAACTAGAAAAAGAAATTCAAAATAGCACCGGAGGCAACAGTTTAGATTCTTATTTTGATTTGATTGCAGGAACCTCTACAGGAGGTCTAATAACTCTTGCTCTCACCTGCCCTTCTTCTTTTGGATACAAAATTTGCAATAATGCACCACAGGTAGACCTTGATGATCTTCTTGACCTATACAAAACAATGGGAAAAGAAATTTTTCCTTCCGCATCAAAGTCTACAACTGTTTTTAGATATTTCACATCAACAAAATATCCAGAAACGGGCATAGAGACATTATTAGAAAAATGGTTTGAAGATAGTCTCATGGGACAAGCTACCGTTCCTACGCTAGTTATGAGCTATGATTTATTCAGAGGGATACCTGTTGTAATAAGAAGTTATCAAGAACGTTCCTTTCTTGTTAGAGATGCTGGAAGAGCAACTAGTGCAGCTCCCACATATTTTACTCCCCTTGTTAAGGATGGACAACTTCTAGTTGACGGTGGAGTTGTGGCAAACAACCCGGCAATTTATGCTTACATTGAAGCAAAAAAGCTCTATCCAAATTGTAAGAAATTTAACATTTTGTCACTAAGTACAGGCGGAAAGAACCATACAATGACTTTTGATGAAACAAATGGACTTTTAAATTGGAAAGACCAAGTTAGCCCAATGTATTCAACAGCACAAAAATGTACAACTGACATAGTTTTGGAGAACATGAAAGATGTGAATTATGTTCGTATTGATGACCCACTAGAATTTGACATAAAAATGGATGATACAAACCCTGTCAACATAAAAAAGATGGAAGAATTTGCAATAGAAGTTGCAACACTACACGAGAACAAATTCAAGGAATTTGCTTTTGATTTAGTTAATGCTTCTCTTAAAGAAGGCAATCACAGTGCCACCGCACCTATAGCAGATCCAATAATTGGAGAATCTTCAATCTGAGTAAACTCAACGTATCGGCCTTTTTCTGCAAGGAAATCCTTAAGATACTCAGCAGTCAAATCTCTTAGCGCTGGCGTTTTATAGAATGTTGTGCCATCTGCATTTATTAAAACAGGATGCTCTTTGTTCTTTCCAAAATCTGTAATAAGCACAGCAGAAGCCAAATTAACTGCCGTAAGCTTTGCAGCACGAGCAATATGAGCCCTTAAAATATGTTCTAAAACATAAACATCTTGTTTGCTGGAGTCTTCATCCTTCATGTAATTTGTGAAAACATCATTAGACTCGGAAAGCTCCAAAAAAGCACTCAAGTCTAAAGCTGTAACAGAATTGCATGTTGGCGCAAAATTATTGAATTGTTTAATGAATTTAGAACTTAGAAGGCCCTCATCAATTGCTGCACGAATAATAAACCACCCAAGAGGCCCAAGATAGGCGCCACTTATCATCTTTTCAAAGTTATGTTTAGTAGGATCCTTGGTTGAAGCCAAGAATTCTTTATCTAAGTCTCCCAAACTTAAAGAAAGGGAACCGGATTCAACATTAATGATTTGGTTTTCAGAAACTTCAACATCTTTTGGCAACTTCTTAATTTTACTACTTTTTTCAATATATGCAGTATTCGTTCCGGTACCCAAGATAAAACCAATACAACCATCATATTTGTTATCTACGTTCTGGGATTGTGATGCAAGTAAGGTAGCTACAGTATCGTTTAAAATAATTATTTTCTTATTTGAAACATCATGGCCCCGAGAAGCCAACTCAGCAAGAAGGCCCTCCCCAAGTCTCTTGCCAACAATCTCCGGAGCTTTAATTTCTTTACTTAAAAAAAGAGGAATTCCATCATGATTTGGAAGAATCTGAGCGGCATACGAAAAACAAAATCCAATTCTATCACATTGGTCTACAATACGCTTAAGTTCATCCGCAAAAATGGAGAAAAACTCTTTTGCGGAGACTTCTCTTTCTACCCCAGGCATGTGAGTTTTCTTAAATTCCTTAATCTCGGGTTTTAAGTCCTGAGAAAACTCAACAAGACAAGTTCTCAAATTTGTCCCGCCAGCATCAATAACAATTACTTTTTGCCCAGCTTTAGGTTTTCCATCTGGAGAGCAGTAGCTTGGAATCATAGGTAGAGAACTGGGATCTCCAGCAAGACCTGCCTTCATCTCCCGTATAAAATACTCGCAAAGTTCATCCATACTAATGTTTTCTGGATTGAGATTATGTCTATTCAAGAAATCTAAGACTTTCGCCTGCATAAAAAACCTCTAAAACTTAAATTGTCCGCCCTGAAATTGGTAACTATTGATAGTATATGCACCAATAGACGAAACAACAATCTCCCCCACATCATTCACACTCATCACGAAATTGCCTGACACGGTAAGAGGTCTTTCCATCTCCCCTCCATATAGCCCGATATCCACCATTAGCCCTATACCTTGGTTCGTATTAACTCGGGTTGTCCAAACATCAATGACATCATCAAGAGTAACCCCTTCTGGGTAGGTAAAGTTAATTGAACCAGAAAGAAAGTAATCGCCATTTGAATATCCTCTAGAGCTCATCACAACATAGACTGCAGAAACCAAAGGGTCCTCTAGGCTATTGTTGAGAAAGGCAAAAAAAGTTGATAAAAGTCCATTTCCTTCATTGGCAGGTGTTAATGCTTCACAATATTCGGCAGGATCAGCTAGGAAATAAGCAATTCTAAGAGGAAGATTGCTGGTTTGACTCATAGATACCGTGCAATTGGGAAGTTTTATATTGGATTTAGTACAAGAAGTTACTAGCGAAGCAGACAAACAGTCCATAATAACAGTGAGGGCCTGATTGACCTCTTCTATTGTTGGAAGAAGCTCAGAATCATTGGCATAGAGACCAGAGAAGGAAAGCAAAACAATCAATAATACAATCAAAAGCCGTTTGACCATATACCATATAACTATAAATCTCCTTTTGCTTTGTTTTCAAGTTTTTTTGTGTTAAACTACAAATATGTCAACATTCTTTTGGTATGATTTAGAAACCTTTGGGCTTTCGCCCTTCTATGATAGAATTGCACAATTTGCTGGACAGAGAACTGATATGGACTTAAATCCAATTGGAGAACCTGTTATTCTTTACTGCAAACTTGCCGCAGACTATGTTCCAGACCCGCAGTCTTGCTTAATTACAGGAATTACACCGCAGGAAGTTAAAGCTAAAGGAATTCCTGAAAGTGAATTTGCTCAAAAGATATTTGACTTATTCAAAGAGCCAAATACCTGTGTGGTGGGCTTTAATAACATTGGCTTTGATGATGAGTTTATCAGGAACCTCTTTTATAGAAACTTTATTGACCCATACGAAAGAGAATGGAAGAATGGCTGTTCAAGATGGGATATTATTGACCTAGTTAGAGCAACACATGACCTTAGACCAGAAGGGATTAATTGGCCTGTATCTGAAGAAACTGGAAGACCTCTTTTTAAACTAACAGAACTCACAGCAGCAAACAATATAGACCAAACAGGTGCTCATGATGCAATGGTAGATGTTAATGCTACAATTGCAATTGCAAAATTAATAAAGCAAAAGAAACCTAAACTTTTTGAGCATTATTTAAAACTCAGAAATAAAATTGAAGTTAAGAATCTTTTGAATCCTCAAGATACGCCAAAACCAATTATCCATGTAAACAAGGTTTTCACTAGTCAAAAGGGTTGTTCTTCTTTGATTTTACCAATCACACCACATTCTAAAATAGAAAACAGCATTGTCTGTTTTAATCTTTCTCAAGATGTGCAACCTCTTCTAGAAGCAACTAGTGAAGATATTTTTAAGGTACCTGGCGTAATGAGAATTGCAATAAATAAGGTACCTTTCTTAGCTACTACCAATTGCTTAAAAACAAGAGCTGATTATGAAAGGCTTGGAATTGATGTTGATAAGTGTAATGAAAATTACAAAATAATTACAGCAAACAGACCAAGTCTTATAAACAAGATTAGACAAAATACAAAGGAAGATTTTGAGGGCTCAAATGACCCAGATTATGCAATTTATACAAAGTTCTTTACTGATCATGACAAGAATTTGTTTAACGTAATCAGAAATACTCCACCAGAAAAAAGGCTTTCTCTCAATCTCGATTTTGAAGATTCGCGGTGTCCTCAGATGCTTTGGAGACATGTTTGTAGAAGTTACCCAAGACTGCTAGATGAAGAGAACTTGAAAAAATGGAAGTCTTTTGCTTCTACTAGAGTTTTGTGCCCACCGGGGAATGAAATTAATGATATTAACTTTGTGCAAAGAAAAATCGAAGAGAAGCTTGCTGATACATCTTTAGATCCATCTAAAAAAGAAGTTCTTGCTAAACTCAGAGAGTACATTATTTCTTTGAAAAAATTTCTTGGGATGAATGTTTGATAGGAGATGGGTGTGAGCATCATTTTTTCAGTAAACAATAGCCTAAAACAGGTAGAAGAAGATAAAAAACTCATAAGATACCTACGAGATGACCTTCATTTGACTTCTGTCAAAGATGGTTGTTCGGAAGGGGCTTGCGGCACTTGTACCCTACTTGTGGATGGAAAAGCACTGAAGGCTTGTACCCTTATGCTCTCCGATATTTCAGGTAAAACTATTACCACTGTTGAAGGACTCACAGAACGAGAAAAAGAAGTTTTCACCTATGCTTTTGGTACTGCTGGTGCTGTTCAATGTGGATTTTGCATTCCTGGCATGGTCATTTGTGCAAAGTCTCTATTTAACCAGAATCTCAACCCTACTGAGAAAGAAATAAGGCATGCTATTAGAAACAACATTTGTAGATGCACGGGATATGCAAAAATTGTAAAGGCCATTGAGCTTGCAGCTGAAATATTTAGAGGGGATCTAGAGATATCGGACTCAAGAAATTGGAAAATTGGCGCACGTATTCCACGTGTAGATGTCAAGGATAAAGTCACAGGACAAGGCTTGTATCCAGATGATATCTATGTTGATGGAATGCTGTATGTAGTTGCAGTACGCTCTAAGTATCCGCGTGCAAGAGTTCTGAACATTGATACGTCGCTGGCCATGGAAGCAAACGGTGTGTATAACATTTTTACTGCTGACAATATCCCTGGCTCAATCAAGGTAGGTCACATTCTCAAGGACTGGGATGCCATGATTCCTATTGGTGGCATTACTAGATATCTTGGAGATGTAATTTGCATTGCGGTTGGAGAAACCTATGCTGCTGCAAAAAAAGCAGCTAGCCTAGTTAAAGTTGATTATGAGGTCTTGCCTTTTATTGCATCGCCATATGATGCCATGAAAGAAGATGCTCCCATCATACATGAGGAATGCAAGACGGGAAATTTGCTGGGGCACACGCACGTAGATAGAGGCAATGTAGATGAGGCGTTGGCAAACTCCAAACATATACTTCATGAAAAATATTCAACTCCATGGACAGAACATGCATTCTTGGAGACAGAGGCTGCTGTGGCCTTTCCTTTAGCCAATGGTGGCGTAAAAATTTATTCCACAGACCAAAGCGTCTATGATACAAGACGTGAAACTGCACCTATGTTGAATTTGCCTCCAGAGAAAGTAATTGTTGAAAACTGCTATGTTGGCGGTGGTTTTGGAGGAAAAGAAGATGTTACCGTACAACATCTTAGTGCTCTAGCAGCTCTTCTTACACAGCATCCTTGCAAAATGAAACTTACTAGACAGGAAAGTATTTTGGTTCATCCAAAACGTCATCCTATGGATATGGATTTCACCCTTGGTTGCGATGAAAATGGTATAATTCAAGCTCTATCTGCTAGGGTAATTGCAGATACTGGAGCGTATGCTTCTCTTGGGCTCCCTGTATTACAAAGAGCTTGCACTCATGCATCTGGCCCTTATAATTATGAGAACTTTAGAATTGATGGCTATGCTTATTACACTAACAATCCCCCTGCCGGTGCTTTTAGAGGCTTTGGCGTAACTCAAACTTGTTTTGCCATTGAGTCTATGCTTAATCACATGGCAGATATAATTGGAATCTCACACTGGGAAATTAGATATAGAAATGCAATTAGACCAGGACAATCTCTTCCAAATGGCCAGATTGTTGATAATGCTACAGGTCTTGTTGAAACCCTTGAAGCTGTCAAAGAAGAATATGAAAACAACAAATATGCTGGCATTGCCTGTGCAATGAAAAATGCTGGCGTTGGTGTTGGTCTTATGGACTTTGGTCGTGTTGACCTAGAAATAAAAAATGGGATTGTGTTAATTCACTGTGGAGGGTCATGTATTGGACAAGGGCTTTGCACAATCCTTAAGCAAATTGTATGTGATATCACAGGTCTTGATGGCAGTTTGGTATCTGAAGAAAAAGCAAATACTCTCAAGGCTCCTGACAGTGGAACTACTTCTGGCTCTAGACATACCACTGTTACAGGTGAAGCTGCTAGGCGTGCTGCTGTTTCCTTAAAGGAAGCTTTAGATGAAGAGCTTAAAAAGTTTAATGATGAATCGTTGACCGTAAATCATGCCCTAAAACAGCTAGAAGGCCGTGAATTTTATGCTGAATACCTGGCAGAAACGGATCCTTTTGGAAGTGACAAGCCTCATCCTAAAAGTCATGTTGCCTATGGTTATGCAACTCAAGTTGCAATCTTAGATGAAAAAACTCATAAGGTTGACCGTATTATTGCGGCCCATGATGTTGGAAGAGCTATTAACCCAACCAATGTAGAAGGACAAATTGAAGGTGGAGTTATTATGGGAACCGGCTATGCCCTTAGGGAAAATTATCCTCTTGATAAATGCAAACCTCTTGCAAAATATGGTTCTCTAGGCTTATTCCGTGCTGATGAAGTTCCAGATATTGTTCCAATAATTGTTGAGAAAGAAGGTCTTGATATTGCAAATGGAGGTAAAGGTCTTGGTGAAATTACTTCTATTCCTACTGCTCCATGCATTGCAGATGCTTATTATAGGCTTGATGGAATAAAGAGGTTTAATCTTCCTATTGAAAAAACACCTTACACGTTAGAGGATTCTGGTTATATTACCCGTAAATTCAAATGCCTTACTGTAAACAAAAATGCTAGGTGTATTGGGTGTCTTGAATGTGCTAGAACTTGTTCAAAGATATTCTATAAACAAGAAATCCCTTCTCTTGCGTTTATTCAAATTAGAGAAAGAAAAGGTATTGGTAACCAAAGTGGTATTCAGGGCTTGATTACCCGCCCTATCACATGTATCCAGTGTGGAAGATGTGCGGAAGCTTGTCCGCAAGGGGCAATCAGTCGCAACCAGTTTGGAGTTCTTGTTGTTGACCTCAAGATGTGCACTAACTGTGGAAAATGTCGCGCAGCTTGTCCTTTTGGTGTCATGATTGAAGATCCAATTGAAAAAGTTTCAAAGAAATGCATTGCTTGTGGGCAATGTGCAAAAGCCTGTCCAATGGGCGTTTTGGAAATAGCCTACCCGGAAAGTTCCGTGACGCAGTAATGCGCCCAAAGCCTGCAGAAGAAAAAAGGAACTGTTTATTTACGCAGTCCCCTTTCTCGGACCCTTCATCTGACAGACTACAGATCCACTCTTTCTTTAGTATAACGAGCAATTTCAGTATAACACAAATACACAAAACGTGAATATACAAAAAATGGCAATTTTTTTTGTATTTATTTATATGGAGAAAGAAAGACATATTGAAGAAACCTTAATTGAGACTGCGCAGAAATATTTTGGCATTAGTATGCTGAAACCTTTTCAGCTTTTGGTGATGCAAAGGATTATGGAGCAAGAAAATGGATCTTTTGTAAGACATCAACTTGTTATTTTGCCTACTGGAACAGGAAAGTCGTTATGTTTTTTGATTCCAGCTATTTTATGCAAAGGACTTACGTTGATTGTATATCCACTTCTAGCTTTGATGAATGACCAAAAAGCTAAACTTGAAGCAGGAGGTATTTCGTGCGTGGTCATTAGAGGTGGTCAAACAAAAGAACAAAGAAAAGAAATTTGGGAAAAAATTGACAATGGCGTCAAAATTGTTATGACAACACCGGAGTCTTTACTACAAAAGAGAGTTTTGTACCGCTTGCGTAAGTATAGAACTAGCCTTTTAGTAATTGACGAGGCCCATGTTATTGCACAATGGGGACAGAATTTTAGGCCTCAGTATTTCAACCTAAAGAAAGCTGTCTTGGAACTTATGCCAAAACAGGTTTTAGGATTTACGGCAACGGCATCGGAATTAACCATGAAGCTGATATGGAGACAGCTGTTCCCGTCTAGACCGCTGGTAGTGCGTGGCGATGCAGACAGGGAAAATATCGTGTACGCGGTGTATCCCACGTGGGATAGAACGCAGGCGGTGGTGGATATTTTGAGAGTGTGTGAGAAACCTGCAATTGTTTTTTGCAGGACGCGCCATGAAACGCAACAGGTGTGTTATGATAGCTTGCGCGATTTGCGTGACCTTAAAATACCAATTAAATTTTATCATGCGGGGTTGACAAAGCTTGAAAGGGAGACACTGGAAAAGTGGTTTAGTTCTAGTGTAAATGGTGTGTTGATAACGACTTGCGCATTTGGTATGGGCATTGATGTGCGCTCAATTCGCACTGTCATCCACCACGGACTTCCTGCAACGGTAGAAGAATACTTGCAGGAATCGGGACGCGCGGGAAGAGATGGAAAGTTGTCTGTTGCATGGGTGATTAAGTTAACTGGACAGGTACAAGATAACAATCCAGTATCCACTGTTTTTGATGGTGCCACGTGTAGGCGTCATGCGCTTTTGAGCGTGCTTGGTCAGTCTAAGACTAATTGCGCGGGCTGTGATGTGTGTTTGGGGAATGTGCAGAAAGTAGCTAATGGCACCGAGATATTTGAAAAACTGGCTGGAAGATTTCCTTTTTCTTTTACTATTGAGAATGCAGCACAACTTGTTGTTGGTACAGAGAATATTGGTACGGTAGATTATGGAGGTAGACTTAATCCTTTTTATGGAGTCATGAAAGACTGGAATTGTAGACGTCTTAAATTGGCAATTAGATATGCCTGCGATAAAAAGATAGCTAAAATTGGTTATGTTGAGTTTATCAATAAGGGGAAATTACTATACCGCACCGATATTTCATTATATAATTTTATTGCTCATATTTTGAGGAGTTTAAACAATGGATATAGTTGGATTATACGGAAAAAACGCAAACTCGCAGGATGTTTTGGAAAGATTTTCCGCTCTAGAGAAGAAGCACATTGAACTTTTTGGTACTATGCCGGATGCTATCTTTTCAACCTCTGGAAGAACTGAGTTAGGAGGAAATCATACAGACCACAATCATGGACATGTTATTGCTGGCTCAATTAACCTAGATACAATTGCAGCAGTTCATGAGGTAATGGATTACACTGTAACATTTATTAGTGATGGATATGCTCCTATAAGTGTTGATATTTCTGATTTAGCTGTTAATGCTGCTGAGTTTGGAACAACTGAAGCCTTAATTAGAGGTGTTGCAGCTGCAATTGTTAAACGAGGCGGTTGTCTTGGCGGTTTTGCTACAAATGTTTCCTCTAGTGTTTTCAAGGGTTCAGGGTTAAGCAGTTCTGCTGCTGTTGAAGTGCTTATTGGCACAATTTTTAACTCTTTATTTAATGAGAATAAGTTTTCTACTACAGAACTTGCCATTATGGGTCAAGAAGCGGAAAACATTTATTTTGGCAAACCAAGCGGGCTTATGGATCAAGTAGCCTGTGCAAATGGTGGGATTGTTGGCATTGACTTTTGCAATACTTCAAATCCAGTAATAACACCTATCTCTGTAGACTTTGCAGATTATGGTTTTGATTATGTCATTGTTGATACAGGTGGAAGTCATGCAGACCTTACCGCTGACTATGCTTCAATACCTTCAGAAATGAAAACTGTGGCAAAGTTTTTTGGAAAAGACGTCCTAAGAGAGGTAGACCCTGCAGTTTTTTTTGATAATATTGCAGAATTAAGACATCAAATCAGAAATGACAGAGCTATTCTTAGGGCATACCATTTCTTTAGAGAAGATGTCTGTGTTGAAAAAATGTTGTCTGCTTTGGCTTCTGGCGATTTTAAAACATATCTTGCTTTGGTAATGGAAAGTGGGCAATCTTCCTTCAATTATTTGCAAAATATATATGCTCCAAAAAATTTCACGGAACAAGGTATTTCTCTTGCATATGCTTGGTCAAATACTTTCTTTGAGCAATCTGGGCTAATTAATGGTGGTTCTTATGATGGGGCTTTTAGGGTCCAAGGTGGCGGTTTTGCTGGAACTTTGGAAGCATACATTCCAACAGATAAAACTGATTCTTATATTTCTCATATGGAAAAGCTTTTTGGAAAAGGCTCTTGTGTTAGACTTGCAATTAGAAAGCTACCCTCTATGAGAGTTAAGTAATAGTGTCATGCGTGTAAAAAAAGGGCTCCTAGGCTTGGCTTTGGAGTCCTTTTTCTGAGTATAACTAGGTTATACAAATATGATTATACGAGCTTCTGAACTTTTCCAGCTCTGAGGCATCTTGTGCAAACTTTAATTGTTCTTGGTGTTCCGTCAATCAATGTCTTAACAGAAACAACGTTTGGTTTGAAAACTCTTTTGGTGGTAACACCTATATGCTGACCAACACCACCCTTCTTCTTTGGTTGTCCTTTTCTTGTAACTACGTTACCAGCAATTGTACCTTTTCCACAAATCTCACATCTACGTGCCATAATATATCCACCTTAAATAAGCATCATTTGAAGTTCGTTGCAGAGCAACGTATTGAAGTTATCAAATTATTCGGTTTATGTAAAGAGCTTTATGTTTAAGAAATATTTTATTGTTAAGAAAAGAGTATCAAGGTTATTGACGTAAAATTTGCAATTGCGTATACTCCTTTAGTGCATCGGGGCGTTGCCTAGCGGCTATGGCGCCTGCTTTGGGAGCAGGATATCGGAGGTTCGAGTCCTCTCGCCCCGAAAACAA
>CAVJIN010000016.1:0-29721 GCA_963649615.1 bacterium
GATTACATTTTTGCCAGTTAACGCTACTCTTTTTGTATTTTTTTCAAAAAAGGTATCGTTGACTGCCATTTATCGAGGATTTTTCTATTGTTAGTTTGTTTTTGCTACAGGCTTTCAACAGCCCAGAGGGGGATGTTGACCAGCCAATCTTGGGAGATGTAGTTTGCAGAGGACAGTCTAATTGCGTAGCTGGGCTTGAATTTGTCACAGAAGACTCTGAGACTCTTTGATTTTGTGTTTTCCCCTGATTTAACTTCTATTGGGACAATGCCACCATTTTTCTGTATTAGAAAATCTGTTTTGTAAATTGATTTATCTCCAGCATAATAGTATGGGGTATATGGGGTTGAAGAAATAATCTGTTGAAGGACAAATTGTTCTGAAAGAGCACCTTTAAACTCTACAAAGACTTTACTTCCATCAATTATTGTGTCAGCATCAAGTTCTGACATTGCCGAGAGAAGGCCGATATCCAGCATGAATATTTTGAAAGAAGAGAAATCTATATAGGCTTTTAAAGGAATGGCTGGTTTTGTCGCTTTATAGGTTTTGTAGATCAAACCAGCATCAACTAGCCACTGAATTGCAACTTCAAAATCCTTCATTCGTGCTCCTCGTTTTATTTGCCCCAAAAAGAACTTTTTATTTTCTTTTGCAAGTTGCATTGGAAGGGCGTTCCATACCATCCTAATTCGAGGGAGTTCTTTTGGTTCTATATGTTTGCCAAAGTCTCCTTCATATTGGCTTAGAATTGAGTTTTGTATTTCTCTTGCTTCACTGTAGTCTTTTCGCAAGGAGAAGGCTTGGACGCACTCAGGCATGCCACCTACATAATAGTAATTCTTTAAGTGCTTTATATAGTCATCCCTTAAATCTCTAAGTAAAGGGTTTTGTGGGTTTGAAACTGCCTGAGCCAATCTATCATTGCCCATTGCAGAAAGATATTCTGAGAAATCCATTGGGTATAGCTGTAACTCGTTAACTTTTCCCACTGGGAAAGAAACCCCATTGTGGATTCTAACCCCAAGAAGCGAACCTGCACAAACAATACAGTACTCAGAAGCTTCTTCGCAGAAGTATTTGAGAGCTTCAAGAACCTTTGGGGCCTCCTGGATTTCATCGAAGATCAAAAGCGTTTCTTCTGGGTTTATTTTTGCTTTGTACTGTACTTCCAAAGCATTGATTATTCGTTTTGTATCAAAATCGGCTTCAAAAAGTTGAGATGTTTTTTTATTGTTGTAAAAGGATATGTAGACGAAGTTTGAAAAACATTGTTTTCCAAACTCTTTCATGAGCCACGTTTTTCCAACCTGACGGGCACCCCAAAGAATAAGAGGTTTTCTATTTTCTTTGTTTTTCCAAGTAATCAACTGATTAAGTAGCTTTCGTTTCATGTTTTTGATTATAGCAGAAAAAATGTAGATATCAAACACTTTTTCTGCGGAAAAAGTGTGAAGACGAAACAGTTTTTCGTGTTTCACAATAGGTGAGCTTTAGGGGTCAGCGTGCATGTAACATATTCCGCCCAAAAAGTAAATCTGTGTTACAAAATGTACATATTTCGCCCAAACGGGCAGAATATGTTACATTGCTGACTCTTGGCCCTATGGCTGGCCCTAAGGCTGGCCCTATGGTGGCGATAAAATATTCAAAAAAATGTTTGCAAATCCGGTGATGGCGTTGTACAATGATATGTAGAAAATTTGTTCAGAACAAATGTTCAAATAAGGGAGTTGTAAAGTGACTGGAATTGAGAGAAGAATGGCTAAGATGTTCAAGAATGATGGAAAGTTGTTTTTGGCGGCTTTTGATCATCCGCAGATTTATGGAACAATGGAAGGTTTGGAGAATACTCCAGAACTTGTGAAGTCACTTAAAGACAGCGAAATTGATGGTTTTATTCTTAATCCTGGCATGCTTTCTAAACTTTGCCCAAAGGCTGTTGAAGACAAGGTTCTTGTTCTTAGAGGTTCTGTTGGTGGAACTATGCTTGGAACTGTTTATTCTGATGTGCACTATCATATGGCCTCTGCTGAACTTGCGGCGCAGTTGGATGCAGATGCAGTTTTGGTTATGTTTGTTATTGGCGGTTCAAAGGACATGGAAAGCGAGATTGAGCTCGCTCAAGTTTGTGAGGAATATCATAAATTGGGAATTCCTGTGATAGCTGAAGTTTTGGCTGCTGATTATACAAAGAATAATGACTCTTCTCTTATTGCAAGTGGTGCAAGAATTGCAGCGGAACTTGGCGCTGATATGATAAAGGCTTTTTATTGTACTGAATTTGATAAGGTTACAAAAAACTGTCCGGTTCCAGTAATTCTTGCTGGAGGGCCAAAGGAATCTGACATTAATTCTGTTGTAAAGGAAGTTGTTGCAAAGGGCGCAAAGGGCCTTGCTTTTGGAAGAAATATTTTCCAAAGCTGTGATGTAAAGAAAACAATCAGAGAACTTGATGGGGCGTTAAGAGGATGAAAGAAGATCTGAATCTTTTCTATGCTGTTGCTGTAATGTACTACGAGGACGGTCTCAATCAAGAGGAAATCTCTAAACGCATGAACCTCTCTAGGCCGGTAATCTCAAGAATCCTAAGTAAGGCACAGGAATGTGGCATAGTTAAGATATCGGTAAAGAAACCAGAGCCAATTGAAAACTTATCTGGGTTGCTGGAGCAGGCTCTTAGGTTAAAAAGGGTATATGTTGCGCCAAATGCTGGTATTGCAAAAGATTGTAATGAAGCGCGTGTAAATACAATTTCAGACTACGCGTCACAGGTTGTTATTTCAGAGCTTAGAAATTCAAAAAATATCGGGGTGGGGTGGGGCTCAACAATATATAAAACCATGATGAGAATGGTGGAAAAGCAGGCGACGGACTTCTCTCAAGAGCATAATGTCGTTCCTATTGTAGGTAGCGTTGGCGTGAGGGAAGTCCATTACCAGGTGAATATTATTGTGAGTCTTCTTGCGCACGTTCTTGGTGGTTCCGTTTTCTTTTACAATTCTGCAGAGGCAAGCAATAAGAATTTTAAGGAAAAATATAAAGATCTTTTTGAAATTTGGGATAACTTGGATGCTGTGGTTTTTGGTCTTGGTGCGTCTCCGGAAACCCAAAGGATACCTTCGAGCGAAAAGAACAAGAGAAATCCAAGAGATATTCTTGGTGAAAAAAATGCAGTGGGAGATATTCTGGGTAGGTATTTCACAAAAGATGGCATGATTGATAGTAACTGGGGAGAGGGGTACTTAGGTCTTTCTATAGAAAAGCTTAAGACAGTTGAAAAGAGGATTTGTATCTGTGGTGGAAAAGAAAAAGTTGACTCAATGAGAATTGCTGCAAAGCTTGGCTTGTATAACGTTCTTATTACAGATGCAAAAACGGCAGAAGAGATTCTTGAGAGAGAAAGTTAATAGAGGTTTTGTAAAGAACCCTACAGAAATCTTACAGAAACCTTAAAAAGGAAGGAGATCTACAGGATGAATAGCTTAATATACAAAGAATTGGGCGTGGTTGAAGAAGGTCAGAGTCCAGAGCCTACAATGCCAATTTGGGTAAGAGTTGAAGCTACTGGTATTTGTGGTACGGATCTCAAGGCTGTTTTTAAGGGGCATAGATATTTTGTTCCCCCAACAGTATTAGGGCATGAGTTTTATGGTCAAATTGAGAAAGCCCCAGAGGGGTTTAAATATCCTAAGGGAACTTGGGTAGTAGTTGCGCCTTACTTTGAATGTGGAAAGTGCCCTCTTTGTAAAGCAGGAAAAGGGGATCTTTGTACTTCTAAGAAATATGTAGAAGCTGGTAGTTTTGCTGAGTATGTTGGTATTCCTGAAGGTTATGAAGAAGGCATATTTGAACTTCCTAAAGAAGAAGATTCTGCACAAGAAGGCCCTGCACATGACCCTGCCAATTATGATGTATATGCACTGGCAGAGCCTTTTGCCTGTGTTCTTAATGGGGTGAAAAGACTTGAAACCATTAAGGGCTACAGCAATGTTCTTGTTGTTGGTGGTGGACCAATGGGAGCTCTTTTTGCTTTGTACTATTCTCAAATTGGTATTGATGTGTCTGTAGTTGAGCCTTCTGAAGAACGAGCAGAGAAATTGCGAAGCTTTGGTATAAAAACAATTAAGCAAGAAGATGTTCAGAAAGGGGAATACGACAACATTGTTTTAGCTGTTAACATTGGTGGTCTTGTAAAGCAATATCTTCCACTTGTTAGAAATGGTGGAACGCTTTTGGTTTTTGCTGGTCTTCCAAAGGGGGAGGTTCTTGATGTTGATGCAGGAATTCTTCATTACGGCGAGGTGTCTTTAAAAGGTTGTAGCGGGTTTGCACTTGAAGATTTCAAAATGGCTTTTGAAATGATTAAGGCCAATCCTGCAAAGTATAGATGTCTTATAACTCATAAATTTGGTTTTAAAGATGGGCAAAAGGCTTTTAACCTTCTCAAAGAGGGAAAAGCTTTCAAAATCCTTCTTGGAAACAATCTTTGAGGTGTTTCAAGATGAAAGGTGCATTGGTTGCTAAGCCAGGATTCGTACTTTCTCAAGAGGCTCATGAAAGGCTTTTTAGAATTTTGGAGTCTTTGGAAGTTGTATTTGTCTCGGAAGATATGGGCGGAGAGTATTTTCTTTCTGATGCTTCTGGGCCATTTGATGCTTCTGGGCCGGGACGAATCTCCAAATTTATCTCTATTGGCCATATAACTGAAGAAAACTATGCCCTTAGATTTGATGAATTTGTTGTTAAAGTAGCAACCAAAGGGGTGGATGTTGTTATTACTGTTGGCGGAGATGGAATTGCTAGCTACATGGCAACTGCAATTATTAGACAACAGAAAAAATTGTCTAAACCCATAGGGATACTTGGTTTTCCTGCTGGTACAGCAAATGTCGGTCCTATAGTTCAGGCAAATCAAGATGAGAAATCTCTTTTGAAGAAGAGGGGCCTAGATGCAATTGAGGTTTCGTGTGATGGCAAAGTCTTGGGATATGGATTTAATGATGTCATCATAGGACGTACTTTCTTGGGTACAATTGGTGGAAAGTGGGTGAACCTCAATGCTCGTGCAATGGCTGAGAAAGGTGTGGCGGTACAATATTGTTTGCAGGATTGTATGCAAGAAGAGTCTGTGGTTGACACCAATTTTAAGATTTTCTTGAATGAAAAGGAGGTCTCTGGACTCTCGCATAAACCCACTTACGAACTCCCACCTGGAAATCCACTAGGTCTCCCTCAAGAACTCATTAAACAAATATGTATTTCCACCCTTCATCAAGAAAACTTGTATGGGCGGGCCATAATTGGAGGCTTAGTTGAAGCCAATGGTTTTAGACATCCTGCGGCAATTGCCCTTTTGGACAAAATTTCAAACGACGCAAGACCAGAGACGTGGGGAATTAAGGGTTTTAGGACTACTACACAGCTTTGTTTTGATGAAGGTGATGTTATTGAACTTGCGGGTTTTGCAAAAGATGTCTGTGTCATTATAGATGGAAATCCTTTTGTGATTGAGAAGGATTCAGTTGTCCTACGTTGTGTACCGGAAGCGGTTTTGGTGTACGGAAACTGGAGGTAGTATGAAAAAAAAGGAAGATATCAAAGAAATTAGGCCATTGTTGGGAAAAGGTAAAGTTAGAATCTTTGGCAAGAATTATGATAAAGATCAGCTGATATGTGCTGGAGTTCTTATGCTTCCAGTGCTAGTAGCAGTTTTTATTATTTTCATATTACCTGTAATTCGGGTTGTCAGATACAGTTTTACAAATTTCAACATGAACACAGGGAAAGGAAAATTCACAGGACTTGAGAATTATAAGTTTCTTTTCTCCGATACTCGCATGCAAAAAGCTTTGTGGAATACCGTTTGCTTTGCTACCTTGAAACTTATTTTTGATACTGGACTTGCTTTGGTCATTGCACTCATGTTGGATTCCAATATTCCGCTAAGAAGGTTTTTACGTTCTACTTATTTTGCACCAGTTGTAGTTCCAGTAGTTGCTTCATCTCTTATTTGGATATGGTTCTTTGATCCAGGAATAGGGCCTCTTAACCAAATATTGACAGCTTTAGGACTACAGCCCTTGCAGTGGCTTTATGGCCAAAGCACAGCCTTAATTTCAATTCTTATTTTTTCTGTATGGAAAGGTGTGGGCTATAACGTGATGCTTTTTCTTACAGGGCTTCAGAATATTCCAGATTCCTATTTGGAAGCTGCAAAGGTAGATGGTGCAACTAACACACAAGCTCTCTTGAAAATTAAGTTGCCATTACTTAAGCCCATCACTTCATTCATTGTCATGATTGGAATAATCAATACCTTTAAAGTCTTTGCAGAGATTGATGTTATGACACCAAAGGGCGGTCCTTCCTATTCAACAGCATTGATTGTTAATTACATATATGAGCAGGCTTTCACAAGGGGAAAAATGGGGCGTGCCTGTGCTGCTTCAATAATCTTATTCGTTATCATTTTTGTACTTACACAAATTCAGTCCAAACTTGATTCATCCAAGGAGGTCTCATATGAGTAAGGGTATAAAACTAAACAAAAAACCACTCTACAAGAGATATAACTGGGTTATTTTTATCCTCCTTGCAATTGGATCTCTTACAATGATTTTTCCTTTTGTCTGGATGATTCTCTCCTCTTTCAAAACGGTTCAAGATGTCTACACCTATCCACCAAAATGGCTTCCTTCTTCTTGGAATTGGGATAATTACACGACAGTTTTTAAGACGATACCTTTTGGCCGATATTATTTTAACAGCATTTATACTTCTGTAGTTCAGACGGCACTTCAAATTATTCTTTCCGTCTTTGGTGCATATTGTATTGTTTTTTTGGACTTTCCAGGAAAGGAGAAAATAAGAACACTGCTTAGAAGTACAATGTTTGTTCCTTCTGTTGTGACACTAGTTCCAATGTATTTAATTGTTAGTAAAATGCATGGAGTTGATACTTATGCAGGAATTATTCTGCCACAGGTTTTTTCTGCATTTACCTTGTTTTTGATTTCTTCGTTCTTTGCTTCAATTCCAAAGGATTTGGTAGATTCCGCAAGAATTGACGGATGTGGATATTTTTCAATTATGTGGAGAATTGTTATTCCAAATTCAAGAAGCTCAATTAGTACAGCAATGTTGTTTGCCTTTTTAGGGCATTGGAAGAGCTACACATGGCCTTTGATTATTACAAACAAAGACAAATACAGAACTCTTCCAATTGGAATGAAATATCTTGTCCAAGAGTCCTCAAGTGAATATCAAGTCATGATGGCAGCCTCTGTTATGGCAATTCTCCCTGTCTTGATATTGTTCGTAATCTTTGAAAAACAGCTGGTGAAATCTGTTACTCTCACCGGCATGAAAGCATAAGTGTTCTTTTTTTTAAACAAGGAGGTTTTAGATGAAGAAGGCTATTTTAATCGGTTTGGTTTTGCTCTTTGCTGTAACATCAGTTTTTGCAGAAGGAAAAACTGAAACAAGCAAGACAGAGACAAAACCAGAAGTTGTAAATCTCAAAGTGTGGTATTCAATTAGTGGAAAGAATGGAACGTTCTTTGAATCGCAAGTTGCATCTTTCCTTGAGGCGCATCCTGAAATTAAAATTGAGCTGACCTATACAGGCTCATATGCCGATAGTGCTACAAAGATTTCAGCTGCTAAACTTGCAGGGACAGCTCCAGACTTAGTCTTTACTTCTGCATCACAATTGTATCCTGGTGAAGATGAAGACTTTTCAATGGAAGAATTGGTAAAGGATAGTGGTATTAATTACAATGACTTCCAGCAAGGCATTTTGGAATATGCAAAATACAACGGAAGACTTGCTTCCCTTCCATTTGCAATTTCAACACAGGTCATTTATTACAATGTAGATCTTGTAAAGAATGCTGGGCTTGATCTTGTAAATAATCCACCAAAAACATGGGCAGAATTTGTAGAAGTATGCAAAAAGGTCCAGGCTGCTAACAGTGGAATTTGGGGATTTGATACCTCAGATGGTGTATGGCTTGTAAAGAGTATGTTCTACCAGAATGGCAATACTGTTGTAAAACAGGAAGGCGAGACAATTACACCTGTATTTGACCAGGAATCTGGAATTGAGGTTGCAGAATTCTGGAAGAGCCTTGTAGATCAGAACATCATGCCAGCACAACAGCATGACAACGCAGAAAAGAAATTCCTTGCGGGTTCACTTGCATTTGTTGCAGCTACAAGTAACAGAATTTCCAAGTGGACAGGAAGCACAACATTTGAAATAGGTGCAATTGAAATGCCTTATTTCAAGACTCCTTCTGTTGCATTGGGTGGCAGTACTTGTGCAATTCTTACACAGGAAAAGTGGGCAAAGGAAGCTTGTTGGGAACTTCTTAAGTATTTGTTAAATACAGAGAATCAGACAGCTTTTGCTCTCACAAGTGGCTATCTTCCAACAAGAAAAAGCTCTCTTGAGAGAGAAGATGTAAAAGCTTACATTGCAGACAATAAGTTGTATGAAGTTGCTACTAATCAGCTCTCTTATGCTTGGGCATATACTCACTTTGGAGCTATGGGTTCAATGGATGCCTTCCTTTGGTATGCACTTGATGACATAGAAAGTGGTAGTGCTACACCTGCAGAAGCATTGAAGAATGCTGCAAAACAGCTTCTTGCTGAAATTGACTAAATAATTATCATCCCCAATTTTTCTGAGAGACAGGAGGTTAATACATGGAAAAGGAAATGAAAAAAGTAGCTTTTTCAACAGGTGCGTTCTATACCTATGAAACACTGGACGCAGTTCGCAAACTACGCAAGGCAGGGTTCTGTCATATGGAGCTTATGCCACAGTGTCATAGGGATTTAAGCCTTGAGACTCTTGCTGAAATAAAGAAATTGGGGATGCACGTTTCATCAATTCACTATCCATTGGTGTTTTTTGGAATTCTTTATAATGCCAATCCAGAAATGGCAAAAGAAAGCAAAGAGTTCTCTGATGCTATTGCAACGTTTGCAAAGGAAGCAGGTACCCAGTTTGTGGTCATTCACCCAGAAGAGGAATACTCTGGTGTCTTTGTAGACCTTTGCGCAAAGCCTATAAGGCAGAATATTGAATATCTTGCATCTGCACTGGAAAAAGTAGGCGTAACGCTTGCAATGGAAAATCATCCCACGGGAGTAGGAAGATATCCCGATACTCTTCAGGAATATGTCAGAAAAATCGGGATAAAAAACATGAAGATTATGGTGGACACCACAGAGGTTATTGAAGGCGGAGGGGATCCAATTGAGTTTATCCGAGCCTTGGATGAAGCTCCCTGCCACCTACATCTGAGTGACTTTGGAAATGGTTCAAAGCACCTTCCAATAGGGACAGGAGATATAGATTGGAAGACCCTTTTTCAGTTGTTAAAAGATAAGGGTTATAGTGGTTATTACACGCTTGAACCAAGTTATAAGTATTATTTAACCGGTATAGATGACCAGCTTAGGAAGGATTATGAATTTATTACAAGCCTTGTCTAGGTATTATTTATTCTTTGCGGCAGGAGATGCCATTGGGAAAACCACTGAGTTTATGACTCTCAATGATATCTCCTCTAACATTGGTCCTATCACGGGTCTATTGGATGAAAAATTAAGTCAAAATCACAGTGATTTGCTTCCTTGGGAAGTAACAGATGACACAGAACAGAATTTATGGCTTCTCAGACGATATCTAAAAGACGGAGATGTAACCATTGAAAATACTGTAGAGGCTCTAGTTGATTGGATAAATGAAACTGGAGCGGTTGAAAAAAAATATATAGGTCCAAGTAGCCTTGCAGCACTTGAAGCTATAAAGAAAGGAAAAGATCCTTTGACAACAGGGCTTAATGGTACAACCTGTGGTGGTATTATGAGATGTCCCGCTGCGGTGTGGGGCTCAATGTTACTTAATCGGGATTTAGATACCTGTATTTACAATGCTCTTGTTCCAACACATAACACTTCAATAGCCATGGAAAGTGCTTTTGCTTATGGTTATGCGTTAAAGGCGGCTTTAAATGGTGCAGATATAAATACTATATATGAAGAGGCTTTTCGTGGATGTTCTGTAGGTCTTTCAAAAGCTCCTTGGGTTTGGGCTTCTGCAGGGCTTGCTTCAAGACTTGAGTATTTGCGTTGTCTTGATGTTCAGTCGTGGGGCGAGGAGAAACTTAAGGCTTTCATGTACGGGGTGCTTGGTACTGGCCTACCAAGCTATGAAACCTCAAGTGCTGTTGCAACTTTGGCTATGTATACAAAATCTCCAGTAAAAGCTTTGTTTCTTGCTTCTGAGACTGGAGGAGATACCGATACTATTGCAGCTTTGGCTGCAGGGTTGATAAGCATGATTAATACTACCGAGGAGCTACCTGAAAGTATATCTTCTGTGCTTTTAGCTCATAACAATCTGCAGGTTATAAATAAATGAAATTAGAAAAGAATGCTTCCGTTTGTATGAAGGCACTTCCTTTTTGGATGCTTCCATATACTTTCTATATGTATTATCTCAGTCTCTTTCTCTTGGAGAAAGGGCTTAACTCTACTCAAATAACATTGTTGATGACAGTGTCCAATATTACGTCATTGGTTTTTTCCTTTATTGCTTCCCCAATTGTAGATAAGCTTGGAAGAAAAAATGCACTTCTTGTTTTTGACTTGTTGTCTTCTGCTGTTCCTGCTGCTATTTTCTTGATTTCTCAAAGCTTTGTTCCGGCCATGATTGCTATGGGTCTTACTGGTCTAAATAAGATTATGAGTACTGCCTATTACTTAGTAATGATAGAAGATACTTCTGACAGAAATAGTATAGATAGTATGAATATGTTTAATATTCTCTCTGTTGTTGCCGGGGTGGCCACTCCTTTAGCTGGAATAGTGGTCTCAAAAATGGGGATAGTTAGAGGAGAGGAGCTCTTTTTAATTGTTTCTGTTGTCTCAATGACTTTTCAGGCAATTATCAGACATTTTTTTATTGAGGAATCTCCCACAGGTAAAGAAATTAGAAAATCTCACGCAAAATTTAGTTTTGGTTCTGTATTCAAATCTTACAAAGGAACCTTTAAGGCTTTTTATGAAAATAAGAAACTACTGGCAGCTCTTCTTGTAAACGCAATTATGTATGTCTATTATAATCTCTGTACTACCACAAGTCTCTTGTTTACGCCATATTTTGCTAATTATAGGCATTTAGAAGGAATTGCTCTTTCTTCTATTGGTGCTATCTACTCTGTGGGAACTCTTTTTTCAATGCTTGTTATTAATCCTAGAATTAGTCGTAAAACAATCTATCCATACACCTTTAGTGCAGGACTGGTGTCCTTAATTGGTTTTGGCTTAATTATTTTCTGCCCGGCTGGAAATACTGCTATGTTGTTTTGTGCTGTGATACTTCTTGCAATTAGTTATGGAGTTCTTAAATCTGCAGCAGATGCAATTTTGGCAATGGAGACTAATGGTGAATATGGTGCCGGGATTTATTCTTTCTCATTTGTGTTATCTGCAGTTCTTTCCATTTTAGCTCTTCAATTGATGGATTCTCTTTATTTGAAATCTCCCAATTGGTTATTTGGGCTTTCTGCAATACTCGTTGTAATTATTATCCTAATTTGTATTCCAAATTTATCTATATCAAACAAAGGGAGTAACAAGAAGAATGCTTGATTTTGAATATAGCCTTAAAACCAATATCGTTTTTGGAGAAAACAGAAGTGATGCTGCCGGCGAATTGTGTGCAAGATATGGTGCGAAGAAAGTTTTGGTGGTCTATGGTGGTACTTACTTGCAAGAATGTGGCCTTCTTGGGAAGATTTTAAATTCTCTTAAAGATAATGGCCTTGAGTGGGAAGAATTTCCAAATGTTGTTCCAAATCCAACTCTTGAGAGTGTAGGAGAGGCTCTTAATCTTTTTAGACAAAAGAATTGTGATTTTATTCTCTCTATAGGTGGAGGTTCTGCAATAGATACAGGAAAGGCTGTTGCGCTTGCAACTCAAACCTCTTCTCTTGAGGAATTATGGGAGAGAGTTTTTTTGAATTTTGAGGCACTGCAAACGCCAATTAAGTCTGGTGTAGTTTTGACAACTGCTGCCTCTGGAAGTGAAACAGGTGAGTCTTGTGTTATTTCTTATGGGAAGAAAAAACAAATAGGTACATCTTCTTGGTGTCAACCTGTCTTTGCAATTCTTGACCCAGTAAATCTTTTAACCCTTCCTCCCTTCCAGACTGCTTGTGGCGCTGCCGATATTCTAAGTCACCTTCAGGAACGTTACTTTGTAAATATCCCAAACAATGATCTTACGGATAGATTTTTGGAAGCTGCAATGCGTCTAACAATACAGACAGCTGAATTGTTACTTCTTCATCCAAATGATCTTGCTTTGCGTGCTCAGCTTATGTGGACTTCTACCATTGGGCATAATGGACTTTTGGATGTTGGTCGCAACGGTGGAGACTGGGCTTGCCATATGATTGAGCATGAAATTTCTGCACGTTTTCCAATTGTTCATGGTGAAGGTATTGCAATGATAACACCTTCATGGATGAAGTTTGTTTCAAAACATCCAGAATGTAGAGATAGGATGAAGCAATTTGCTTCTAGAGTTTGGGGCGCAGAATTTCCTGAGGATAGCGACTATGGTATTGAACTTGCTATTCAAAGGCAGATTAACTGGTACAAATTATTGGGGCTTAGAACAAATCTAGCTGATGTTGAATGTTTTACTTTGGAGATTGCTCGCGATATTGCAAACTCTTTCGAGTGGACTCCGGGCCAGTTTGTAGCTCTTGATAAGGATTCTATTTTCTCAATTCTAAAAGATGCAAAAGCAAACTTCTAATTTTTTCTAATTTTTTTTGTTTGATTTCTTGTTCTCCATGCTATAAGCTTTAAAAAAGTGGTGGGTTTTGTGCCAAGGCCACATTTATTCACTAAGGAGGAATGGAACTGTGAAGAAAACTCTTATTATTTTGTTGACACTTGTTGTTGCCCTTACAAGTGTTTTTGCACAGGCTGCAACAGAAGCTGCTCAGGCAGAGACAATTACACTTTGGACTTATCCAATTGGTGGTTGGGGTGAAGAAGCTAAGGTTAAGGCTTTGACAGATGCTTTCACAGCTGAGACAGGTATTATTGTTGAAGTTCAGTATCTCACTTACACAGATGGTGATGATAAAGTAAACACAGCTCTTGCTGCTGGACAGGCTCCAGATCTTATTATGGAAGGACCAGAAAGACTTGTTGCTAACTGGGGTGCAAAGGGTTACATGGTAGACCTTGCTGATTTATTGGATGCAGAAGACAGACAGCAGATTATTCCAGCAACACTTAATGCATGTGAAACAGCTGATGGCAAAGTTTACGAGTATCCTCTTGTTATGACAGCTCACTGTATGGCTATCAACCTTGATGCTTTCAAGGCTGCTGGTGCAGATAAGTATGTAAATCTTGAGACTCGCACTTGGACAACAGATGATTTCATCAAGGCTGTAAACGCTCTTTATGCTTACTACAAAACACCAGTTGGTGCTGTTTTCTGTGGCGGACAGGGTGGAGACCAAGGAACAAGAGTTCTTATTAATGGTCTTTATGGTGGAACATTTACAAACGCAGATCACACAGCTTACACATGGAATTCTCCAGAGAACATCAAGGCTCTTGAGACTCTCTATAAGTTAGACGGTATTATTTATGACCCATCAATCGTTGGCGGTGATGAAATTACTCTCTTCAGAAATGGCACATTTAAGATGGCTTTCTGCTGGAACATTGCACAGCAGCTCCCTGGCGACACATCTGGTGGAACAACTTATGCTGGCGAAGAAATTGTCTTCATGTCATTCCCATCACCAACGGGAGTAACAGAGCTCAATGGTGGTATTTGGGGCTTTGGAATTTTCAATAATGGAAATGAAAAGAAGATTGAAGCTGCTAAAAAGTTTATTAAATTCATGTGTGATGGACCAAAGACAGAAGAAGCTGTTAAGACCGCTAAGTACTTTGCTGCACGTACAGCTGCTGATGGCAGAGATCTCTCACAGATTTGGGCAGATAACGAAGTCATGAATGAATACAACATTCTTATGCAGTATCTTGGTGACTACTATCAGGTAACAAAGGGCTGGGCAACAGCAAGAACATGCTGGTGGAACATGCTCCAGGCAGTTGGTGCAGGACAGGATATTCCAACCGCTGTTGCTAAGTTTGAAGCAGAGGCAAATGCTGCTGCAAAATAAAACTAGCTAATGCAAAGTTTTAACAAATAATTTATTTTTAGCCCTGTTCCTTTTCTTTAGGGGACAGGGCACTAATTTGTTAGAGGTACTATGGCCCAAGGACAGACATTAACAGCAAACAAAGCTATAAGACGGAAAGAAACAATATCGGCATACTTATTTTTGTTGCCATCTTTAGTATTTTTTCTTGGTTTTGTAGTATTTCCAATGATTTTATGCTTGTACACAAGCTTTTTTAATGCAAACTTAAATGCTAACATTCCAGACGTTTTTATTGGATTCCAAAATTATATTGAACTTTGGAAAGATCCTATTTTCTTAAAAGCGTTAAAAAATACATTCATCATAGTAATTGTGAGTGTTCCTATTGTTACAGCCTTTTCTTTATGGGTTGCAGCAACTATTTATAAAATGAAGAGAGTTGCTCTTAGCGCTTTCCGCTGTATTTTTTATCTTCCTGTTGTTACGGGTTCTGTTGCTGTAACTGTTGTATGGAAGTGGATTTACAACAACTATTATGGGGTTCTTAACTATGTTTTTAAAAGTCTAGGTATAATTGATGCAAATATTAACTGGTTAGGAAATCCAAGCACGGCACTTTGGTGCATTATTCTTATATTATTGACAACTTCTGTTGGACAACCAATTGTTCTATATGTTGCAGCTTTGGGCAATGTAGATCCTACATTGATTGAAGCTGGTGAGGTTGATGGGGCAACAAATTTGCAGACTTTCTGGAAGATTAAATGGCCTTCAATCATGCCTACAACCTTGTACATTATTGTTATTACTACAATAAACAGCTTCCAGTGTTTTGCTCTAATTCAGCTCTTGACTTCTGGTGGACCTAACAATTCCACACAAACTGTCATGTATTACATCTATTACACAGCCTTCAAGCTGTATAGATTTGGATATGGAAATGCCATGGGAATTATTCTTGCTCTCTTTATAGCGGCATTGAGTGCTATTCAATTCTTTATAGCACGAGAGAAATAGGGAGGCGAACATGGATCTTCAAAATAAAAAGAAAGGTGCTTATTACTATATATGTGTTGTCATAATTGTTATATTGGCAGCGTTATCGGTCTTCCCATTGTATTGGATAATTACTGGTGCCTTTAAGACCACAAAGGAGATTAACGCTACTACTCCAGTATGGTGGCCATCTACGTGGAAACTGGATAACTTTACGCGTCTTTTTTCCAAGCGTTCTGCTCCGTTGTTTGAACTTGGTGCTCTGAAAGGGCCAACTGTGCCGGGTGCAATTAGATGGTTGTTGAATACTGTTTTCATGGCAATAGCTGCAATGATTTTGACCTGTATTACGGCTTCTATGGCTGGCTATGTGCTTGCAAAAAAGAGATTTACAGGAAAGAAGGCCCTCTTTACATTGATAGTGTGTGCTATGGCGTTACCAAAGCAGGTTATTCTAGTCCCACTCATTAAAGAAATAAGTGCTTTGGGTTTGTATGATACTATCTGGGCTGTTATTTTTCCAACTGTTGGTTGGCCTTTTGGTGTGTTCTTGATGAAGCAATTCTCAGAAGGAATTCCGGGAGAAATGCTTGAGGCAGCCAAGATTGATGGTGCAAACGAGGCAAAGACTTTTGTTGAAATAGTTGTTCCAATGGTCAAACCTGGTATTGGAGCTCTTGCAATCTTTACCTTTATAAACAGCTGGAATGATTACTTTATGCAACTGATAATGCTGTCAAAGTCCAACAATTTAACAATTTCTTTGGGAATTGCTACAATGCAGGCTGAAAACAGTACTGACTTTGGAATAATTATGGCTGGTGCAGCACTTGCTTCTGTTCCTATTATTGTTGTGTTCCTTGCTTTCCAGAAGTATTTCACACAAGGAATTACAATGGGAGCAGTTAAGGGCTGATGGAGGATAAAATGAAAGATTTAAACAAATACAAGGGAATATTTCCTGCTTTTTATGCTTGCTATGATAAACATGGAGATATTGATAAGGAAGTTACAGGTGCTTTTGCCAAGTATTTAATGGACAAGGGTGTTAAGGGTCTTTATGTTGGTGGAAGTTCTGGTGAATGTATTTATCAAAGTGTAGAAGACAGAAAGAAAACTCTTGAAGCTGTAATGGAAGCAGTAGGTGGCAAGTTAACCATTATTGCTCACGTTGCATGTAACAATACTAAGGATTCTATTGAGCTTGCTAAACATGCAGAGAGTTTAGGGGTAGATGCTATAGCTTCTATTCCTCCTATTTATTTCAAACTGCCTGATTATGCTATTGCTAAGTATTGGAATGATATGTCACATGCTGCACCTAAGACAGATTTTGTTATTTACAATATCCCTCAACTTGCCGGTGTTGCTTTGTCCATTCCTCTTTTGAAAGAGATGCTCAAGAATGAGAATGTTATTGGTGTTAAGAACTCTTCAATGCCAGTTCAGGACATTCAAATGTTCAAGGCTGAAGGCACAAAAGATGGTCGTGGTTTTGTGGTTTTTAATGGTCCAGATGAGCAATTAGTTTCAGGCTTGGCTATTGGTGCTGATGGTGGTATTGGTGGAACATATGCTGTTATGCCAGAATTGTATCTTGCAATTTTTGATCATGTTAAGAAGGGCGAGATAGAAGAAGCTAGACGAATCCAAAACGATGCTAACGAAATAATCTATGCCTTGTGCAGAGCCAAGGGCAATCTTTATGCAACAATGAAGGAGGTTATTAAAAACCGTGCTGGTCTGGACCTTGGTGGGGTGAGAGCTCCGCTCTATGGTTACACAGAACAGGATAAAGAGATTGTTACATTGTGTACTTCTTTGGTAGATAAGGCTATTGCAAGGCTGTAAGGCTAAGGCTGTAAGGTTCAATAGAGTGGCTGTAGAGCTAGCTCTTAGAAACGAACCTTGAAAACAGCTTTTTTGATGTTCCTTGGTTCTGTTACACACAAGCCTGGAGAATGTGCTTCTTGTGGCATGGTAATGCAATATTGTCCTTTTTGGATTACGTGTCTAATTCCATGTGCTTTTCCAAGAACAATGTCTTTTTCTTCGCTATAAGGTTGTGTGACAACCAAGGTTGAGATGTCTGCGGTTTCTACAGCCTCTTCTCCTTCGAGTATGCAGTGAATATCGATATACTTCTTGTGGGCCTCGAACAGGTTTTCTTGCTTGGTTTCAAGCTCCATGACATTGATGTAGATATCTTCATCAAGATCTGTTCTGCCAAAAGGGAGGTCAAAGACTTTACCGCTGTTTATGAAATCTATAGCTTTATGCAATCTTAGATAGGTTGAGTAATTTGGATTCATTTTTTCCTCGTTACTACAAGTCTAATACTATATTTTATATCAGTCTATAATGAGTTTTAATCATGGGAGAAATCAAAATGAACGAAAAAGTTGAAGCATTAAAGGGTAAATTGATAGTATCTTGTCAGGCTCTTCCCCACGAGCCTCTCCATTCTTCTTTTATAATGGGGCGCATGGCCTTGGCTGCCAAGGAAGGTGGCGCAAAAGGAATTAGGGCAAACACAAAAGAAGATATTGCAGAAATACAAAAGAACGTGGACTTGCCAGTTATTGGGATAGTGAAGCGCGATTACGCTGACAGTGAGATTTACATAACCCCCACAATGAAGGAAATTCACGAATTGATGGAGGTCAAGCCTGAAATCATTGCCTTGGATGCGACGGACCGTCTCAGGCCAGAAGGCAAAACGTTGGAGGAATTCTTCCATGAAATCAAGCAGGCATACCCCAATCAGCTTCTCATGGCAGATTGCGCCACATATGAAGAGTGCGTTTACGCGGACAAGCTGGGTTTTGACTTTATTGGCACCACCATGGTGGGATACACGCCAGCAAGTAAGGGCTTAAAGATAGATGCCGATGATTTTAAAATCTTGCGTGATGTTCTCAAAGCGGTAAAGCATAGAGTCATTTGTGAAGGGAATATCGATTCTCCAGAAAAGGCACGCCATGTTCTTGATTTGGGAGCTTTTTGTGTTGTAGTTGGTTCTTCCATTACAAGACCTCAGCTAATTACCAAGAAATATGCTCAAGCAATAGAAGCGTGACTTAGAGAGTTAAGCATAGAGGGTGAAGCGGTGCAGAAGCAGGAAAAGTACTACGCCACGGTTGACATTGGTGGCACGGCTATAAAGTATGGAGTAATCTCTTCAAGTGCACAGATAGTTTTTAAGTCAACAATGCCCACAAATGCAGAGAAAGGTCCAAATTTTTGGATGAACAATGTAGTGCAGGCTATCATTGAGATGAAACAAGAGTATTTGTTACAGGGTATTTGTGTGTCATCTACTGCAATGATTGATTCTACAAACGGCAAGGTTTTCTTCTCTTTACCACAAGTGCCTGATTACACGGGTTTTGAAGTAAAAAAATACTTGGAAAATAAGTGTAATTTAGTTACTGAAGTTGAAAATGATGTGAACTGTGTTGCGCTAGCTGAAAGTGTTTCTGGCTCAGGAAAGGGATATTCTTCAGTTTTATGTCTTGCAATTGGTACAGGTATTGGTGGTGGTTTTACAGAAAATAACCATTTATTACGTGGTGCAACTTTTAGTGCTTGTGAGGTTGGATACATAAGAGTGGGAGATAGCGATCTTGAGCATTTAGGCTCAACAACAGCGCTTTGTAGAAGAGTTGAATCCTTTAAAGGTGATAAACCTTTTTCTTGGGACGGACTTAGAGTTTTTGATGAAGCTAGAAAGGGTGATGAGGATTGCATAAAAGCAATAGATATAATGGCCTCGTCAATAGCTCAAGGCCTTGTTTCTCTTTCCTACATTCTAAATCCAAGTGTGATAGTTTTGGGTGGAGGGATAATGAATGAAAAAGAGCTTTTGGATAAGATTAGAAGCTATTTTAACTCTTTCATTAACCCACTAATTGCTCAAAACACAAAAATTGTAGGTGCAACATACAAAAATGATGCAGGTCTTGTTGGGGCATATTATCATTTTAAAGAAAAACACCCAGATCTATAGGATTTAAGTATGAAAAAACGTATTCTTTGCTTTGGAGATTCTAACACTTGGGGTTATACCCCAGTAACAGCTGTCAGGTACGATGAAAAAACTAGATGGACAGGAATTCTTCAAGAAAAACTTGGTTCAGAGTATGCTGTAATTGAAGAAGGTCTTTCTGGTAGAACCACTGTTTTTGATGTTGAATTTGATGATTTGCTAAATGGAAAAAAGGCACTGGGTGTTATTCTTAAATCCCAACAACCTCTTGATGCTGTAATTGTTTTTCTTGGAACAAACGATATTGTTGACCATAAAATGGCTAGGATAGAATTGGGAATTACAGAAATAATTAGACAAATCAAAAATGCAAATTACATTATAAGAAGTAAGACTCCAATTTTTGCAGGAGAAGTAAAAATTCTTTTAATCTGTCCTCTTTCCTTTGATTCTTGTTGTGCTTTGCCACAGGAGGTTATTGAAGAAAGTAAGTTATTTAGCAGTACATATGAAAGAGTAAGTTTGCAAACAGGTGTTGATTTCTTAGATTTAAACGGTCAAGTTAGTGCTTCTAAGGAAGATGGTATACATCTAACACAACAAGCTCACAACAAGGTTGCAACTTTGGTTTATGACAAACTCAAAGAGATGGGGCTTTAGGGTTTGAGAAGGTTTCAAAAACTTCCTTGATTATTGAAGTTAAAGAGGTTGCAAGTTTATTGTGACCTCTTTTTGTTAAGTGCATACAATCCAATGAGTTAAACTCGCAATCTTTGGCATCAAAGAAAAAACAATTATTTTGTTTTGCAATTTGTGGGTAGAACTTGGAAAGCTCTTTGCTTTTCTTAACACAGTCTAAACCCATGTATTCTTCTGCTAGAATATCTTGAAACTCGTCTCTAATGTGGGGAGGACATACAACGAGGATTTTAGGTTCTTTGCCTCCCCAGCAATCTACGGTTTTTGCTTTTTTTACAAGTCTATCAAGGCCAAAAGAAATGACTTGTGCATTCGCATTAAAACGTTCTTTAGTGTCATTGGTGCCTAGCATGATTATTAATAAGTCTACAACTTCATGACTCATAAGTATTGGGTAAATGCAGGAGAGTGCATCTAAGCCTTCATGTAGAGGATCTTTAAATACTGTAGTTCTTCCTGAAAGACCTTCTTCAAGAATGAGATAATCATCACCTAGGGTTTTTTGAAGAACCATGGGCCATCTTTCATTCTCGTTGAACCTATTTGTTCTATCTTCATTATCATTCAAATCTGCACAATATCCATGGGTATTGGAATCACCTAAACACACAATATGCTTTTTCATACTATATATTTAGGCATAAAAACTCGGCATTTACAAGTACAACATTGCAATGAGTGGCCGGTTTGAGTATCATTTTGGTTATGCTGGATATTTGTAAGATTGGAGATGAAATTCTCAGGGAAAAATGTGAAAAAGTCACCAAATTTGATAGTGCACTAGAAATGTTGGTTGACGCAATGTATGACACGCTAGCAGAGGCTGACGGAGTAGGGCTTGCAGGTCCTCAAGTAGGAGTCAATCAAAGACTTTTTGTTGTATGGCTTTCAGATGGAACAAAAAAGACTTTTATTAATCCGGAGATTCTAGAGACATCGGTTGAAACTGGTCCATATGAAGAGGGTTGTTTGAGTATTCCTGGTGTATACCATGACGTAATTAGACCTACTAAAGTGAAAGTCTTTGCGCAAGATGAAAAGGGCCATTCCTTTACCCTTGATGCAAGTGGTCTTATGGCAAGAGTGATTCAACATGAGAACGATCACTTGGATGGAAAGCTTTTTATTGACCGCCTAAGCGAAGAAGATAGAGAAAAGGTACTTAGAATTTACAATAAGCGTTGCGGTGCAAATAAAAAGAAGAGGAAAAGCTAAGTTGGCAGATGATTTACTGAAGGAAAATAGAATTCTCTTTGCTGGAACTCCAGAAATTTCCGTACCTCTTCTTAGTGCTCTTACAAAAGCTTTTAACGTTGTTGGGGTTTTAACCTCTACGGATAAGAGTGTTGGGCGCTCTGCAAGGTTGTGTCCATCTCCAGTAAAAGAAGCTGCAATGGAACTTGGGCTTCCAGTTCTTCAATTTGATTCTCTTAAAAAAGAGGCAAGACAGGCTGTAAAAGAACTTGGTGCTAACGTGCTGGTAACTTTTGCATATGGCAAGATTTTTGGGCCAATGTTCCTTGCTCTTTTTTCTAATGGAACTTTTAATGTTCATCCGTCCTCACTTCCTCTTTTTAGAGGTCCATCTCCTATTCAAGCTACAATTTTACATGGTTTACGCGAAGGCGCAATCTCGTTGCAAACTATTGGAGAAAAGATGGACGAAGGGGATTTGTGGGCTGTACAGCGTTTTTCTTTAACAGGAAAAGAAACAACATTAACATTAACTAATACGGTGTCAGAAGAAGCTGCCCAATTTGTTCCTAATGTCCTAAAACAGGCACTAAGTCATGAAATTTCAGCTATTGCACAAGGTTCTGGGCCATCATATTGTCAAATGATTGAAAAAGAAGATGGTAAGATGGACTTTAATAAATCTGCTTTTGAACTGCATTGCTTAGTTCGTGCTTCCTATCCATGGCCAAAAGCCTTTGCATTTGCAGATGGCAAGGAAGTATTGATTACCAGTGTCTGGGGTGGTTTTGAAGAACTTGATACTGAAGAGCCCTTGGTTGATGTGAAGCCCGGTACTGTTGTTGGCTTCAGAAAGGATAGAGGCATTGGTGTTGCTTGTGCAGATAAGACGCTTTGGATAAATGGCCTTCAATTGCCATCTAAAAAAGAACTAGATTACAAGTCTTTTGTTAATGGCAATAGATGGATTCTAGAAAGTCAATTTAGTTAAGTTTCAGTAGCTGAGTGTAAAATGTTCAATTTAAAAACTGCAACTAGTACAGCCCCTTATAAAACTTATTCCTCAAGTTTAATTGAAAAGTTTGGACACAAGGTCTTTAGGGTTGGAGTGGATGCGGGTTTCTCTTGTCCAAACAGATGCGGCTTAAAAGGCACTAGTGGATGTGTTTACTGTGACAGCCAAGGAGCTAGAGCGGCTTATCTTAGAACAGAAGAAAGTGGCTTTAGACATGACAGTGATTTTGAAAAAGAAATAGATCAAGTTAAAGGGAAGGCTCTGTTTAGAGAAGAGCATACCTATTTGGATTATTTGACAAAGAAACACATTAGAGAACAAATTGAACGCGGGCGCAATTTTATTGCAAGACGCTATAAGGTTGAGCATTTTGCTCTTTATCTTCAATCTTTTTCTAATACCTTTGCGCCGGTTGACAAGCTAAAGGAAATTTACGATTTTGCACTGTCTGGCTACAACTGGGAAGGCTTTATTATTTCTACTAGACCAGATTGTATAAATGATGAGAATCTTAGCTTAATTTCCACTTATAATGATAAATTTTGGCCTGTTTGTATTGAATTAGGACTTCAAAGTGGTAGTGATGAAATTCTAAAGGCCATGCAAAGAGGCCATGATGTAGCATGTTTTATGCATGCTTGTAACAAGGTTAAAGAGTACGGATTGGAGCTTTGTATTCATGTCCTTACCGGCTTTCCCGGGGAAGGAAAAGTAGAACTAGATAAAACAATTGAGATTATTAATAAAGTTCATCCTAATGCCATTAAAATTCATAACTTGAATATTTGTTCGGGCACTGTTTTGTATGATCAATATTTACAAGGTGAAGTAACTGCACCTTGCATGACACGTCATATTGCAAGTACCATTTACATTCTAAGAAGAATTCCTGCGAATATAGCTATTGAGCGACTTGTCTGTGAAACTCCTGCTCATAGGTTGGCAAGTCCTAGAGCATTTGCAGATAAAAATACATTTTTGCGTAAACTAGAGTCTCAAATGAGACAAATGGGAGCCGTTCAAGGAGATTTGTGTAAGTGAAATTTGAAACTTTGAAAAATATTATTAAGTGGGTTGGACTTTCCCTTGTAGTTATTTGCTTTGTTTTAATTACTTATCTCTCACTTCAACATGGTATTGAGGCTCCATTTGACTTTAGAAATGTTGATAAGATAGAACATTTTATTGCTTATACAGGGTTTTCTTTTTCTTTAACTCTTTTAGAGTTGGGCTTTAGTAAGCATTTCTTTTGTGGTGCAAAGTTCAAGAGTCTTGTTGCTTGTGGGGTTTTGCCTGTTGTAATTTCATTGGTCTATGGTGTGTTTATTGAGTTTGTACAGCCCCATTTTGGTAGAAGTTTTGATGTTTTAGATATGGTGGCCGATTTTACTGGGGCATTATTTGGTGCTCTTCTTTGCTTGCTTTGTGTTGTTTTTATGTGCAAGATTCTGCTTAATGTTGAAACTAAGCAAGACAGTTAATAATATTATTGTTACGAGGTTTTACAAAAACCTCCAGAGGTTTTGAAAATGAAAAAGACTATTATTGCACTTTTGGTGCTTCTTTTGGCTGTTGGTTCAGCGTTTGCTGTTGAGTTTCGTACCAATATTCCTACAACTTTGCTAGAGCAGTTCAGTTATGTTGTGGGCTACATCACCAACGATTATTACTACTATTACAAGTACTATTATTACCCAGAATTGGATGATGTTTTTGGTGCTGAGGGCTATTACGATTACTACAACCAGACTCCATTCTACACAGATGAGCAAATCCAGCAGATTATTAATGATTATAGTGCCGATTACGCTGCTCGTATGGCTGCATTGGCAGAAGAAAACTTGCAAGTGGCAGAGAGCTTCTTGGAAGAGAATGCCAAGTTGGAAGGTGTTTATACAACGGAATCGGGATTACAATACAAGATTATATCTCAGGGCACAGGCGTACAGCCTACTGATACGGATACGGTTGAGTTGGATTATTCGTTGACCCTGCTTGATGGCTCGGTTATTGATAGCTCTTATGCTAGGGGAGAGCACTCTTCCTTTGCGCTCTCAAGTGTTATTTCTGGCTTTGCAGAGGGATGCAAACTTATGCCTATTGGTTCACATTACATTTTCTACATTCATCCGGATCTTGGCTACGGTGCAAATGGCGTGGGAAACATTGAGCCTAATTCACTCTTGATTTTTGAAGTTGAAACTTACTCAATTGTTCAGTAACTTTGAGTATTAATGAAAACCGTGGAGGGAAACGATTATGTCTTTGAAGAATTTAGCTAAAAAGTTTTGGGCCATGTTGTTTTTTGGCCTCATTGTCATTGCTGTTGGTGTTCTTATTTTCATCTATTCTGACTATTTTGTTACTATTTTGATGATTGCTGCAGGTGTTGGGGCTATTTGTGATGGTTTTTATACTTTATTTAGCATTAAAGGATGGCGCTTCTCTTCTGCTACAAAGACCTTGGCAATTCTTAAAAGTATTGTCACCATTTTACTTGGTCTTGCCGCTGTTTTAGTTCCAATGTTTGTGGCACAAACGGCTATTACTATTTTGGTTTATGCCTTTGCTATTGGTCTTATTTTTTCTGCTGTTGTTTCGTTTCAGAATGCCGCAACGGCGCGCTCTTTCTTGCCAGGAATCCCTATTGACCATTTCATCTTTGAGGGTATTGTGAGTATTTTGGTTGCTGTTTTGTTGTTTACAAATCCAACCGCTGTGCTAACTACCTTTGCAAAGGTTATTGGAATTGTCATTGCAGTCTTTGGATGTGGAGCTATTATTTGGGCCTTTAGATTACGCCGCATAGCAAAGAATGCAACTGTTATTGAGGTTAAAGCTCAGGTTAAAGATGCCGATTAATTTCTAGATTTTGCAAAAATCTTTTCAAAAATCTAAATGGTTTTGACGAAAATTTTGTATTAGTTAATATGAGATACACGTTTAAACCAATTGAGTACAAATCTATTAAGGATATGCCTAAAAATCAGAGGCCACGTGAGCGAATGCAAGAGCGTGGCCCTTTGGGTATAAGCGACTTGGAATTACTTTGCATCCTCTTGGGTTCTGGAGGAAAGAATAAGCCTGTACAAGATCTAGCACAGGAAATTCTGGAAGTTATTGATCTAAAAGGAAAAAATGGAGTAGAGCTCAAGGACTTAGAACAAATTGTGGGTCTTGGGCCAGCTAAGGCTGCAACTATTTGTGCTTGTTTAGAATTTGGGCGAAGAATGACGTACACAAGACGCAAGAGCATGAATGAGCCCTATTCAATTTTTGAAGCAATCAGGCATTACGGCTCAAGGCCACAGGAACATTTTATTTGTGTTATGCTCAACGGCGCGCACGAGCTTTTGGGTATTAATGTTGTTTCCATTGGGTTGGTGAATAGGACTCTGGTTCACCCTAGAGAAATTTTTGCCGAACCTTTAAAAGAGAGGGCTACGGCAGTAGTTATTGCCCACAATCATCCTAGCGGAAATTTAGAACCTAGTCTTGATGATTTGGCCATCACTGCACGTATTAGAAAGGCAGGAGCTCTTCTTGGCATTGAAGTTCTTGATCACATCATCTTTAGCGAAGATTCTTATAGGTCAATGGTTGAAACAGGCGAGTTTGCGTTGCAGTAATGCTATGTGACGTTTTGGAAATGTGCGCGACCAATTTTGGAGGTTTATGAAATTGAGAAAACAAAAAAGATATACTATATACGTTGGGCTGGCAGATAAAAATATACATGAACAGAAGGTTTCTATGGACAAGGCTTCATCTCTTGTTTCAGCTGTTTGTAAGAATTATAAAATCCCATTTTCTCTAGTTTTGCAGAATGGGGGATATTTTCATCACGATGGAGCCTTTGTGGATGAAGCTAGCATGGCTATTAGTATCATTGGTGCAAAAGAAAAGTTGGTAAAAGAAATTGCAACAGATTTATGTTGCTTCTTCAATCAAGAATCTGTGATGATTACCTGTGAAAAGATAGCGGTTTGCAATATAGAAGAAAGTCTTTTGCATTAAGATTCTAAAATTGTGCCTGCTGGTACTTTTCATAGGTTAGAAAATGCTAAAATAGAACTAAATAAAAAATTTTTTTCAAAAAGTTCTACTTTTTAGCACTGTAGAAATTTTTTTGTCCGAAAAGTTCTATTTTTTAGCACTGTAGAAATTTTTTTGTCCGAAAAGTTCTATTTTTTCGAATTTGCCTTACGTGCTCCCGGAAGTCCGCACTGCAGGCCGGCTTTGCTTCAGACGCTCCACGTATTCGCGTCCTCCTACCGCAAAGCATCGCTTCCCACTGTCTAGGTCCAGCGGGAATCGCCTTACGTGCTCCCGGAAGTCCGCACTGCAGGCCGGCTTTGCTTCAGACGCTCCACGTATTCGCGTCCTCCTACCGCAAAGCATCGCTTCCCACTGTCTAGGTCCAGCGGGAATCGAACCCGCATTTCATCCTCCGGAGGGATGCGCCTTATCCATTGGGCTATGGACCCATAAAACCTCCCCAATCTTAAAACTTTGCTGTACTTTTGTTCAAGTTGGAGCATATAATAGCATTTAATGCTTAAACAGTTGTTTATTAAAGATTATAAGAATACAGGGGACTCAGTTGTAAGAGAACGCTATGCAAATGTTGCAGGTGTGTTTGGAATTGTGTCCAATTTGGTAATTGGTGTTGCAAAACTTGTTGTGGGAACCGCTGCACACAGTGTGAGTATTATTGCTGATGCAACAAATAGCCTTTCTGATTGTGCTACTAGTATTCTTACTATCTTGGGATTTAAGCTCGCAAGTAAAAAGCCTGACCACGAGCATCCGTATGGGCATGCTAGGTATGAATACGTTGCGGGATTTGTCATTGCTCTTTTTATGTTGGCCATGGGGGTGGTATTTGCAAAGGAATCGGTATGTAAAATATTGTGGCCAGAGGAGATATCTATTAGCGTGACCACATATGTCATGCTTGCTGTGGCGTTGCTTGTGAAGGTGGCGCAGATGGTGGTGTATAAAGATTTTGCTAGGGCAATTGAATCCAAGACCTTGCAGGCTAATGCACAGGACACGCGAAACGATATTGTATCGGCTTTTGCTATCTTGGTGGCCATGGTTGTCATGGGAGTTTTCAAGATAAATGTGGATGGCTGGCTTGGTTTGGCTGTATCCATTTTTGTGATAATTAGTAGTATTAGAACGCTTAAGGAAGAACTCGAGCCCATTATTGGAATTGTACCAACGCCACAGAGGGTGAAAGAGATTACGGATGCACTTAAATCGTACGACGTGGTGCGAGGTATCCACGACTTGGCCATTCACAATTACGGGGTGCATAATGATTTTGTAACGGTGCATGTGGAGGTGGATGCTTCCATGAGCATGCTGGATGCGCATGATAAGATTGATAATATTGAGCGTGATTTTAGAAATAAAATGGGAATAGCTCTTACAATTCATATGGACCCGGTGATTGTTGGAGATCCTAAAATGGATGCTTTGATGGCCCAAATTGGCGAAAAGTTGCAAAAACTTGACCCCACGTTGCATTTTCACGACATTAGAATGGTAGATGGACCTTCTCATGCGAATGTGGTTTTGGACTGTGAAGTGCCACAGGAGAAAAACTATACTAGCGAGTTTTTGGCTAACTATTTAGAGGCGAATATCAAGTGGGAAACTCAGCTGTATTTCATTGTAGAAATTGACAGGCCACTATGTTAAAGACATCTACGATGAACTTCTATGATGAACTTCTATGATGAACTTCTTTGGTGAATAGTTGAAGTTTGCTTTGGTTTTTACCATAATATAAGGAGTTAGGAGACCTAGTATGAAACCTTCTTTGTTAGTTCTTGCTGCAGGCATGGGATCTCGTTATGGCGGAGTTAAGCAAATTGATCCAGTTGGTTCTCATGGTGAAACATTATTAGATTACAGCGTTTTTGATGCTCATATGAGTGGTTATGGTAAGGTTGTCTTTATCATTAGACCCGATATAGAAAAAGATTTCAGAGAGAGACTTTTTGACAGAATTGCAAGAAACATGGATGCAGAGTATGTGTTTCAAACAAGAGAAAGCCTTTTAACTGAAGAGCAGATTAAACTTTCTGCTGAAAGAACCAAGCCTTGGGGTACAATTCATGCAGTTCTTTGTGCAAAGGATGTTATGAAAACTCCGTTTACTGTTATAAATGCAGATGACTACTACGGAAGAGAAGCCTACGATATTTTGGGCAACTATCTTTCAGGTTTAGAGAATTGTAGTACTGAGCACGCAATGGTGGGCTATCTTCTAAAAAATACTATGAGTCCAATGGGTAGTGTTTCTAGGGGAATTTGCCAGGTTAAAGATGGCTACTTACAAGGAATGAGAGAGAATACTAAAATTGAGTATGAGGGGGACAAGATTGTTTCCCATCTTCCAGAGGGTGATGTTTATCTTACTGGAGAAGAGTGGGTTTCTATGAACTTTTTTGGTTTTACTCCTACTGTATTTGATTCAATGACAGATTATTTTGATAGATTTATCAAAGAAAATGCTTCTCAGCCAAAAGCAGAGGTTCTTCTACCCAACTTTGCAGGTGAAATGGTGAATAAGGGACTTGGCTCTCTTAAAGTTTTCTCAACCACAGAAAAGTGGTTTGGAATGACTTATAAAGAGGATAGAGAAACTGTTAAACAGAATCTAGCACTTAAAACTAGCTTAGGTTTTTATCCAGAAGAACTGTGGAAAAATAGATGAAAAGATTAGTAACATTACTTGCTTTACTTTGTTTCGTTGCCATCTCAGTTTTTGCTCTTGAGGCGTCTGTTTCGTGGAATTGGTACAAAAATGATAGAAATGTAAAATATTTTAGGTATCAACTTGATGCGGAGGATGAAGATAACTGGACTGTTGTAAAGAGTAACGTTCTTGAAGCTACATTTGATGTAGATGTTTCTATTGTTCATGTTCTTTATCTGCAACAATCTTATGATGGTATTCATTGGAGTGAAAGTAGCTATACCGAGTCCGAGGTCTACACAGACGTAGATTTTGGGGATGAAGAAGATTTTTCCTACGACTTTGAAGATGAAACTCCGGTAATTATAGAGGTTCCAGAAGAGGTTGTTGAAGAAGTTCCGGTTGAGCAAAAGAAAAGTACCGGAAAGTCTTTCTTTGATGTTTCCCTTAGTTACAGAAATTCAATTCCTAATCAAGCTGTATCCAAGGATATTGGATTTGTAGCCTCCTACACCTATCTCTTCCCGGTCTCCTTTGTTTCCACAGAAAATTTCGCATCTGGCTTTCATTCCGAGCTTGGTTTTTATACCTCTGAAGAACTCTTCACCATCCCTTCAAATACCGATTACTTTGTGGTGGCCAGTTTTCATGGTGCTGTGAATTTTTCACCAAGTAGAGGAGACATTACCGTTAGTTTTGGGCCAGAATGCCAGTTTAAATTTGGAAGTTCGAATCCAATTTTCTACTTTGGCCTTAATTCTCGTATAGAGATGAGATTTAGCCTGTCAGAAAAATATAGCGTAGGAATATCTATTGCAAATCACTATTATTTCTATCCCGAGAAGATTAATTTGTATGATCTGAGTGCTAGTTTTTCAATTAATATGTAGAG
>CAVJIN010000017.1:0-28736 GCA_963649615.1 bacterium
TTTTTAAGCTCTTTCAGTCCATCTTCTGGCGTTCCATCAAAGAGAAGATGCCCTGCCTTGAGCACAATAAAACGGTCTGCAAGGGCCAAACATTTTTCAATCTCATGGGTCAAAATCAGCAATGTTTTTCCACTTTCATGCAGTTCTGAAACAAGAGCATTCACATCTTTCACGCCAGCATAGTCCAAATTGCTGTACGGCTCATCCATGATAATTGTCTCAAACCCTAACGCTAAGATTGCCGCAATCGCAAGCCGTCTTTTCTCTCCCCCCGATAAAAAATGCGACGGGCTATTTCTCTTCTCATACAAATTGACATCCTCAAGAGCTTTGCACGCTCTATCCTGCGCCTCTTTCCCTCTTATCCCGATATTTGCCAGTCCAAAACAAACATCCTCAAGTGGAGTTTCCCCAAGAATCTGAGAATCTGCATCTTGAAAAACAAGACCTGCTTTTGAACTGGTTATGACAGAGCCTTTTGAAACTTTCTCAAGACCTGCAATAATGTGCATCAAAACACTCTTACCAGAGCCATTTTCGCCACTTATTACAACAATTTGTCCTTTTTCTACCAAGAAACTTACATCGTCTAATGCAATAAACTTCCTTGAATTATTATCCGTAGAGAGGAAAAACTTAGAAACATTTTTTACTTCAATTGCTTTTTGTTTCACTTTAGTCTTCCATGTGTTCAAGTTCGTGTTCATCCGGTGTGAAGATGTACCAAGAAGCAGAGATTCTAAGCTTAGAAGCAAGCAAAATAGCAACAACCATTTTTACAATATCACCCGGAATGTAGGGGATGACACATAAAGTCATGGTTTGTGCAAAAGACTTATCCATCACTCTCATGAAGTGAACAACTCCAGGAATATACATAACCACAAAACCGGCAACAGTAGCCAAAATCAAACGTATGAGTGAAGTTTTTTTACCATATATGGGTCTTTGGGCTATTATTCCAGAGGCTAATGTAGCTATGGCATATCCAAAAAGAAAGCCTCCAGTAGGGCCCATAAGCCTTGCAATTCCACCAGTCCCACCAGAAAAAATAGGAAGTCCAAGAGCCCCTGCAACTAGAAATAAAACTGTTGCTATTGTTCCCCAAACAGGTCCAAGCATTAAGCCCGTAAGAACAGTAAGCATGTTTTGAAGAACTATGGGAATTGGCGTTCCCGGTACAGGGATTGAAATAAAGCCACAAACGGCTATCAAGGCTGCAAAAAGCGCTGTAAATACTATCTTCTTTGAAGTATTGTTCGTCATATTAGTCATGATTCTGAATTTTACTGTAAATAGTACCTCTGTGCAAAGTAGCTTAATTGTTGTACAGTTCCACACATGGAAAAAGTCTTAGTTGGAATGAGTGGTGGGATAGACTCATCTGTTGTTGCTTATCTTCTCAAAGAAAAAGGTTATGAAGTTCATGGTGTTACCATGACTCTTTGGAATAAAGAAAAGCCATTTATAGGAGACCCTACAAAGACTGCTTGTTTCTCTCCCAGCTCAATTGAAAACGTAGAAAAAGCCAAGGCTATATGCGATAAAATAGGCATAGAACATACAGTTTTAGATATTTCAGACCTGTATGAGTCTGTTGTTTTGAAAAACTTCAGAGATGAATACCTTAGTGGCAGAACTCCAAATCCTTGTATTTGGTGCAATCCAAAGATTAAATTTGGAGCCATGGTAGATTATGCAAAAGAAGCCGGCATCCAGTTTGATTACTTTGCCACTGGACACTATGCTCGCATAGAAAAAAAGGATGGTCGTTACTGCCTACTTCGTGGATTAGATCCTAAGAAAGACCAAAGCTACTTTCTTTATAGACTTTCGCAAATACAACTTGGTAGAACACTTTTCCCTCTTGGTAGTATGGAAAAGACAGAAACAAGACACATAGATCAACTTCTAGGTTTCCATCCTGTAGATCAAACAGAGAGTCAAGATTTCTACAGTGGCCATTACTCAGATCTTCTTGATGTAAAACCAGTAAAGGGCAAAATTGTTGATACAGATGGCAAAGTTTTAGGCTATCACAATGGGATATGGAACTACACAATAGGTCAGCGAAAAGGTCTTGGAGTTTCTGCTCCACGTCCTCTTTATGTTCTGTACCTTGATTCCCAAAATAATGAAGTTGTTGTAGGTTATGAAGAAAATACTGGAAACATTTCAGTTACAGCTTCTCAACTTAACTGGGTTTCTGTTACTTCCTTTGAAGATGGACTTAAGGCACAAGCAAAGATTCGCTCAACTGGAAGTCCAGTACCTTGCACTATCACACATGAAGGCAATGACAAAGTGAAAGCAACATTCACAACACCTGTAAAAGCAGCAACTTGTGGCCAAAGCCTTGTAGTGTATGACGGGGATTACATCCTCTTTGGTGGAATCATTGATTCCGTTGAGCATTGAGATTAGACATTTATCTTGAGCCTCTCTCCATATTGGGCCATCTCACCATCAGAATATTTATCATGAAGTGCAAAATATTTGCGTCCATCATTATCAAAACGTGGGATAACGTGGACATGGATATGTGGTACTTCCTGTCCTGAGGCAGGGTCATTATTGATGATAATATTTGAACCTTGACAGTTTAGAGCCTTACGCTGTTTTGCATCTACCAACTTTGCAACTTTTATAAGATGTGCAAGGACCTCATCTGGGCATGAATTCATGTTTGGATAAGGCTCCTTGCTTATTACAAGAGCATGGCCTTTTAACACTGGATTGATATCTAAAATAACAAAACACACATCATCTTCATAGAGTTTAATGCTAGGGATTTCTCCCTTGTTAATTTTTGTAAATAATGTTTCCATGCTCATAGAATAATACCTTCCTTTTTGCTGTGCAATCACTTAGAATGCCCAGTTACCATTCTTAAAGATTGGAACTAGCTTGCCATCACGAGTTTTGGCTGTGATATTAAGATCTTTGCATCCAATCATGAAGTCAACGTGAATCATAGAATCGTTAACGCCAAGTTTGTGGCACTCGTCAAGAGTCATATTCTCAAAGCCCTTAATTGTGTCCGCAAAACCAGCACCCAAAGCAAGGTGACAAGCAGCATTCTCATCAAACAGAGTGTTGTAGAACAAAATTCCACTGTTACTAATAGGAGAGTCATAAGGAACCAAGGCACATTCGCCAAGATAAGCAGAACCTTCATCCATGTTAATCATTTCAGTAAGAAGATCTTTGTTTTTCTCTGCATCCCATTCAACAGCTTTTCCATCCTGGAAACGAATCCAGAAGTTTTCAATAAGCTGGCTCTGATAGCTAAGAGGCTTTGTTGCATAAACAATACCGCTAGCTTTTCCACGCATTGGAGAAATAAAACATTCTTCAGATGGAATGTTTGGGTTAAAGAAAATGCCTTGAAGGCTAGTTTCACCACCACCGGTGAATTGAGCCTGTGGAATCATGCCAACAGTGAAATCTGTGCCATTTGAAGCTTCATAATGAAGTTCTTCAATTCCTAGACTGTTGATGTAGTCACAATGCTTTTTAAGATCTTCATTATGGTCTTTCCAAGCCTGAATTGGATCTTCAGTTACACGGCTAGTGTAAAGAATTTTCTCCCAAAGTTTCTCAACAGCTTGTTTCTTGGAAAGCTCAGGGAAGAGCTTTTTTGCCCAAGCTTCGCCAGGAACGGCTGCAATGCACCACTGGTACTTGTTTTCAAGCTGGTCTCTGTACTTCTTGATTTGTGGATAAATCTTCTGTCTTGCCTGAGCAACTTTCTTCTGATTGATGCCTTTAAGACCATCTGGATCTTCAGATTCAATGTAAATTCTGCAAGGAACTCTATCTACGTAATGTTGCCATTTTTCGTGCTCCCACTTTTCTAAGGTGGTGAGAGTCTTCATTGATCTGTACTTATAATGAAGCTTTGACAGAGGCTGATAGCCCCAATCAACAATGACCTTTTCTGCACCAGCTTTGTAGCATTCTTCAACTAGCATCTTAATGAATTCGGGCTGGTCTAGGTCACATTGAATGATAACTTCTTGGCCTTTTTGCACGTTAATTCCACACTGCGCAATAAGCTGTGCGTATTTCTTTAAAACTGTTTTTTTCATGAAAATCTCCTTTCAACAATTAATTATCTCGTACTCATCTGTTCCAAGGCCCAAATCTTTTGCATACTTGATTGCATCACGCCAGTCTGTGACCTTGTGGTTATTGCTAAGGTTGTCCAAATGCTGGTCATAAGGGTTGTCCGCATCCATCAAATGGCTATGAGCCATAGGCTTTTGGGCGTTAACTGCATCAATGCAGGCTTTATCCAAGGCAACAGGGTCTGCACTTGCAAACATTCCCACATCTGGCACAATTGGGGTGTCATTACATGCATAGCAATCACAGTACGGCGATACATCCACAACAAGCGAGATATGGTAATTGGGCTTGCCATTTAAAACGGCTTTGGTGTACTCGGCAATTTTTCTGTTCAGTACCCTGAGGTCGTCTGAGCCATGTTTGGTTGATAATGCGCCAGTAGGGCACACCTCAAGACAACGCCCACACCCAGCACATTTTTCTTCTGCAAAAATCATCTTACCATCTTTAAAAGTCTGCACGTCATGGGCACACACAGCCTTGCAACTTTCACAACCCACGCACAAACTCTCGTCGTAGGCTGGACGCACGGAAGTATGCATATCTTTCTTGCCTGCTCTAGATCCACATCCCATCCCGATATTTTTAAGTGCCCCTCCAAAGCCAGCTTCTTCGTGGCCCTTAAAGTGGGAAAGGGAGATAATAATATCGGCATCAGCAACTGCTCTACCAATTTTAGCTGTGGGGCAGTAGTAGCCACCTGGAACTGGAAGGTCTACTTCGTCCGTGCCCTTAAGGCCATCGGCTATAATAACAGGGGCATCTGGACAGCTAACTGGATTAAAGCCGTTTGCATAGGCCGTTTCCATGTGGTCCAGTGCATTGGTGCGGCTCCCTGTGTATAGCGTGTTGCAATCTGTAAAAAAGGGCTTTCCACCACGGCTTTTAATATATTTTGCAAGTGCCTGAGCATAGTTGTGGCGAAGAAAAGCTAGGTTGCCAAGTTCTCCAAAATGAAGCTTGATTGCAACAAACTTGTCCGTAAAATCAATCTTGGACATCTCGCTCTTCTTGATGAGATTCTCAAATTTGGTGATGAGAGAAATCTTACTGTAAGTCCTGAAATCTGTGAAATAGACCTTACTTTTCATGTTTTTCCTCCTTTGGAACTGCATGAGTTGCAATCTTGCTTGTTTTTGTGAAGATTTTTTCTATACGTTTAACCTCGCCCTCCGTCATGGCTGCACGGGTGAGAATATCGGACAAAAATTCAGAAGTGAAGGTGCGTTCTTCATCATTTTTGAAGTAGCCAAGTTCTTCAAGAGCAGCTTTGCAATTTTCCACAGCATTTGAAACGCGTGAGACTGTGACAATATTACTGCTGTCTGTATTTGTGTAACCGTTAAGCTTTCTAAAAAGGGTGTAGGCTATAATCTGAACCGCTTGCGAGAGATTTAGAGAAGGGAAGGCATCGCTGGTTGGAATTGTGACCACCATGGAGCACTGTTTAACCTGCTCATCTGAAAGTCCATTAGACTCGCAGCCAAACACAATAGAAACTTTGCCATCTTTAGCCGGTGTGTTTGCAATTCTCTGAGCTAATTCTTCAGGGGAAACTCTACTTGTTTTACGTCCCTTTCCCACACGCCTAGTTGCTGCAACCGAGAGAATGCTATCTGACACCGCATCTTTGAGCTCTTGAAATTCTTTTCTGTTCTCATAGAGGTCATAGGCATGAAGGGCCAATGTTCTTATTCTTTCTTCATCATAAATTCTATCGGTAACTAAAGTGAGGTTTGTAAGCCCCATTGTCTTCATAGCTCTGCAAACACTTCCAATGTTTGCACCATCTTGGGTGTCGCAAAGAATGATTTCTATTTGGTTAAGATTCATACCGCAATGATATGTCATCTTGTCAGTTTTTCCAAGGTAGGATATGCTTTTAAGCATGAATTCCAGCAATAATAATACCCAAGACAAGAAAGAAAAGTACCTCAAGCATATAAAATCGTTGCTTAGTATGCTCGTCATAATTACTTTCATGGCAGTTTGCAAGTTAATGGGAGATGTTAGCATAACCTTTTTGCTTTCAATTTTTATTTTTATTATGGTACTTCCTCTTGTGAACACGCTTGAGAAAGCAAAGTTTCCGGGGTGGCTAGCTACTGTAATTGCAGTACTCATAATTATTATTTTTATGCTGGCTTTTGTTTGGTTTGTCTTTTACACCGTAGATGTTCTTATTCGTAAAATACCAACCTATGCTTCAAAGCTGAACGATCTAGATCTTTTTGTTCAAACTCTAGTTAGTAAATGGGTAGATCTACCAGACGATTTCTCAATTTTTAATTTAATTCAAATAGACTGGGTTGGTGGTGTTGTGATGCCAATGTTGAAATCTGTTTCTAGCTCTGCAATGTCCATTCTAAGCAACGCCCTTGTTACTATTCTCATGACCGTTTTCCTTTTGCTTGAGCGTCATACACTTATTCCTAAGTTGGGTTATGTGGCCAATTATAACAACAAAATTGAGCCTCGTTCTCTCTTTGAAGAAGAGGAAACTCAAGATGATAAGGTGCAAAAAATTTGGGATAGGATTAACAAACAAGTTTCAAAGTACATTGGAATAAAGATAGTAGTTAGCGTTGCAACTGGCGCAATGTTCTATATTGTTGCAAAGTCTGTAGGCCTTGATTTTGCCTTCCTCTGGGGGATTTTAGCCATTGTTTTGAATTTTATTCCAACAATTGGAAGTATAGTAATCACAGTTTTGACAATATTTATGGCAATTATTCAATTCTTGCCTAACTGGACGCCAATTCTCATAGTTGCTGCAGGAACAATCTTGACTGAAAACATTATTGGAAACTTTATAGACCCAAGACTGCAAGGAAACCAACTTAACTTAAGTCCATTTGTCATTCTTGTTTCTTTAAGTGTTTTTGGATATGTATGGGGCATTGTTGGAATGTTCTTAGCTGTTCCTTTATTGAGTGTTCTACAAATTGTTTTTGCAAACATGGATGAAACAAGGCCTATTGCTATGCTTATAAGTTCAGGACATTCCTTTAATACTGAAGTCCAAGGTTCTTCAAAAAAATCTAAAAAAAAGAAAGCTTCAAAAAGCAACGAACAAGAAAGTTCTGAAAGCTTTTATGATGGCGATGTTTTGTTTCCTGAAAATACAAGAAAGAAATAATTTGTTTATGATTTTTACAAAACACCTCTTTCTGTTGGTTAAGCAACAAATTCTACAAATCTTAACAATTAATTTTAAATAAAACCACTTTTTTGCTTGACGAATCATGCTTTTCGCATGCATATTATGTTCCTAAAAAAGAATTGGTGGGGAGGTGTTGTCTCATGGCTTATGAAATGACTCCTTTTGAGAAAGAGATGGAAGAAAAGCTCCTAGATATGAGATCAGAGCTTTTACATAAAATTGCGAAATCTGATGACGACTTCAGATCGCTTGTTGGTCCAACCGGTGGTAGAGATAGTATTGACCTGGCTTGTGATGATATGGTTTCCAAGAAAATGGAAGCAATCAGCAAAATGGATGCAGGACGTCTTAATGCTGTTGATCAAGCTCTAATTAGAATTCGCAATGGCAAATATGGCATTTGTGCTAACTGTGGACAAAAGATTCCAGAGGACAGACTTAGGGCAATCCCATATGCTCTTTTGTGTATTAACTGCAAATCCAAAACTGAAAGACGCTAACTTTTAGTAAAAATCTTCTTGAGCAACATGGCCAAAGGGGAAAGTAGTACTAATTTGAAAAATTTTTTTCCAGAGATCCAAAAAATAGAACTTTTTGAAAAAAATTTTTTCTATAGTTCTACTTTATACTTTTCTAGAAGATTTTCCCTATAAAATGTTTTCTATAAATTCTACTCGCCGCCTCATTATCTTTTCCATGAACTTGCTATTTTGTGCTATGTCATAGCCGTGCATTGCACCGGAAACTTCGTGAAGCTCAACTTTCACACTGTTATTCTTTAGTGCCTGTGCAAAGGCTACACCTTCATCATGTAAGCAGTCATATTGGGCAACTTCAATGTATGTTTGTGGAAGATTAGATAGGTTTGTTGATTCAAATGGGGAGATATATGGGGAGATATATTCCATTGAAGAAGACATTTCATCTGGTAAATACATCCTGTAATATTTAGCCATATCCCTACTATTGCACATTGGTGTGTTCTGACACATCTCATAGCTTTTAGTCTGCATCTTGTGATCAAGAACAGGATACAACAACATTTGAGCCAGAGGTAAGGAGAGCTTTTCATCCCGAGCCCGCAGACAAGTCATAACAGCAAGATTTCCACCAGCGCTATCCCCACAGAGAATTATTTTCTCTGCATCTATGTTAAGTTCCTGAGTGTTCTCTAGCATCCATCTATACACCTCAAAGCAATCATTTGGCGCGCAAGGAAATTTGTATTTTGGCGCAAGCCGATAATCCACAAAAACACACTTAATGCCAAGATTTTTAACAAATTTACGAACAAGATTAAAATGATGTGGGGCAGCATTAAAAACAAAGCCACCACCATGAAAGAAAATCATACAAGTAGATTTTTCTTTAGCTCTCGCTGGCTCGTATAATAGGACTCTCACAGCATTTATCACTTTCTCTGAAACGTGTACCTCAGCATCGCTACGTTCTAACTTGTACAAAAGACGCATTGGTTTCTGTGTAAGAGCCAAAACAAAGCGGTTTATAGGAAAATGAAAATGCGCATAATGCTGTAAGTCTTTTTCAAGTAACAATTAGCGCTTGTCCTTATCAATGCTTGAAAGACAAATAAGAGCAATGATTGCAAAGAGAATAGCAAAGATAAGAAGGGCACTCCAAAGATCACTTATATTTTCTGCAGTTGTCGCATACTCTAGGTTTTGACTCTCTTGTCCCATTTTCATGCAAAAATCATCAACCTTGTTTTGACTTTCCATTGCAACCACAATGTTCTTAATTGGCGTATCTCCTTCATATTCAATGTTTTGGAATTGCTTGAGCATTTTCCATACTGTAGTCATTGGGAGAGCATTGTAGCCAACAACAGCACAAAGAGCGCACATACCAACTCTTGCAATTGTAAGGTAGGAAATGATAGTGGCAGCTCCTTCTGGAAGTGTAAATACAGCACCTGAGAACAAAAGCTCAAAAATAAGAACAAACGGCATAATTGTCATTGCCGCTGTTGTTGTCTTTGAGATAGCTGATATTACAAGAGCAAGCATATCAGCAGAGAAGGTGATAAGAAACAATGTTACTAACAATTCTAAACCAAGTAACGGTAAAATTGTTCCGTGAAGTGGTAATTTGATTCTAGTTAGATAGAGCACACCAGTTGTAACAAAGGCTTGGCAGAAACAGAGGAATGCCTGATAAATAACATGAGCAGAAATATAAGCTTTTAAAGACATTCCACACCTATGCTCGCGTTTAACAATTTCTCTTTCTCTACAAATAACTTGTACAGAATTGAAGAATCCATTCCAAATACAAATACAAGATAGTGCGAGGGAACCCTTCAAGGTCCCTTCCATGTTAACTCCAAAAGAACCTTTGATAACGTAGGAAACAAGGCCAGCAATTAGAGCTGCCATTGCAACAACTTTCCAGTCTCCAATGTTAATGAACATTCTGAAAAACTTTCCAACATAAATAGGAATCTGTCTAATCCAGCCTCTGTATTGCTTAAAATTCATTTTCTTCATTTGGCTTTCCTCTCTTCTTCAAAGCGTTCCATAAGTTCATCTGCTAGGCCGTCGCCACCTTCTTCTTTTCTGTTGATCATCTTAACAACATCTTCCATTTTTTCTTTTCCAAAGAACTTTTTTGCCTCATCAACTGGGCCGTAGAATACCAAACGTCCAGTCCTTTTCTCGTCTTTTGCAATAACAATAACTTCGTCAAAAAGCTCTAGAACTCTATCTGGAGAGTGTGTGATGACAATGACAATTTTTCCAGTTCTTGAAATGTTGTGAAGTCTCTGCATAAGATCATAGGCTAGAACTCCATCCAAGCCAGAATCGGGCTCGTCTAAGATAAATAAAGAAGGCTTGGTAACAAATTCCATAGAAATTGAAGTTCTCTTCTTTTGGCCTCCAGACTGCTTTGCTACTACATTGTCTTCAATTGGTAGTAGACCAAAAATATCAAGAGTTTGCTCAATTTCTTCAGTGGCTTCATCTTTTTTCACACTAGTAGGAAGTCTAAGTTTTGCATAGTCTGAAACTGTTCTCTTAATGGTGTCGTTGTACCTAATAAGATCCTGCTGAGGAACAAAACCAATATCATGTTGAATTTCATGGAATTCTGTGTATACATTACGTCCATTTAGGTGAATCTCGGCCTTTGCTGGCTCATAACCAGTTATTGCATTTAAGAGTGTGGATTTTCCGGCGCCTGAGCCACCAAGAAGTAAAACCATTTTTCCTGGTTCAATATTGAAACGAATATCTTTTAGAATGCATTTTTTCTTTAGCCCAAAAGCCTTTGTTTCTATTCTTGACTTAAGATCAACGCTAAGGCCTTTGTCTTTTACTTCAACATTTCCATCTAGATTGGTGTCGTCTAAATCTTCTTCATCTACAGTTTTGTATGGTTGATACTTCTTTGAAAGACCAAAAACCATGGCTGGTACGCCAGCTATGGTTACCCATAGGAAAGTCCAACTCTTTTTTCTTCTTACTTGGAATACTTTTGTTAGATTGTAGTAGGCTTTGATTCTAAAAAATAGAACACAAATAGAAATTGGAAGAACAATAATGCCCAATACATTTGAAAATTGTTCTGAAATAGCAAGTGCTTCAAGGAATTCTCCTATCCCCAAAAGAAGTTCCATGATGAACCAGGGAATTCCAATTTCATCCACATCGGCACACTCAGAAAGTCTAAAGACTCTCAGCACAGGGACTAATGCCCATTTTTTGTTGACCTTACATTTGTCAAAGAGGTGCCATAATCCTATGGTAAATAGGATGAAATCAAAAAGTTGAATAAAGTCAAACAAATGAGAGTTCATGTAGTTTAATATTTGCATAGCTTGTTTCTCCCTAGCTAATTAATTTAAGCATTGATCTTGCAGCCTTTCCCCTGTGGCTGTATTTATTTTTAGTTTCTTCAGGAAGTAGTGCCATTGGGCTTTTTGCTTCATTGCAATAAAAAACAGGGTCAAAGCCAAACCCATGTTGCCCAATTTCATCTTCTAGTATTTTACCCTCTGTAGTTTCCTGTACACAGTAGATAGTCCAGTTATCCTTAAGCAGAACCATTGAGCAAATAAATCTAGCAGTTCTCTTTGACTCTTCAAGTCCTTTCAGCATATTAAGGAGGAGTTGGTTTCTTTCATGTGCTTCTAGCAAAGTAATTCCATCTTTGCTTCCAAATCTAGCTGTTTTAACACCAAGAAGGTTAGGAATGGCATCAACAATAAGTCCAGAATCATCTGCTAGAACAGCATAATCTTCTAGATTAACACCTTTTAAGACGTCTTTTAGTGCCTTTGCCTTAATCATTGCGTTGTCAATGAAGGTTGTTCCGTCTTCAATACAGTCAAATTCTAAACCCAGATCCTTGGGTAAAAGAATTTGATGTCCTATAAAAAGATGCTCAATTTCCATTTTTTTGTGTTCGTTTGAGCTAGCAAGAATTATTTTCATATATTGAGAATAAATCTTTTATACAAACAGTTCAATCACAATAGGTACTGTTCGTCTTCTATTGTTGTGCTTTCTCCATGTCCAGGAAAAACAATTGTGTCTTTTGGTAGAGCAAGAATTCGCTCTAGCGATATTTTAATGTCCTCAAATGAGCCACCTAGGTCAGTTCTTCCATAACTTCCGGAAAATAGGGTATCGCCAGAGAAAAGAATGCCATTTGTGCCAGATTCTCTTTTCATGTATAAACAAATAGAATCTGCAGTATGTCCCGGCGTGTATAAAACCTTAAAAGGGCCAATCTTATCTCCGTCTTTGAGAAGTAAAGTGGGTTTGGGAATTTCAAAATCTTTTAAACCAAAACAGGTTCCATTGTAGTAGTTTCCTAGTATGTATTTAGCCTGATGTTGCACATTTTGGGTAGAAATACTTGTCTTTTCACTTATTGCAACCACCGCCTCTGGGTGGAGTTTGTGAATGTCATTTAAAGCTCCCACATGGTCAAAATGCCCGTGAGTTAAAATTATATGTGTTAGAGGCTGTGAAAGAGTCTGTTCAATAACTTTCTGTATAAGAGAAGGGTTCTCCCCAGGATCAATTACTGCAGAGAACCCATCATTTTCAACAATATAACAGTTGGTACCAAGGATACCAACTGAAACACATTTTATTTTCACCTATTCAACATCCTTGTCTTTGCTGTAGTTTATCTTGACCTTACGACCTTTATAGGTTTGACCATTTATAGCTTCAATGATGCCCTCTGAGGCCTCTTTCTTGATATGAATGAAGGAATAATTCTGCTTATAGGCTATTGCCACTATTGCATCATTAGCAATATTTGCCTTCTCACAAATAAACTCTGCAAGTTCTTTTGGAGAACTCTTACTTGCTTTTCCTACGCTTATGTAGAAAGAAACAGTATTTTCTAGAGATCTTACTGGTGCCTTTCTTTCTTCTGCTCCCGGTTTATGAAATCTATTAGATTTTCCTTGATCTGTTGAAGTTTCATGGCGAGTGATATAGAGATAAGCCAAGAGATTTCCTCTCATTAAAAAAGGTACATTCTTTTTTATAACTTTTCTCATCTCTTCAATTTCTTTTGGATTATTGTAGAGCTGCATTTCTTTCACAAGCTCTTTAATTTTCTGTCCTCTGATATCTGCAATGGAATCTGCCATTTTGAAATATGCTCCTTTATGAAGTCGTTTTGTGAAGTGTCTAAACAAGTATACAGTATTTTGGATTTTATTTGCAGACTGTTTTTTTCTAATATGTTACAATTTGAGTCATGTCAGGTCTAAACACAGAAATTGAAGCTCTATCCAAGGAGATAGAGAAAGCACAGGCCAATCTCACTGATTTACATAGGCAACTTGGAAACACAGCAGCCCCATGGCATGCCAGCATAAACTACGTCCCAAGTCAGGCGGCTTTTGAAGAACTCTGTGAGATAGTCAACCAAAAAGACCAAGTTGACGAAAAAATCACAGCCCTTCAGGATGCACTTAAGAACATGTCCGTAGGTGGCGAGCAAATGGAGAAAACTAAAATCTCCATGAAAAAGCTTGACGCTCGTTTTGAGGTCCTTAAGGCCATGCTAGGAGCTGTTGCAATTGAGGTCCAGTCAGCTGGCAATCTTCCCTCTAGGTTAGACCGATGTCTCTCTCCAATGCGTGAATATGAAAAAAAAGTTGCAGAAGTAGAGGCAAAAATAGAAAAATTGAGCCCTGAATCTAGATTTCTAAGGCCTTTATACGAAAAAAAACTTGAAGCACTAAAAAAGAGCCTTGATTCTGTTTTTATGCAAACAGGTAAAAAATTGTATGATTCTGGAGACTTTAGAGAAGTTCCAGGCGAAAGAGCTCAAGAGATTCTTGCAGAGATGGAAGACATTCGTTCAATGAAACGAAACTATAAAAGCACATTAAAAGACCAAGCCTCTATAGTAGACCAAGCTCAAGGCTCACTTGTAAGTATGGGTGCATATGGAGAGGGGGGCCGTAGACTTAGAGCACTTCAGGCAGAAGAAAATCAAATAATGAATAAGCTTGTTGAAAAGTTTACTCAATATGGCAAGATTTTAGCTGAAGGTATGGAGTATTGGTATGATGCTGATGCACCAAAAGAGCTTAAAGAATGTTGCAGTCAAATTTACAACCAAGAAACCTTCATTGAGAAAAAGAAACATGAGCTTGCACATCTTAAGATGCAACAGGATATTGAAATTCATGAGATGAAACTTTCACAGCTTTCAGATCAAATGACTCACTTGAACAACCAAATTATGGCAATAGAAAACCAGAAATCTGAGCTTCAACAGAAGGTTGATGCTGAGCTTAAAGCTATATCGGACTTAAAAATGAACCAAAACAAATTGTTGAGAGAAGATAAGCTTGTTTAATAAGAAAAAGGTTGCTAAAATAAAATTGATTTTAGATTAGCAGGAGCTTGTTGTGTATATAAATAGACAAATAGAGAAACTTTTTCTTGAGACATCGGCCTGTTTTAAAGCTGTTTTGCTTACTGGACCTAGACAAGTTGGCAAGACATCAATGCTTAAGCATCTTCAAAAGACAACTGAAAAAAGAACATATGTCTCAATGGATGATGATACGCAGAGAAGAATTGCAAAAGAGGATCCTTCTCTTTTTTTTCAAATGTTCAAACCTCCAATCATAATTGATGAAGTTCAAAAAGCACCTGAGTTATTTGAACAAATAAAGCTAATTTGTGATGAAAGCAATGATACAGGGCTTTTTTGGCTTACGAGTTCTCAAAAGTTTGGTTTACTCAAAAAAGCAAGTGAAACGCTAACTGGAAGGGTTGCTATTCTTAACTTATATGGTCTTTCATCTGACGAAAAAAATAACCTTATTTCAGATAAAGACATAGATTTCTCATATGATTCCTTGGTCTCGTATTGTGATGCACGACCAAGTGTTGAGATAACGGAAGTATATGAAAGAATTTTCAATGGAGGATACCCTGCAACATTGAAAATGTCTTCACGCATGCGAAAAATATATTACGATTCTTACATAGATACATATTTGATGAGAGATGTTCTTGAGGATACAGGGATTAAAGATATTTATAAGTTTAAGAAATTTCTTACTGCTTGTGCAGCAATAAACTCAAATCTTGTAAACTATGCCACTTTAGCGGATGTTGCTAGCATATCGCAACCCACTGCAAAAACCTGGTTAGGAATATTAGAGTCTTTGGGGATTGTGTTTCTTTTAGATGTCTATTCTAATAACCTTCTAACCAGCACAATAAAGACTCCAAAACTGTATTTTTGGGATACAGGTTTATGTTGTTATCTTTGTGGTTGGGAAAATCCAGTGACGCTTTGCAATGGGGCCTCAAGTGGTGCTTTTTTAGAAAACTATGTTATTTCTGAACTTATTAAAGGATGTATTTACAGAGGCTCTCAAGCAAAGTTCTATTACTACAGGGATAGGGAAGGTAAAGAAGTAAATCTTATCATTGAAAAAGATCAAACAATAACTCCAATAGAAATCAAGCGTACCGCAAGTCCTAATAAGGCAATGGCTTCTGCTTTTTCTTCTGTAAAAGTTGTTTCTCCTTTTTCAAGGGGAAGTGGAGCAATAATATGTTCGCAAAATAGGGTGCTGATGCTCTCAGAAAATATTTTATCCACTCCACTATCAGTGATTTAAAGCATAGTGTATTATTGGGGAAAAGAATTTATTAGCTGAAAAGGAGTCGTGGCAGTGATTGAAGAAATTGGGAACAAGGCAGTTTATTATTTTGAAAATTCGGGGTTTGAACTTTTTACAGCAATTGTTGCATTCTTTTTGGGTGTACTAATTATTAAAAATATTCTTCAACTGGTTAAGGTTGGTGTGCTGGCTTGTGATATTGACACTGCATTGGTTCATTTTATTCTGACCATTGTTAAGTTTGTGTTGTATTTATGCTTAATATTGTACTGTTTATCGGTCTTGGGCTTGCCATTATCGGGATTTGTGAGTGCGGTATCGGCGCTGACTTTGGCAATTGGGCTGTCTGTGAAGGACTTGATTGGAAGTGTTGCAAATGGCCTTATGTTGGTGACAACGCATCCGTTTAAGGAAAACGATTACGTGGAGATTGATGGCGTTGGTGGGACTGTTAAAGAGCTGACTTTGATGCATACGGTGCTAGCAACTCCAGATAACAAGAAAGTGATGTTGCCTAATTCCAAAGTGTTTAGTGCAAATATAGTCAATTATTCGGCTAATGAATTTAGACGTATAGTGTTGCCAGTTGAGGTGGATTATAACGCAGACTACGAGGCTGTTCAAAAGCTTCTTTTGAAGGTTGTGAGTGCTCATCCGTTGGTGTGTTCTGACCCTGCACCTACTGCAAGATATAATTTTAATGGTGATTTTGCTGTTCACTATGATGTTAAATTTTGGTGTAGAAATGAGGATTACTGGCCTGTTACGTGGGATTTGAGTGAGCAACTTTATACTGCTGTGTTTAATAACAATATTGATGTGCCATATCCACAATTGACGGTTAGTTACAGAAAGGAGGACTAAGATGAGTGCACTTGAAAAAATGATTTCCACTTGTATTTTCTGGTTTTTAGTTTACCTTTTGACCCTTTTTATTACAAATAAGACAGGTGTTGGCTCTAATGTCCTCAAACATTCTTTAAAGCGACTTGCAAGAATGCGTAAGCTATGTGCTAAATTTTACGATCTCATTTCTTCTAGCAAGTTTAGTATTAAATCTAAAAGTTCTGTTCTCATGTTAAATGAGATTATCAGATGTCAAAAGAGCTTTTTGAGAATTCTTTCCGTGTACTTGTATGATGACAAGACAGATAAAGATGTAAAGGAAGCAAGAGATTATGTTGCTGATATTTCTGACTATTGCAGGCAAGCTTTAATTCTTGCTTCAGAGGGCTCAAATGCAGATATTAACGATTATTTCAAACAAATTGAGGCTCGTATTTCCAGTGCTGAAGTACATATAAAAAAGGCTTTGGAATATGATATAAAAAATGAAATGCTAAAGATTTGAGAGTATAAAATAATGGCCCATAAAAGGTTTTTAGTGCTTATTTTTTTATTATTCGTTTCATTTGAGGCTATTTTTGCATCCAATTTGCTTGAAGTTGAGACAACGCATTTTACAATTATTTATGATGAATCTTGCGAAGAAAGTGCGGCTGTAATTGCTAGTTGTTGTGAAGATACCTATAACTATCTTTGCTCATTGTTTCATGTAGATCCTGATTTGCATTTGCCTGTAATACTTACCTCAAAGGTTAAAGTTTTGAATGCTTACTTTACGCCAAGTCCTTCAAATCACATTGTTTTGTATAATGTTATTGCAGACAAAGGTAGTCTTACTTCTTTCTCGGAGACACTGACTTCTATATTCAAGCACGAACTTACTCATGCTTTTACAATGAATCTTCGTAGTTCTTTTTGGCAAGGTTTAGCCAATATATTTGGAGATTCTGTTAATCCGTCCACCTTCCTTTATTCGTACCAATCCATGACTGAAGGCATTGCTGTTGCTACAGAAAGTTTAGATGGTTATGGAAGAATGAATGATCTTTATTCATATAGAATTGTCTACCAAGCTAAACTTGAGGGAAAATTTCCTTCTTGGATAGAAATTTCTGGTGCAAGAGATACCTATCCTTCTTCACTTTTACCCTATATCTTTGGGGGTGCTTTTCTTACCTATTTGTGTGATACCTATGGAACAGATGCTGTCTATGAGATTTTTGTTAAGTTTGGGAGAATTAATTGGTTTAAGGACACCGCAAAAATAATTGAAGATACAATTGGAGTTAAGTTTAAAACTTTATGGGCTGATTTTTATGAATCTATTGAGGTTCCAAGCAATTTAGTTAAAAGTTCAAAATTGGAAAGCTATGCAAATCTTGGTTCTTTTGATGGCATTAAGGCTCTGCAAGATGGGTCAATAATTTTTCATGATGGTGCTTCTTTTGGCTTGTATACCCTTACTTCTGATCTTAGTAAGAGCTCTAAACTATGTGATGTATTATCTTATGCTGACGAGTATTCCGTTTCCCAAGATGGCGTAAAACTTCTTATTCCTTATGTTCTTGAGAATTCTAACTGCGTTAAGATCATGACCCGAGATGGCAAGATCCTTAAAACCTTTATTTTTTATGACAAGGATGCTCGTGGTGGAGTTTTCACAGATATTGGAGTTCTTTTGTATGTAGCAAAAGGGCAGGAGACCTTCTTGGAACTTTATGATAACAATTATGAATTTATATCTTCTGTTTCTCTTGGCTATGGAGCTGTAGCCTCTTCTCTTACAAATTGTAAGGACGGACGGGTTGCGTTTATTTATACCTTAAACGGGGAAGATAATATTGCAATCCTTAACCTTCAAGATATGAGTATTGAACTTTATGAAAGTCCAAATCCAATGAGGATTTTCTCTTTGTCGTTGTCTTCTGGAACAGAAGAAAACCTCTTGTCTTTTACTTGGTTTCCAACAGTTCTTTCTTTACTTGAAATGGAAAATTCAGAAAACAATAGCCCAATTCTTGGTGGATATGGTGAATTTATTCTCAATGATGGCAGTTTTAGGCTATCAAAAGCTAATGTAAATGGTGGAGTTAATGCCCCTTTACGCTTAAATGAAACAGTTCTTTTTTCAAGTAATCTTTATGAAGGCGCTGTACTTAATACTATTTCAGTTGAGGCCTTAAACCTAGAAGAAAAAGTTTCAACGTCTCATTTTACTCTTGAGGCTCAGAGTTTTGATTCTAGTAAGTTGGAGGTCCTTACATCTTCAAAGAAATACAATGCTTTTGAGCATATGACAGATGGTGCACTCTTGCCTCTTGGTTCTTATATTGATGTCATGAACGGAGCAGGTTTGACTTGGACAGTGGCAGATCCCACTGGACAGTATGTTTTTAATATGTCTGGTTACCTCAATGAAAGTGGTACTTTTAACTTGGGAATTTGGGGAACCAATAATCTTGAATTTGGCCCACTTTCTTTGCCAGTTACAGTTGGTTCTAAACTTGTCAATGGTAGTTTGCATTTTGATTTCCAAGTCCAACCCTCTTATGTTCATTATTTTGACGCAGGGAAACGGCTTGAAATTGCAGACTACATAACCAACAATTTGGTATTTTCCAACAAAGGTATTGCAAATTCGTTTCACAACACATTCTTAGTCTCGTATGCTAGTGTAACTGCCACAGGTATTGGGCTTAATACAAGTAAAGGCTATAAAGTTCAATTTGCACTAGAAGATGTCAATCCAAGTTTATCATTTAGGGTTGTTTTTCCTGTATTTAAGTTTGCCATCTCCTTTGGTGGTTCAGCACAGTACACAGTCAGTTCAAAGGATCTCAGTCTTCTTGGCTCCGGAAATATTAATTTGTTTAATTTTGAGATTCATAATGGAATAAGAGTTCTAAGTTTATACGTAAAAAGAATTTCTTTAGATACTCAATATGATTGTTCTTATTCTATTTCTCTAAAGACCTTTGAACAGATTATTCAGCTTAGAGTATATGCAACACTTGCTCCATTACTTGGAGCTTTGAGCTCTTCCTTAGAAGTTAAATTTGGTGCAATTCTTTCTTGGAATCCAGCAGAGGGTACGCCAAAAATAACTTTTTCTGTAATTAAATGAGGTTTTCTAGAGGTTTTCTAGAGGTTTTCTAGAGGTTTTTCCAAAAACCTCTAGAACGTTAGTTCGTCTATTTTTGAAACCAATTCAATAAGCTGTGATTTGTAGAATTCTACTAGTTGTTCTTTATTTTCTACATCTCTGCGTATTGTACGGCGCAATAAACGCATGTAACCAATAATCTTAGCCTTGTTTTCAACTTCTGTAAGACGAGCTTCATCTGTGGTGCCAAGATACAAGGCAAGTGCCTTGTGCCAAAATAGAGTAGTTGTTTCATATGGAATTTTGAGAAAATTCATAACTACTTCATGGTCCAGCTCAGAAAAACCAACAAATGCATTAAACATTGAGCCTAGCTCAAAGATTGGGTGACCTACGCAAAGAGTGTCCATGTCAATTAGTAGAGCTTCTCCATCGCGTACCATGACATTGTTTGTATGATAGTCTCCATGCAACATGGTTTGCTGTTGTGGAACAGCTTCTACCATTGCATAGAGTTTGTTGCCAATTTCTTCTGGTAAATAATCTTTGTCGAATTTGGCCCAACTTAAGGCAACTGTTCTCATGTCTGGCATATCACCAGGCTTCACTTGCGTGTTGTGAATTTGCTTTAACATGTCCACAAAGTATTTAAGAGGAGCGTCTAAATTCTCTGGATCTTTTTTTATCATTTTTGAAAGCGATGTTGCTTCAAGAAGTTCCATCACCGTTCCATAACTTTCACCAACAAGGACAACATCATAAGGAATTGCTGTATTTATTCCAAGAACAAGAGCCTTACGAGCCAATTCTCGTTCTCTTTTAATCTCTGGCAGAGCATCTGAATTGAAGTATACTTTTACAATAGTCTCAGGATCATATCTATAAACAGCACCATTGGAACCTCTTCCAATTATTTCACAACCTTCTACAGAAAGCTGACGATACGCTTTTTGTACTGTTATCATTTCTGTAAAACCAGTCATGTCCAAGATGTCATAGACTTCAGAAGAAACGTTTATCATCTTTAAATTTGCTTCTTCCTTGCGCAATCTAAGAAGAATACGCAAACCAGCACTAGAGATGTATTCAAGGTTTTTGGCATCTATTACAATAGTTAAACCTTTTGCTGCTGCACGGATTTCGTTTATTTTGTTTTCAACTTCAGCTGCATTGGAAGAAGTTATACGTCCGTTGAGCGAAATTGTTAGCACATTGTTGTTAATACTAGATGTTACTTCATTACTCATATTCTTATTACTCCTCATTAATGTTGGGGATGTCCTTAAAAATTTCTTGAACTAACCAATTATACTCTTTCCATGCTAAAGTATCAGCAAGTTCTTTTGTATAATTTAAAATAGAATAATAATACCATTTTTGCTGAACGGGGTCTTTTTGGTTAAAGTGTTGCCACAAATTGTGTCCTTCTTTCTGCCAATAAGAGTAAATAGAACGTATGTTTGATAACTTATCGCCCAAAAAAAGAATTTTTACATCTATGTCATTAGTATTCTTTAGAATTTCCAGAGCTTCTTCTTTGCGCACCTTCCACGTAACGTCAGCAGGAAGTTCTTTTCTTTTATCTTCTGTTTCCGATGCCACTAGCTGTGCAACTCTTGCTCCAAAATTCTTTTCAATTTCTTGAATTTGAGTTTCTGTGTCTTCTACTACATCATGTAATACGCCAGCTGCAATAACATCTTGATTGCTTGTTATTGATCCCACAACGGCTGCCACTTCAACAGGGTGTAATATATATGGAAGGGTGGACTGTTTGCGTCGCATGCCCGCATGAACGTTTGTAGCAAAAACAATAGCTCTTTCAACTAATTCCACAATATTTCTCCTCGTTAATAGAGATTAACATTTTTATGAGGTTTTTACAAAGCTTTTACAATACAACGCTTTCAATTTTACATTGCAATGTTATTGTCTTGCCGTAAACAGGAGATGAATATGAAAAAAGTATTAACAATGTTTATGGTTTTAATGATTATGACATGTTTGTTTGCTGGTGGCTCTAATGAAGCATCAAAGACAGTTTCAACAGACGGCTCAACCTCAATGGAAAAAGTAATTGGAGCTTTAGGTGAAGCATTTATGGAGAAGCACAAAGATGTTTCTTTTACATACAACCCAACAGGTTCGGGTTCTGGAATTAAAGCTGTCCTAGAAGGTCGTTGTGATATTGGACTTTCAAGCCGTAATCTAAAGGATTCTGAAATTGCAGAAGGTCTCAACCAGACAGTTCTTGCATATGATGGAATAGCTATTATTGTTAATCCTAACAATCCAGTAGACGGGTTAGATGTAGAAACAATCGCCAAAATATTTAAAGGCGAGATTACAAACTGGAAGGAAGTTGGTGGGCAAGATGCTCAAATAGTTCTTATAGGCCGTGAAGCAGGTAGCGGTACAAGAGATGGTTTTGAAACCATTACAAAAACAGCAGACGTTTGCCAATACCGTCAGGAACTAACCTCAACTGGTGATGTGATAACAACAGTAGCTCAGAATCCAGCCGCAATAGGATATGCTTCTTTGGCAGCTGTAAAGAATACAGTAAAGGCTTTAATGGTGAATGGAGTTGTTCCAAGTGAAGACACAGTCAGAGATTCAAGTTATGCAATCCAGCGTCCATTCGTGCTTGTAACAAAGAAGGGTACAGCCCTCTCAAGTACGGCACAGGCATTCTTTGACTATGCACTTTCTAGTGAGGCTTCATCAATAATATCGGCAGCCGGTGCTGTATCAGCAAATTGAAGATGGCAAGTTTAACGAGCAAAAAGCGAATAGAGACCGTTATGCAAGGCTTGTTCTTTGCATGCGGTCTTTTGACAGTCGCGAGTGTTCTTCTGATTACAATTTATCTCTTAATCAGTGGAACTCCAGCAATTGCAAAAATAGGTATTTTTAAGTTTTTGTTTGGAAAAAAATGGGCATCCACGGCTTCTGAGCCATTGTTTGGAATTCTACCCTTTATTTTAACAAGCATTTATGGAACTTCTGGAGCAATTCTTTTGGGTGTTCCGGTTGGGTTTTTTACTGCAGTTTATATGTCAAAGTTTGCTCCAAAAGCGGTGAAAGCAGTTTTAATGTCTGCTATAGATCTTCTTGCTGGAATTCCTTCTGTGGTTTACGGTTTGGTTGGCATGTTGGTCATTGTTCCAGGAATAAGGGAGATTTTTAATGTACCAGACGGTTCAAGTCTTCTTGCTGCAATTCTGGTTCTTTCTGTAATGATTCTTCCTTCAATTATTAAAGTTTCCGTCAATGCTCTTGATGCTGTTCCAAAGGAATACGAAGATGCTTCGTTTGCACTTGGTGCAAATAAAACAGAGACAGTTTTTAGGGTTTCCGTTCCTGCTGCAAAGAGTGGAATTGCGGCTTCTATAGTTCTAGGGGTTGGACGTGCCATTGGTGAAGCCATGGCTGTAATGATGGTTTCCGGTAACGTTGCTAATATGCCCAGTTTGTTCCAAAGTGTTAGATTCCTTACTACAGCTGTTGCAAGCGAAATGGCTTATTCTGAAGGCCTTCAGCAACAAGCGTTGTTCTCAATAGCATTAGTGCTTTATCTGTTTATTCTAATGGTTAATGCTATTTTGAATTCAATCTTGAAAAAGGATAAGGAGCATTAAGATGAGAGTTAAAAACCAAAGAAAACTTTACTCTAATTTATTGAAAACTCTCATGTTTGCTTCAACTGCAATTGTTAGTGCAATTGTAGTTTTCTTTGTCTTGTATGTTTTGATATTAGGTCTTCCGAATGTTTCGTGGAATTTACTTTCCACAAAGCCAAGTTACCTAAGTGGAAATATTGGAATTTTGCCAGACATTTTAAATACGGTTTATATAATCATTGCAACTCTTATTGTTGTTCTTCCTTTGGGTGTTGGCGCTGCGGTTTATCTGTGTGAATATGCTACAAACAAGAGGCTTGTAAAGATTATTGACTATGCTTCTGAAACTCTTTCCGGAGTGCCATCAATAGTCTATGGACTGGTTGGCATGCTATTTTTTTGCCAGTTTCTTAAGTTTAAGACCTCTCTTTTGGCTGGAGCACTAACTTTGGTAATTATGAATTTACCTACTGTCATGAGGACAACCCAAGAGAGTCTGAAGACAGTTCCCCAAAGCTATAGAGAAGGAGCTTTTGGTCTGGGCGCTGGTAAATGGAGAGTAATAAGGACAGTGGTTTTGCCTTCTTGTGTAGATGGAATTGTCACAAGTTGCATTCTCTCGTGTGGCAGAGTTTTAGGAGAGTCTGCAGCCTTGCTGTTTACAGCCGGTTTTGCTCATTCGTTAAATGGTTTCTTTGAAGGTTTAAATAGTGCAGGTGCAACCTTGACTGTTGCACTTTATTTCTATGCAAAAGACCAAGGAGAGTTTGAGGTTGCGTATGCAATAGCTGCAATTTTGATGATATTGGCATTCATTATTAATATTTGTGCTTCTTTGACTGGAAGAAAGATGAAGAAGAAATAAAGAGGTTTTAAGAATATGGCAAGTATAATTCAGGTACACGATTTGTGTTTGTGGTATACCACTCAACAAGCACTTTACAATGTAGATATAGATATAGAGGAAAAGAGCATCACGGCTTTAATTGGGCCTTCTGGTTGTGGTAAGTCAACCTTTTTAAAAACTCTAAACAGAATGAATGATTTGATTCCAGGAGTCAAAATTACTGGTCAAGTCCAATATGAAGGCAAAGATATTTATAGCAGTACAACGGATGTTAACGAATTAAGACGTCAAATTGGTATGGTTTTTCAAAAGCCAAATCCCTTTCCTATGAGTATCTATGACAATATTGCGTATGGGCCTAGAACGCATGGAATTAAAGGGAAGGCAAAATTAGATGAGATTGTAGAGACATCTCTTAAATCTGCTGCAATTTGGGATGAAGTGAAGGATAGGCTAAAGAAGAATGCTCTAGGCCTTTCTGGTGGACAACAACAAAGACTTTGTATTGCTAGGGCTTTGGCGGTTCAACCAAAGATTCTTCTTATGGATGAACCTACCAGTGCTCTTGATCCTATTTCTACTTCAAGAATTGAAGAATTGGCCATGGAACTAAAAAAAGACTACACAATTGTTATTGTCACTCACAACATGCAACAGGCTGTAAGAATTTCTGACTATACTGCGTTTTTCCTTTTGGGTAAATTAATTGAATATGGCGATACTGAAATGATGTTTGAACAGCCTAAGGATAAGAGAACAGAAGATTACATTACCGGGAGATTTGGTTGATATGAGAAATAGATTTGATGAACAGCTGGATTTGTTAAACAAAGAATTGATTCAAATGGGTGCTTTATGTGAGGAAGTTATTGATCTTGTTACTAAGGCATTAACTAGTGGAAAAAGCGCACTTGCCAAGAAGGTTGCACCGTTGGATTGTGAGATTGACCAAAAGGAAAGGTCAATTGAGTCTATGTGTCTTAAATTACTATTGCATCAACAACCTGTAGCGAGAGATTTAAGGCAAATATCATCGGCATTAAAGATGATAACTGATATGGAGCGTATTGGGGATCAGGCGGAAGATATTGCGGAGATTATCGGATTTCTGGATGAGGATGACAAGCACAATTGCAAATTGGATGGCACTACGTTGCAGAAGATGGGAGATAGTGCAAAAAAGATGGTGGTGGAGAGTGTCACCGCCTACGTGAATAAAGACTTGGACCTTGCTAGGGGCGTGGTAAAAGAGGATGATATTGTAGATGCGCTCTTTTTGGGAGTGAAAAAAGAACTCATAGAAAGAATTGCTTTGAATAAGTCCGAAGGGGAATATATACTGGATTTATTGATGATTGCAAAGTACTTTGAGCGTATTGGCGATCATGCGGTGAATATCGCTCAGTGGGTGGTGTTTTCTGTTACTGGCGAGCATGAAGCGGAGGGGTGAAGATGATTTGGTGCGTTGAAGATGATGCAAGTATTAGAGACATTGAAGTTTACGCTCTACAATCTACTGGCTTTGAGGCTAGAGGTTTTGAGGATGGGCTAGTCTTTTGGAATGCACTTGAAAATGCAAACTCAAATTTAAAAGACATCACGAAAAAATCCTCAGAAAAGCTCCCGGAACTGATTATGCTAGACATTATGTTGCCGAATTTGGATGGAATTGAGCTTCTAAAACGCATAAAAAGCACACCTTCTTTTGCAAATATCCCTGTCATTATGGCAACAGCTAAGGGCTCTGAATATGATAAAGTCAAAGGCCTTGATATGGGCGCAGATTACTATCTTGCAAAACCTTTTGGTGTTATGGAGTTAGTTTCCTGTGTTAAGGCAGTTTTAAGGCGCTACAAGGATAAAGAGCCAACAAATATTCTTAAAGTCAAAGATCTTGTTGTTAATTTAGATGAGCACACCGTAAAGATAAAAGGTGAAGAAGTTCCGCTGACCTTTAAAGAATTTGAGCTTCTAAAACTATTTATGAAAAATCCTAAAATGGTGTTTTCAAGAGACAAACTTTTTAACGATATTTGGGGCTTTGAATATTATGGAGAGTCCAGAACTGTAGATATGCACATAAGAACCCTTAGGCAGAAACTGGGAAACTATGGGGATATCAATTATGGCAATCTAATCAGAACAGTTAGAAATGTAGGCTACGGCTTAGATTCTGATTTTGCGTATGAATACGCATCTGCTTTTACGGAAGATAAACAATGACAAAAAAAATCATGTATGCAATTCTTGCAGTTGCGACAGTAGTTCTTCTGCTTTCTTTTATATTGATATCTGAAATTCTCTATAACAGTTACTCAAACAGCCAATCTCTTCAACTTGAAGATGAACTGAACATTGCAGCTGAAGGAGTAGAAATTTCCGGCTTGGATTTTCTAGAAGCAATAGAAGCCACACATGCCGAGCGTTACAGACTAACCTGGATTGCTTCTGACGGAACAGTCCTTTTTGATAACATGGCAGATGCCAGTCTAATGGACAGTCATGCAGACCGCCAAGAATTTGTTGAAGCTTTGACAAACGGCAAAAGTGAAAATACCAGATATTCAAGCACACAGCTGGAAGTAATTGTCTATCATGCAAAACGATTATCAGACGGTTCTGTTTTACGAATTGCAACAAGCCGTTCTTCTATTATAAGTATTGCACTCAACATGATTTTGCCACTGCTTTTGGTTTTGGCTGTCTCTTGGGCGTTTTCTTTTATTCTTGCACAACGAATGTCCAAGAAAATTGTTCAACCTCTTAATACGCTAGACTTGGACAATCCACTAGAAAACGATGTTTATCCAGAGCTTTCTCCGCTTCTTAGACGTATCTACAACCAAAGAAAAGAATTAGATGCTCAGCTTTTAGCCTTAAAGCGACATTCCGACGAATTTGATCAAATCTCGCGTAGCATGAGCGAAGGCCTTATGGTCCTAGATTTGGATGGCAAGATTGTCAGTATCAACCGCGCCGCACTTGAGATGTTTAAATACGACGGTTCCTGCATTGGCCGTAGTTTCCTTGAACTAGAACGCACTCACGACTTTAACGTTGCCATAGATAACGCCATTGAAAACGGCCACGACGAGATTCGCCTTGAGCGGCAAGGGCGTGACATTCGTTTTTCCATGAGCCGTATTATGTCAGACAACATTGCAATTGGCCTTGTGGTGCTAGCTTTTGACATAACAGAAAACGTCAACGCGGAAAACATGCGTAGGGAATTTTCTGCCAACGTCTCCCACGAACTCAAAACCCCTCTACAGGGCATCATGGGTAGCGCCGAGCTCATAGAAAGTGGCATGGCAAAAGACGAAAATGCCATCCGCTTTGCCTCACACATCCGCACCGAGTCCGCCCGCATGGTCAATCTCATTGATGACATCATTCGCCTTTCTCAACTAGATGAGGACATCTCTCTTCCTTTTGAATATACCGATATTTTTAATCTTGCCCTTGAGGTCAAAGCTCAGCTTTCTGCAAGTGCAGAAAAGAAAAATGTCCAAATTATTGTTGAAGGGGAACATGTCCAAGCTAACTGTGTTGTCCGATTAATGAATGAAGTTTTATTTAACTTGGTGGACAATGCAATCAAATATAACAATAAAGATGGCAAAGTCTTTGTTTCTGTTTCTGAAACCCCAGACAATAATGTCAGAATTGTGGTAAAGGATACTGGCATAGGAATTCCACAAGAGCATATTCATAGAATTTATGAGCGTTTTTACAGAGTAGACAAAAGTCACTCCAAGGCTTCCGGCGGTACCGGCTTAGGACTTTCCATTGTCAAGCACGCTGTGCTTTACCATCATGGAAAAGTTTCCGTTGAAAGCCAAGTAGATCGTGGCACCACCTTCACAGTAGAGATTCCACTTTGGCACAGTTGCTAAGATGTGTTAGAATTGTGCTATGACACAGAAATACAATATTTCATTGCTCTCTGAAGCAACCTTAAATGAAATTGCTTTTGGAATGGAAAATCAGGATCTTGATTACGTCTTTTGTCTTAATGATGGCAATGTTTATCCTTGTAGTGATTTAGCTGAATACTTTGATGATCCAAATGAAATGGAGTTTGTAGACCTTCCTCAATGGACCAGTGCAGACGGCTATAGACTTATGTGCGCTTTTGCACAATCGTATAAAGATAGCAGTGTTAGAAATAAGCTAAACAATGTCCTAAGTTCAGGTAATCGTGGAGTTTTTAAACGCTTTAGAGCTGTATTGGATACCGTTGATGGTGCAACGGATGCTTGGTACAAATTCAAAGAGAAACGTATGTATGCCCATATTCGCGCTTGGTACAGAAAAATAATGGCCAATAGGGCAGACGCTGTTTCAGAAAAAGAGCTTGCAGATGACAACAATACAGGAGTGCTCTTTGTATCCTATGATATTGAGCATTTGGAAAAACTAGACTCAAGATGTCTGGAGTTGGAGAAATTGCTCTTAAAGGAAAATCCTATTGTAAGTAAAGTTGCCAATGCTTTTACAAACCAAGAGGCATACTGTGCATATCAAGGTGAAAACCTTTGTGGAATGTTGAGTTTTGAGGTGATAAAAGAGTCCGCGTGCGTGCTCATATATTATATAGAAGAGAAAAGTAGGGGAAATGGCCTTTTTGAGATGCTTTTTGACCTCATGAATAGAGATTTAGAGCGCAGAGGCGTGCATAAAGTTTTTTTCCCGCTTCAAAGTGGCACTAAATTGGAAAACTTTTTATCTAACCGTGGTGTGAAATCCAGTGAGCCTTATATTATTAAAGAATATAATGTGGATGCCTGGAATCACTTGGTTGACTCACAAGAAATAGCATACCTAGTGTAGATATTTTTACAATCATTTTGCTGCCAAAGAGTTCAATGGCAGTGAAACTT
>CAVJIN010000018.1:0-27970 GCA_963649615.1 bacterium
CAAGTTTGACGTTTCAATTTTTTATTTATAGATTTTATTCATGAGTGATTTTAACAAACTATGTAAAGAATTTGAGAATTTGGATGTCCTTTCGTATGTTGCTCTTCTTGGCATTAAATCAAAAAGGATTCTTCCTGCGTTGATTGAGATTACACAGGATGGTGAAACGGGAGTAGAGATTTTCGCATCATTTATTTTGGGTGCTATTGCTGCAGATGGCAGACTTTCAGAAACTGAATATACAGTTTTAAGCCCTTTGCTTCATGCATTCTTTGGTGACGAACTTGACTATGAAAGCTGTAAGAAGGCTTTCAGGCAGATGCGCCCTGAGCAGAAAGAACTCAAGAAGACTGTTGATGAAATGGTTGATGTTCTTGGGCTTCTCTCTGATGATCTTAAAGATGATATTATCACTGTTTGTCTTCTCATTTGTGCTGTAGACGGAAAGGTCTCACTTAGAGAAAAGAATTGGATTAAACAGCTTATTAAATAGCTATAACGTAATGAAAATAGAACTTTTTGAAGAAAAATTTTTCTACAGTGCTAAAAAGTAGAACTCTGGAAAAAAATTTTTTTCTACAGTGCTAAAAAGTAGAACTCTGGAAAAAAAAGAAGCGAAAAAGTTCTATTTTCATGTTTTATCTTAATTTCTCTTGTTTAGAGGTTTTTCTACTACTCTAATTTGACAGAATATACATTATATCCAATTTTTAAAGAAGAATATCTCTTGCATCCAACATCATCTACTTCTAGAATTGTACTATGATATTTCCAAATTATGATGAAAGTTTAGTCTCTGTTAGTACTTCTATATTGCGTTATTATAACGTTGAAAATCCTGGACATAAGAGTTTAAAAGAGCTTGATGATATCTTTGATAGCCGTAAACCAAAAGATGTTATTCTTATGTTATTCGATGGCTTTGGATATAATCTCATGCAACGCAACCTTAAACCGGAAAGCTTCTTAAGACAGCATATTGTGCGTAAAATAAGTTCAACCTTCCCTCCTACAACCGTTGCAGCAACAACGGCAGTATCTAGCGGATTATACCCAATTGAAACAGCATGGTTAGGTTGGTTTAGTTATTTTAAAGAAGTTGATGATATTGTGACAACCTTTACTTCTTTAAGACAAAGTAACGGTGAACCAGTTGGAACGGAGAATCTTGCAAAGAAATATATGCCCTATGTTTCAATTGGAACAAAAATTCATAATCAAAATCCAGATGTAAAATTTTCAGAGATTGCTACTTATTTAAAACCTGATCTTAGCTTAAAAGAGATTAAATACACTCTTACATCCTTAATCTCCTCAAAAGAAAAAAACTTCATATACTGTTATTGGCCAGATCCAGATCATACTATGCATGATTTAGGTGTAAATGATCCAATAACAATAAATGTAGAGAATATGCTTGATACATTTGTGCAAGATCTAACAAGCAAAACAAAACAAAATACGCTCTTTATAATAATTGCTGACCATGGACTTATTGACACAGAGTATATCTATTTAAAGGATTACCCTACTCTATTTGCAAAATTGAAACGTTCATTTTCAATGGAAAACAGAGCTGCAAGCCTTTATATCAAGAACGGTCAAATTGAAAGTTTTAAACAAGAATTCAAAAAACAGCATTTAGATAAATACTTTATTCTTTATGACAAAAAGAGTTTTCTTGAAAGTGGATTACTTGGGAATGCAAAACCACATCCAATGGTAGATGAACTCATTGGAGATTTAATAGCAGTAGCAACTGACAAATTTTCTCTTGCTATTGAAAAATCAGAAGATGAATTTGTTGGGATACATGCCGGTTTGACTGAAGATGAAATGCTGGTGCCTCTTATCATTGTTTAATTGAACTCAGAAAAAGATCCAACATAGGTTAAATTTGACCAATAGATGTTGCTATAATTAGCGCCACCTTGGGCGCTAATGGCTGCATATACATGTACATAATTAGATTCTTGTAATGAACTTAAATTTGTACTATCTAAACCAAAATTTTGAGTTCCATCCAATACATCATCAATATATAGCTGAACACCATCCAAATCCGAATTAAGTCTTAAGGAAAAAGAACAAGAGAAATCGGTGTTAAAAGACAATTTTCTATTGTATTGCCATGCAGAGATGCCGTTTTCTGTGGAAGGTGAAAAAGCATAGACATTGTAGTCTATATCATTGACTGTAAAGTTCCATACAGCTACATTATTTTCACTTGATAGTGTTGAGACACCATTTGGAATTGAACCCCGATAATTAGAGTTGAATGTTTTTACAAGTTCGGAGTCAAGTGAACTATGTGTTGCATCAGAATAAACATAAAGTAAAAGAAGACCAATATCAGGCGCGTTAGAGCCGTCATCTCCTGAATAAAAGTTAACTTTTACCGTAAAGTCAACTTCATTGGAGGCAGAAGTACTCTTTGTAGTTATAACATCTGTATTTTTTGGTTGCCAATACGTAGGAATACCACAGGAGAATAAACATAAGGATAAAAAAACAGACACCGTTACAACAATCAAGAGAATTGGTAAACGGTGTCTGTATGACATTTTCATGTCAGTTTAACCCCTTAAGGAATACTCAAAGTACGTTTGCAAGGTTTTTACCAAGCTTGCCGTATTCAGAGTTTGGATAATCAGTTGATACTTGCTCAAAATAAGTTCTTGCAAGTTCTGCATTACCCTGCTCATAGTAAATTCTACCTGCATTAAACAATGCTTTTGCAGCAACACCACTTTCTGCATAATCAGAAACAATTGTGCTATAAAGAGAAATTGCAGAACTGTAATTTCCAAGAGCCTCTTCACAAGCCGCCTCGTTTACGAGGGAAAGTGGAGCAAGATAAATGTTTTTATTGAGCTCATAGGCTTTTTGGAAGGCATCTCTAGCTTCTTCATACTCAGCCTGATCATAATGAGCCAAGCCAAGAAGATAAGAAGCCTTAACAGATGGATAAGAAGATCCCTTAACCATGGCTGAAACTTCTGTTTCAAAAGAGTCCCAATCTGGTTCTTCTGCTGCAAGAAGTTCAGTGTACTTCTCTTCCATTTCAGCAATTTTAATCTGAGCTGAATCCTTGGAATTTGATGTAGCACTAACAATTATTACAATTGCAAGTACAATAACCACAACTGCTATAGCTACAATAATAACTGTCTTTAGGTTCTTTTCAAAGAAAGAAGAGATTCCGTTTATGAGTTTCTGCTCTACTGTCTTCTCCTCTTCTTTTCTTAACTTCTTCTTCATCCTTATTTCTCCTCACGTGAAGAAATTAAATCAGCGATTGTAACATGGTCATCATCATCAGAATTTGACATATACTTGGCCACTTCAGACTGCTGATCACGCTTCTTTAACTCCTTAATTGAGAGAGAAAGCTTCTGTTGCTGTGGAACAACATCAAGAACCATAGCTGTGATTGGATCACCAACATTAAATCTCTTGAGAACCTCGTCAGTATAAACCTCATCTGGTCCTACAAGAGCAAACTTTGGAATTAGCCCTTCAATGTCACCTAAGACCTTAACAAACACACCACATTCTGCAACATTAGAAACTGTTCCAGAAATTGTGGAGTACTTTGGATACTGATGCTTAAGAACCTGCCATGGGTTTTCTTCAAGCTGTTTTACACCAAGTCTAATTCTACGGTTATCCTTTTCAACTTTGATAACTGAAACATCAATAACATCACCTTCCTTGCAGAAAGAAGACATGTTCTTAACTTTCTTTGTCCAAGAAACATCATCATTGTGGAGGAATCCATCAATACCATCTTCCAAATTAACAAATGCACCTGCGTTTGTAATTTTTACAACTGGTCTTGAGAGAACCTTCCCTACTGGATATCTCTCATCAATTGAATCCCAAGGATTTTCTTCAAGCTGTTTAATTCCAAGAGAAACGCGCTTCTTATCAAGGTCATAACCAAGAATCTTGCATTGTACAACATCACCAATGTTAAGAACTTCTTTAGGATTATTGATTCTCTTTGTCCAACTGAGTTCTGAAATATGAGCAAGACCTTCAATTCCAGGAGCAATTTCAATGAATACACCAAATGTTGTCATCTTTGTTACTGGAGCTGTTACTACATCACCAACTTTGAAATGTTCTTCAAATGTTGACCATGGATCTTCCTGCATATGCTTTAAGGAAAGATTAATCTTCTTTGTTTCTGGGTCAATGTTGATTAGTCTAAGTCTAATTTTTTCACCCTTCTTGACATAATCACGAGGTCTATTTACATGTCCCCATGACATATCATTGAGGTGAAGAAGACCGTCAAAACCGCCAAGGTCAATAAATGCACCAAAGCTAGTGAAAGACTTTGCAACACCTTCAACAACGTCACCAACCTTAACGGTTGAGAAGAACTTTTCCTTGTTCTCTTTAATCTTCTTTTCAAGGTAATCACGTCTTGAAACAACACTCTTGAGTTTGTTTCCACCGTGGAACTTTTCAATAATGAAAAAATCAGAAACCCCAATAAGGGACTCTGGGTTCTCTGTTCTGACAATGTCAGCCTTTGAAAGTGGGCAGAAACCATAGTAGTCAGATCCAAGATCTACTTCAAAACCACCATTGATAACCTTTGTGAACTTTCCTTCTACTGGAGTCTTTTGCTCAGCAGCAAGCTTCAGTTCTTCACCTCTAGCTTTAACATCAGCTTTTTTCTTTGAAATGATGACCTGACCGCCCTTTCCTTCCTTATTTACAATAAGGACTGTAACGGAATCTCCAATTGACGGGACTTCATCAAACTCATCCATTGGGATTCTGCCTTCTGATTTGTAACCTACGTCAACAAACACATACTCGTTATTGACCTGAACCACAGTACCGGTAACGAGCTGACCGTCCTCGATTCCATCAAGAGATTTTAGATACTCCTCCTGCAAGACACTCTGCATGTCAGTATCTTTGTTTTCCATTTCTCTTTCTTCAGACACTTTTTTTCTCCTGATCCTTTAATTTTTCAACTTTTTAAGCCTTTTACGGCTCCTATCACTTTGTCACAAACTTGGTTTATGGTCAAGTATGAAGTATCTATATAAATGGCATCTGATGCAATTTTTAGGCCTCCAACAGGCTTATTTCTATCAATTGCATCTCTTTCATTAATTTCCTTCAAAACTCTTTCATAATCCATTAATGTTGGATTTTGTTCATAACGTCTTTTGGCTCTTATCTCCGGAAGGGCATCAAAAAAGAATTTATATTCTGCATTAGGAAATACAACAGTTGTCATATCTCTTCCCTCCGCCACAATATCTAGCTTTTTTGTGAGCTCTAATATCCTTTCATTAACAATTTCTCTTACTTTTGGAATTGCAGATACTTTGGATGCCCATAGGTCAATAGACGGATGATGAAGCATATCCTCAACAAACTCATCATCCAAGAAAAACTTGCCATTTTTCACATCAAATTTAGCCCCTTGCGCAGCCTGAATACAATCTTCTGGATTGGCTGGGTCTAAACCTAAATTGAGAATTCTATAAGTCACGCCCCTATAAAAATTACCAGAATTGAGGTAATAAAGCCCCAACTCATCAGAAATCATCTTGGCAATAGAGCTTTTACCAACCCCAGCAGGCCCATCAATTGCAACAATCATCGTTTTTCTCCATATACCGATTTTTTCTTCCCTGCACTTTCAATTAAAGAATTCACCTCTGCTTTAGTGAGCTTCCTATATTTACCAAGAGCAAGTTCTCCCAACTCAATCTTTCCAATTCTAACTCTAGTAAGCTTTTTTACTTCATAGCCCATTGAAGCAAAAAGATTTCTAATCTCACGATTTTTGCCTTCTGTTAAAACAACAGAAGCATCTTTTTTCCCAATAAGTCTATAACTTTTTATTTTATAAGGCTTTATTAATCCCCTATATGCATCATCCATATCTTTTTTAAGAATATCAATATCTGTTTTAACAACGTATTCTTTCTCAATTTGTGAAGATGGATGCATAATTAAGTTTGCAAAATCTCCGTCATTAGTAAAAAGTATCAAACCTTGAGAGTCTTTGTCTAACCTGCCAACATTAAACAAAAGATTGCGCTCTGGAACATCAAGCAAATTTCGTGCGTATGCTGTCTCATTTGGATCATAGTTGGTGCAAACAAATCCTTTTGGTTTATTTAAAACATAGTAGTAACTTTTCTCTTCAGGCTCAGCCAAGACGTCATCAACATATACAATGTCCTCTTCATTTACTTTTACACCCATTTCAGTGACACGTTTATTGTTAACTTTAACTCGACCGCTGGCAATAAGTTCTTCACAACCTCTACGAGAACCCACGCCACATTTAGCCAAATAGCTTTGTAATCTAATTGGATACTCAATCTTCATCTTCTTTTTCAAACCTCTGTCTATCTATCTCAGAAAGCTTTGGCAACGCACTAATGGTTTCAAGCTTAAAGGTATAAAGAAATTTTCTTGTTGTACCATAAAGACATGGATGCCCTTGAACATCCTTTCTTCCTACAACTTTAATGTAGTCCCTTTCTCTTAGAATTCTAATTATTGAATCCGATACCACTCCCCTAATCTTTGTTATCTCACCTCTTGTTATAGGCTGAGAATAAGCAACAATAGCCAATGTTTCCATTGCAGCTTTAGAGAGTCGTTTATCAATACGTTTTCCATAACATGCCCTTAATTTGTCATTTAGATTAGAGCACGGAACAAAAGAAAAGGTTTCTGCAGACTCAACTAGAGCCAAACCATGTTCATCTGAGTAAAAGGCCTCTGAAAGTTGGGAAAGAGCATCATGCACATCTTTTTCATTTAGACCTGTCATTGAGCAAAGCCTCTCTACAGATAGGGGTTCATTCTCCAAATAGAGCACAGCTTCTATAAGTCTAGCGTTTTCACTTAAAATCATGAGGTAAATTATATATTAAACAAAAAAACTAGTCATCTACTACAACAGAGAAGTCGTCTTTGTCTTCAAGTTTATTTTTGACAATTTCATCATATTGATTGTCATAATCGTCTGCCAAATTGGGATTCCAGTCTATTGGACGTTTAGTTAACGTCATATCTCCAAAAGGTACAGGTTGATCAACCAAAATAATCTTATCCTTAACAGCTTCCAAAACAGCCAAGAAAGAACAAATTACATGTTCTGGTGTTCTTTTGACAAACAAATCAGAGAACATAATTGTATCCCTAGTCTCAAATAGTTCATTCATCAAGGCTACTTTTTCTTTTTCAGAGACATCCTCATAGATGTTAAAGACCTTTTCTTCAATGAAGTTATAATTCTTCATCATATTGGCATAGCTTTCCAAAAGGTCCTGAACCGTAACATTTTCCCAAAGCTCTTCGTCTGAAAATGGAACAACAAATTCAGAAGGCTTTCGCTGAATATTTAAATCATCTGATTTGTCTGAGCCTGTTAAAAGCTCTGAATACTTCTTAAACTTTGAATACTCTAAAAGCCTTTCAACAAGTTCCTCCCTTGGGTCTGTGTATTCTTCATCAAATTCTACTTCAACAGGTAACATCATTTGGCTTTTAATCCAAATTAGTTCAGCAGCCATTTTATAAAACTCAGAGAGGTCTTGTAGTCCAATTCCTTCTGCTTGATGAAGATATTCCAAGAATTGGTCTGTTATCATTGAAATTGGAATGTCATAGATATTAACTTCAGCCTTCTGAATAAGGTGCAAAAGAACATCTAGAGGTCCATCAAAATTCTGAGCTGGAATATGAAAATCAACCATGACAAAAACAAAACAAAGCTAATTTAAAGCAACCTACTTAGCTTGTAGGTTGCTGCTCTGTAGGTACCTCTCTTTGTACCTCAACTCCTCCAAACATTGCAATTCTTAACTTACCATCAAGTTCTGCAAGAACATCGGGATTTTGTTTTAGGAAGTTAATGGCGTTATCTCTGCCCTGTCCAATCTTCTCCCCATTGTACGAATACCAAGAACCAGTTTTCTCCACATAGTTGTATTTCAATGCAGCATCAAGAATTCCACCTGCATATGAAATGCCCTCATTGAAGTACAAATCCAATTCAACTTTTCTGAAAGGTGGGGCAACCTTGTTTTTGACAATCTTAACACGTACACGGTTACCAACAAATTCATCGGCCCCCTTGGAGATGGTTTCAATCTTGCGGACGTCCATTCTTACGGAGCTATAAAACTTAAGTGCATTACCGCCAGTTGTTGTTTCCGGATTACCAAACATAACACCAATTTTCATACGAATCTGGTTGATGAAAATAATGGTTGTCTTACTTTTGGCTAAAATACCTGTGAGCTTTCTTAAAGCCTGACTCATAAGTCTTGCTTGAAGACCCATGTGAGAGTCTCCCATGTCACCTTCAAGTTCTGCTTGTGGGGTGAGAGCTGCAACAGAGTCCACAACAATAATATCAACTGCACCACTGCGGACCAAAGACTCGGCCACTTCAAGAGCCTGTTCACCGCTATCTGGTTGAGAAATCCAAAGCTCATCAGTATTTACACCAAGTTTTTTTGCATATGTTGGATCTAAAGCATGCTCTGCGTCAATGAAGGCTGCAATTCCACCAGTCTTCTGCGCTTCAGCAATTGCATGCAAAGCCAACGTGGTCTTTCCAGATGACTCAGGCCCATAAATTTCAATAATTCTTCCTCTTGGATATCCACCTACTCCCAAAGCATCATCCAGCAAAATAGACCCCGATGGAATAACCTCAATATTTTTTGCATATGTGCTATCCCCAAGCCTCATTAAAGAACCTTTTCCAAATTCTTTATCAATTTGCTGTCTTGCAGCTTCCAAAGCTTCTAATTTATTCTTCAAAACATCACTACTTTTGTTTTCAGCAACTTTATCTTTTGCCATTTTGTAAACTCCTGAGAGGTTTTAAAACCTCATATCCAAATCATTTTTTTAAAAACAAATCATTAGAATCCATCAATATTGTAACTGGTCCATCATTTTCATACTCAACATGCATGTGCGCACCAAATATGCCATGAGCAGTTTCAAAGTTCATATCCGTAAGTACTTTCAAGAAATATTCGTACAACTTTTCAGCATGTTTTGGCTCTCCAGCCTCATCATAAGAAGGTCTATTGCCCTTGTGAAGATTCGCATATAGTGTAAACTGGCTTACAACAAGAATACTTCCACCAACATCCTGAACGCTGAGATTCATTTTCTCGTCTTCATCCTCAAAAATGCGTAGTTTAGCAATCTTATTTGCCATCTTAAGACATATAGTTTCATCATCTTTGTTGGCAACACCCAAATACACTAAAAGACCATTTTTGATTGCACCAGTGACAGTCCCATCAACCGTTACACTTGCATTTTTCACCCGCTGAACAACAGCTCTCATGCCAGCTCCATCTTATGCACAAAAGCCTTCTTATCATTAGCTTTAAAGAAAGCAGAACCGGCTACCGCAACATCAATACCAGCATCCTTAACAAGGCTAATAGTAGCCTCATTAATTCCACCATCAATTGAAATTAGATACTTTTTTGCACCTCTAAGCTCTACTAACCGTCTCACCTTGTCTAGGCTGTTTGGCATAAAACTTTGCCCGCCAAAACCGGGGTTAACACTCATCACCAAAACAAGATCTACATATTCTAGGAGCCCTTCAATTTCACTAACATCTGTTGCGGGACAAAGCGAAATTCCAGCACTACAACCCAAAGCCTTAATCTGCTTTAAAGTTTCCAATACATTATCACTGGACACTTTATTGCAGGCCTCTACATGTACTGTAATTGCTTGAGAACCAGCTTTTGCAAATTGCTCCACATATCTAAGCGGATTTTCAATCATAAGATGCGTATCAAAAAACTTATCTGAATGGCACCTAATATCTCCAATAAATTTAGGGCCAAACGTAATATTAGGAACAAAAAGGCCATCCATCACATCAAGATGCACCCATTGAGCTCCACTTTCATTAATATCTCTCAACGCACCACGAATATCTGAAAAATCGCACGCCAATACCGATGGCGCTATAATCACGTTCCTTTCCATACACATATGTTAACATCTATTACGCATTTTTTGAACACTTTTAAACGTTTAAAATTCAAAAAACATTCAAAAAACTTAACTTGTCTAAGGTCATTTTTTGTGATATGTTTAACATGTAGAACAGAAACAAAAAAAAGAACATAACCTGAGCAGGCGAATGTCTGCCCTTTTTTTATTATGTCAGCAGAAGGAGAAAAAAATGACTGCAATTGAAGTTAGAGACTTATTGAGTAATGATTTATGGCAAAATACAAATATTTCAGCAGTAGGCGTAAAAGAGTTCAAAGCCCTAGATGAAGCAGCATCCAAGTTGACTGAATCAGAGGAAAAACAAGAGTTTAATAACTCCTGTGAAGCACTTTTAGAAGAAACACACAGCAACTCTATAGCAATAAGATATCTTGCAACCATCACAGGTCGTCATCCAATGGATGACAGATACATTTTTACAGTACTTGAACAGTACTATGAAGCCTCAAAATGGGACGAGGTAATCTTCCTTGCAACTAGAATCCTTGAATTCAATGAAAGCTCTTACGCACTAAGAGTTCTTGCAGACTGCTATGAAACGCTCAATATACAAGACAAGAAAATAGAAACATGGGAACGCCTAGTAAAAGCAGACTTTGATGAAACCGAAGTTCTCTACAAACTTGCAGACTACTATAACGATAAAGGTGAAGTCCAAACCGCTCTTAACTACTTCAGAAGCATCATTAGAAGGCATATAAAGGCCCAAGACCTTGCGGCACTTAAAAATGTATGGGCAAAAATTATCTCAATTAAGAGCCAAAGCGCAGAATATCTAATTGGACTTGCCTCAAAGATTGCAGACTCTATGGGCTCAGAAAAAGGTGTTTACTTTCTGGAAACCATCTACAATCAAGGCAATTTTGAAAACAACATAAAGATTAAGATCCTCAAGACAATAATAAAATATGCACCACATGACTTAAATGCTAGAGACAGACTCATTGAGCTATGGAAAGAAAAATACAAGGACAATCCAAGACTAGAATACTGTCTTAATAATACTGGAATTTTACAAGACTATTTGAATATCAATACAGCAATTGAAAAGTTTGAACAGGAAATCAAGTTCGTAGAAGGTGCATTTGTCTACCATGAAACTTGGGGACTTGGAAGAATTAAAACAATTCTCAAAGACGAAATGCAAATACTCTTTGCAACAAAGGGCGTTCACTCAATGAGTTGCTCAATGGCTTATAAGAGTCTAAAAGTCCTTTCCAAAAATCATATTTGGGTTTTAAAAGCAGGTGTTCCAAAAGATCAGCTTGCTTCTAAGTTTAAAACAGACATCAAATGGGGACTAAAAGTTCTCCTATCTTCTATGGATGGACAGGCATCTCTCAAACAAATGAAAGCAGAACTTGTACCATCAGTCTTATCAGAGAAAGAATACTCAGTGTGGGCAACTGCCGCAAAGAAAGAACTTACAACAAATCCTTACTTTGGAATTAGTGACAACTCAAGTGACGTCTATGTCCTTAGAAGCACACCAATTACATACGAAGAAAAGACCCTCTCTCTCTTTAAGAATGCCAAGGATATTTACGAAAAAACAAAGATTCTCAATGATTTTATTAACCACAAAGGACAGACAGACAGCGATGAATTTACTGCAATGATTAATTTCTACGAAGGCAAAGCACAAACAACCTCTCAAGATGCAATTATTGCTTACATGATTTTAGCTGACCTTAAAGACCGCTTTAATATTACTTACATCCAACTTAACACAACATTTAATGATTACTACAACAGAATTCCTGACCTTAAAGCCTTTTTCTCCTCCATTCCAGATGCAGAGCTCAAGAAGTCTTTTATTGAAGGAATTACATATAACGTTGAGAATTGGCAGGATGTACTCATCACGCTCTTCCCTCTTTACATGACAACCTATATGTCCGACTTAATCAAGAGAGGGCCAAAGAAGAACGCCATGACACGTATTTTAGCCTCCAGCGTCACATCTTTCAAAGACGACCCAGATTTCTTCCTCTACCTCACCAAGGCAGCCAGCGAAAAAGAATGGGCCAAAGCAAAAATCACCCAAGAAACCCTTCTTTTCACCAAGTTATCTCTATTTGCCACAGTTAATCGTAAGATAGCCAACCAAACCGATGTCGCTGACAACAAAAAACGTCAAAAAACATTGGAATCTAATCTCTTTACTGATGACAAATTAGTTGACAAATACCTAGAGCAGGCAGACGAATATCAAGCACAAAAACTTTATTCAATGCTGAAGAGTATTCCAGATATTGAGAACCAAAAACTTAGAATTAAACACCTTATTGCCCAAAAATTCCCAGAGAACTGGGAAGGTATCACGGGCGATAATCCAAACGTTGCCTTTGACAAGAAAAAGATTATTCCAAAAGGGCTTTTGTGCACTCAAGCTTTGTTTGATGCCAAGAGTGCTGAGCTTGATCACATCATGAACGTAGAAATTCCAGAGAACTCCAAGGAAATTGGAACCGCAAGAGAACTGGGAGACCTCAGAGAAAATGCTGAATACCAATACGGCAAAGACAAACAAAAGAATCTCAATTTCTTAATGAACAAGCTTACTGATGAGATTTCTATTGCTCAGATTGTGAAACCTGAAGATGTAGATTTAAACTATGTTTCCTTTGGAACAGTTGCTGTTTTCAAGGATAATGCAACAGGAGAAGAAATTTCCTATACAATCTTAGGCCCATGGGAATCAGATCCAGCAAAGAATATCTTGAACTTCAAGGCTCCACTTGGACAAAAACTATATAATCTTGAAAAAGGTGAAGAGACTAAGTTCACAATCAACGGTGTAGACTATGATTACACTGTCTTAGATATTAAACTTGCAGATTTCTAAAGTTTTTCGGCTTTGAGGTCATAGAGCCAAACCACGGCTTTTACATCCTCAAAGCCTAAATTTTTTAATGTTTCATATGCTACAGTAAGAGTACTAAATGTGGTAGAAACATCGTCAATAAGTATAATTTGACGACCTCTTAAATGCTCTAACAATTTGTTTAAGCTATACTTTTTTGATAGTTCAAAGCGCTTTGTATTTTTGTTAATTCTTTGAGCTCTATCCAATAGCTTTTGTTGTGTATTAGAAGTTGTTGATACTGTTAGTAAATCCAACACTTCCCTATTTAAGTACTTTGATACTTCCTTCATTTGGTCCCACCCACGTTTTTTTAGGCTTGCCTTGCTACAAGGAATTGGAACTATAACAGCATCATGCTGAGCATCAAGTTCTTCCAGTCCTTTATTTATCATTAGTGCAACTATTTTTGCTAATTTCTTATCATTTTTAAACTTGAATCGTTGTAAGACTGTGTATGATAAGTTTCCATCGTAGGTTGAAACACAAAAAACAGGAAAGGCCTTGCCAGAAGGACTTGATGATTTTAAACACCTAGGACATCGGTATTCAGAACTAACTATTGGATAAAAACAACTTGGGCAAGTGGACATGAAGGTGCTGTACATTTCGCTTTCAAGCGTGGCAAGGCAGGACAGGCAAAGCAAGTTGTGGGAGTCGCAAACGTTGTCACAAATCAAGCAGCGGTCAATTAGCATCTAATTCAGTAGCCTTCTCCTTCAATGTGGAAAGTAAAATCATGGCCTGCATTGGCGTGATATGGTCAAGATCAGCATGAAGTAACTGATCTGCCAAGTCAAGTGCTGCTGAAGCTTTTGAGCTATAGCTATCTGCATTATTTTCTGATGTAAAAAGACTTGTTTGATTCATTGTGTAGTCTGCAAAATGCTTATTCTGAAAAATTCTTGCATCTTTTATCACGGAAGCCGGTATTCCTGCCATTTTTGCTACATGTATTCCATAGCTGGAATTAGCAACACCATCTTTAACTTTTCTAAGAAATATCACGGAGCCGTTTTGTTCTAAAACATCCAATGTAAGCAGTCTTATTGAAGAGGTATCCATTAGAGTAAGCTCATGATAATGTGTTGCAAAAAGCGTTTTAGGACCTTTAGTCATTAGATCTTTCATAACAGCATATGCTATAGACATTCCATCTTGAGTACTTGTTCCACGTCCAATTTCATCAACAATTACAAATGACCTAGAAGTACATGTTCTTAAAATGAAGGCGGCTTCTTGCATTTCTAAAAGGAAAGTAGACTCCCCTCGTGCAAGATTATCCATAGCTCCAACTCTACAGAAAACCTTATCAACAAGACCAATTTTAGCGCTGGTAGCCGGAACAAAACTTCCAATATGAGCCAAGAGGATTATAAGAGCATTCTGCCTAAGAAAGGTAGATTTTCCAGCCATATTTGGACCTGTTATTAAACAAAATCTTGTGTGCATATCAAGACTATTGGCAACAAATTTACCAGGGCCAAGTTGTTTCTCTACAACAGGATGCCTTCCATCTGTAATTTCAAGAACATCTTCTTCTGTAACGGTAGGACAAACAAAAGCAGAATCCACAGCAACAGTTGCAAGACTTTGATATACATCTATAGTATTTAAAAAGTGCCCTATGGCATTAAGTATTGGACTTAACTCTAATGCTCTGTTTAAAAGATTGCTATATAAATACCTTTCCCTTTCTTCTGCTGTTGCACTAGCGGAGAGCATCTCTTTTTCATATTTAATTAGTTCATCTGAGGTAAAACGTTCTCCATTTACTAGTGTTTGCTTTCTGTAATACGTTGAAGGTACTTTGGAGACTTGTCCTTTTGGAACTTCAAGAAAATATCCTATAATCTTGTTATAACCAAGTTTAACAATTGTAAGACCAGTCTCTGCTTTAACTTTATCCAAGTAACCTTTTAATAATTCGTCTCCATGGTCTTTTAAAGCCCTTTTTTCATCTAAAAGTGAATCATAGCCCGGTAAAATTACTTCTCCTTCAGAGAATTGTCCTAGGCAATCTTCATTGATTGCCTTGTGAATTTCATTCATAAATGAGGCACATTGAGAGAGAGTATCATTTGTAAGATTCACTTCAAACAATGTCCTATATTTATCATATTGCTCTGAAATTAAGCCAAAAAATGAAGAAATAGTCTGTTTTATCCCAACAAGATCATGTGGAACGGCACGCTTTACAAGTATTCTTGTAGTAAGTCTGTTTATATCCCGTGAAGAAGAAATTGCATCACGAACCCTAGACAATTCTAATGAGTTAGAAAAAAGAAATTTAACCCACGCCTGGCGTTGTTGAATTTCATTCAAGTTTCTTAATGGAAACGACAACCAATTCTTTAAAAGTCTGCTTCCTCCACTTGTTCTTGTTCTATTTATTGTCTCAAATAAAGAATATCTAGAAGAACCATCAAATAGATTATTAAATAATTCTAAATTTCGTCGTGAAGATTCATCCATGAAAACATATGAGTCCTGAGAATCTACTTTATAATCTGTTAAATGACTAATAGAACTTTTAGAAGTTTCTTTAATATATCTTAAAAGAGCTCCGGCAGGACCAATTAATTTATCATTGTTGTGAAGGCCATAAGCACTTAAAGAATTCACTCCTGCCTGTTCGCACATAAGTTTATAACTACTTTTGAGGGCAAAATACCAAGATGGAAGTTTGGTAACCATTGCATGAAAGTCATCAATTGCACTCTTAAAACTCATATCCATGAAATATTCATCTTCACAGACAAGGATCTCTTTTGGTTGAATTTGCTCCAAAACAGCTCTAATTCCCTGAATGCGGTTTTCTTTTGCAATAGCTCTTAAGTGAAAGTCTCCTGTTGAAACGTCACAAAAGGCACAGCTATTTTGGAAAATTGATAAAATAAAATTAAAACTTCTGTCATCTAAAAGATCTTCATCTACAACTGTTGCTGGAGTGACAATACGTACAACTTCCCTTTTTGCAAGACTTCTAGAATTCTCCGCAAGCTCGGTTTGTTCACAAATTGCAATTTTTTTCCCAAGTTCTAAAAGCCTTTTAATGTAGTTTTTGGCTGCATGGTATGGGATGCCACACATTGGAGCATCACCTTTATGAGTGAGTGTTAGATTCAAGAGTGCAGAAATTTCTTTTGCATCATTATCAAACATCTCGTAGAAATCGCCTAAACGAAAGAACAGTACCATGTCTGGATACTGCTCTTTCATTTCTCTATATTGACGCATCAATGGTCCATCAGCCATGTTGTTCTCTTTTAGATTAATTAGATTAAGCTTGTAGAAATAGCCAAAACTAGGCTCATTCCACTAGTTGCGCTATTTCCATGGAAATAACTTCCACCTCTCCAAGCAAAGCCAGTTGAATCAACATTGTATGTTGCATTTTTGACAAGGTATAATCCAAGTGGGAAACCACTAATTTTAAGCTTAATCCCTGCTCCACCAGCAAAATACCAATTAAGTCCAGATGATATAGAATCAAGTCTAGAAGAAACACCTGTTGCACTAATGAAAGCCTCTGCTTGAAGTACGTTCACTGCAATTGGATAGCTAATTTCAATAGTATTATCCCAAAGGAAAGCTTGGTCTGCAACTGTTTCAAAACCTCTACCAATTGTCATACCATCAATGTAAAGCATCTCATACTTAGTTGCTCCATATACTGCATCCCAGAACTTAAGTCCTCTTCCTTCATAGTCGTATAATTGAGGAAGCATAATGCTTGCTGATGTTGAAGTACATAGCATGATATTCTTTGTGGTATCATCCTTTGTTGTAAAAGAGAAGAGCTTTATATATCCAGCTGCACTACCACTTAACTTAATATAATTTGACAAACCTCCAAGAAGACCACCGGCGTATGTTAAACCGGTGCTAAGAACATAACCCTTTGTGGTATTTGTCACATAGTCTCTTCCATCCCACTGTACTGACAAGGATAGCTTATTTGAGAACTGCCACTTCTGACCGTACTGATAAGTGAGTTTTTCAAATGGATCATACTTTGTATTATCGTAAATAGCCTTGTTTAAACTAACAGAAACACCACCACTGAAAGACAATCTTCCAATGTCATATATGAAAGTATAACCTGTAGAATAACCAAGGGAGAAAGTATAAAGGTTGTAGTCCATCAAATTGTTGGATGATGGATAAGCATTACCAGAAGCATTCCACTCTTCAGAGCTATTATAGCCTAACGGATAGGTGTCATTTGAATTTCTTCCATCATAATGGTCTAATGTGGTATTGGCTCTCTGAAGTTCACCACTAACTTGTTTATGAGAGAAACTAAATGAAAGAGAGTTAGACCAACGTTTACCTTTAAACCAAGAATCTCCAAAAGAGAATGAAAGACTCTGTGTATCTGGAGAGATTGTGGTAGAAATTGCAAGAGTCTGACCTCTTCCTCCAAGGTTATTATCAGTCCAAGACAAGAAACCAGAAACAGGGAAACCATCAACAGTTCCACCAAAGGTTGCACCAAACTGAATATCTTTTTGATTACCCTCTTCTACTTTAAACTCAACTATAACATTATTTGGGTCTGCGCTACCATAAAGAAGATCATAATCAATTGAAGAAATCAATCCTGTGTTATAGAGGTTTTGAGCACTGGTAATTAACTTTTCTTTAGAGAAAACATCTCCGGCACTAAAGGCAAGTTCTCTTGTCATGACATAATCTTTAGTCTTGGTGAGGCCAGAAATTAAGATTTGTTCAATATGGGCCTGTGAACCTTCAACAATATTCAGATAATACTTAACCTGCATAGTAGTATCGTCTCGTTCATCACTAATACTCATTCCATTGGAAATATAACCATTGTTATAGTAAAGGTCTGCAACAGCGGTATACTCTTCCTGAACTTTCTGAAGATTCAAAACAGAACCTATTTCCATTGTTAAAACAGCTGCAATTTCATCATCTGAATAAATGGTGTTACCTGTGACCTCTAGACCACCATAGAACCATTGAGAACCTTCGTTAATTGGGAATGTAACATTAACATCATTGTATTTATCATTTGTAGATTCAACTGTTTCAATGATAGGATCTCCAACAATAACATCAATATAACCGTTGGTTTGATAGTAAAGAACTATTGCAGAGACATCGGACTGAAGCGTACTTTCATTCAAGAAACCGTTATTAAATAGTGATTTTACCTTGGATGAAACCTGCTTTTTTAGCACAGAGGAATCAATATTCGTGTTACCAGAGAAGGAAATAGACAAAATTCTTGTTTGCAACCCTTCCGTAATGGAGAAGACTACTGAGAAGGTGTTATCCTCTGTGTTTTCGTTAATGGTGTAGTCAACTGTAACAGATTCAAATCCCTTGGTTGCATAATAATTAAGCACTTCTTGTTTAGCACTTTCAAAAAAGCTCTTTCTTGATGTGTCGTAATAAGAACCAGCACTTATTATTGTAAGATTTTCTCTAAGATCACTTGTTTTAACTTTCTCGTTTCCTTCAAAAGAGATAGATGAAAGCATTGGAAGCTCATAGAATGTAAAAGCAAGTTTAAGGCCACCAGTTTCTTCGTCTTTTATTGCTTCAGTTGTTAGAAAATCAATCCCATCAACTGCATAAAGAGCCTCTTCAATTTCAGAATAAACAGAATTTGAGAATACAGCGTGTCTGTATGAATATAAGGCATTATCAATGGTTGTAGAACTTACATTTTGCAAACCATAGTATACAAATTGCTCAATCTCTTGACCCTGCCACCACTCATTTGCAGCAAAAACCATAGAGATGGAAACCAAAGCGATAATTGCAATAGAAATTACTTTTTTCATCAACTTATCTCCTGCGATTAAATCAAAATTGAATCCTCTTGGTTACACTAAAGCCAATAGTATCCAAAATATTGAGTGCAGACAACTCTTGTGGCTTAGTAAATATTGTAAACGTACCAAAGGAATTATCCCAATCAACACTAAATTCCATATCTAGAATCAAATCCTTTGAGAGGAAATGACCGTAATCTATATTTTTATTACTATTTTTTTCTGACTTAAGTCTAAACGACATTTGTGCAAATACGCCATTAGCAAGATATTTTCCAGCAAAAAGAGAAGTTCCATCTAAATATTTAGAAAGTAAACTAATATCCGTTTTTCCGGCTACATCTCCAGGAAGAGCATCAATAATGATGTTCTGAAGCAAGTTAGAACGTAAGGAGAAAATATCAAGGCCAAGAGAGTCTCTAATTGTTGCTGTGAGCGAATAATTACTGTTGGACTCAATAATTCCAAGTCTAGAAATTGCATCAGTTGCTGCAGCAGCTAATGAGGCAACAGAAGCAACAGATACAGTCTGACTAAACGTACTAGAAGGCAAAATTGTCTGTCCTAGCAAAGAAAGAATTTCGTTTTCAGACATATTTGGTGTACTTGTAAATCTTGGCGATATATTGTCCAAAGTTGCGTTTTGTAAAATCAAATTAATTTCAATTTTATTTCCAGAAGAATCATAATCTTTTAGTTTCGCATTTAAATTAAGTGTAAAAGAAAGCTCTTCAGATTTTGTAGTTCCGTCTTTTTTACGATTTAAATCAAGACTTCCTTCTGTAATATAAAAGTCATTTTGGAAGTAATAAACTTGCCCAGTTTTAAAAGCAAGAGAGCCATCTGTTGTAATGGAACGGGTATCAGAAGCAAAGGTAAAATGAGCACTCTCCCCTTCACTTAATGTAAAGTCAATAAAAGCAGAATTTTTTTGAGGATAGCAGAACTCAACATCATTTCCAATTGTTAAATTAATGTCTAAATCTATAGGTGAAGCTAATTCATATATCCAAGCTTGCTTATCTTCAATATCAAAATCTATTAGCATATTTGAAGCAATGGTATCACACTCTAAATAAGGTTTACCATTTTTTATCCCATAAATTAATAATCCAGTTGCATCTCCCCTAATTTCAAAATCCGATGTCCCAAGAGGAAGCGGAACCCATAAATCAATAGAATTATTCAACTTTGTTATTACTTCAAGACTTTCAATAGATAAATTATTAAGGAAAAGAGAAGCCGAAACAGTAGCATCTATAAACCTACCATCTAAATTGCTGTGACCAACAACAGGAGTATTTGGTATTGTTATGCTATGATCTTGAGCAGAAATTGCTATATTTTTAACAGAAAGAGTTTGTTGAGGAAGGTATGAAAGCCACATTTCAAAGTGCTGACAGTAGAGCATACCATATAACTGTGGATCTTTAGCATTTCCTGTAATTAGTAGATTTCCCGTAATTGTGGCTTCATTTATACCAAACACTAGCAAATCAGTAAATTGAGTAATTATGGGAAGTGGAATATACAAATTAGAAGCATATAGATCCAAATTACTACCTAAATAACCTTTTAAATCAATCCCAAATAACAAATCTTTATCTACATGCAAGTCTATATAATTACTTGTATTATCATAAGATCCTTGAATTAAATCGCCAGTAAATGTAAATAATCCCTTGCTATAAAAAACATCCACAGAAGTATCAGGAATTCTGTATCCATCTTCAAGAGAAAAATCTCTTAGAGTAAGTGTGAAACTAGCATCAAAATCAAGCCCCGTTATAAGTGAAATCAAGCTAGAAGTAAATGATTCCAGCTTAGCAGAAAGCTCAATTGTTCCACTTTGGCGAGAGTTTTCCTCTACCTTTTTTTGAACTACATTCTCAAAGGCAAAGGAAAAAAGCATTGACATATCTTTAAAGTCCAAATTGAAATCAATATCCTTTAATGACAAGTCTCCAAGGTTTCCAGACGAATCATAGAAAGCAAAAACACCATTTTTATATTGAGCATTAAAGTCAAAACCACTAGATTCACCCCAATGAACATTACCTTTAGCATAAAAACCATTCTCATATGTTCCAAGAAGAGTTATATCTATATCAATATAGGAGTTAGCAACAACAGATAAGTAATATTGTTGATCAGTAATTGTACCTAGAATAGAGAAAACTTCATCCCTATCTTTTAGATTTATCAAGGCAGAAATCCCCTCACCTGCAATACTTGCCAGTCTTGAGAAAGATGGATACTTAAACTGAATTGCACCATCAAACACATAAGTCTGGTCCCCTCTTGTCACCTTCAAATTATCCAACAACAGCTTCTCATCAGACACTCTAGATGCGAAGCTAAAACCAAAAAAATCCGATACCCTCGTGGAAAAATTACCTATATCTGTATCTACTTCTCCAGTAATGAGGTCATAACTAGCCGTGAAATCCATATCCACCGCCAACGCAATTAAGGCCGATGCCTTTATCTCAAGCCCTGTCAAAACTCCACTAAGTTTCAGTAACCTTTGGTCTTCTAGAGTTGCATCAAAGTTAAAGAAATCACTTTGAACCTTTACTTCAATTGGATTTTTAATAACAGTAACATAGAAAGGAATAGTCCCTACTTTAAGGTAATTTGATTCTATAAAAGCATTTGAAGTTATTACCTCATCATTTTGCCAGTCCAGTGTTCCATAAACCGATGTTTTTTGCAAAATTGGCGAAGTTAATCTAAAGCTGTATAACTTTGTTCCTTCAATTAAATTAAAATCAAGCGCAACAAGTTCACTTCCATCTTCTGCACGTTGAAGAGAAAGCCTACCATCAGGAATCATATCATTATAATCAATTGTTCCCGAATATGAGAGTCTAAAACCTTTGGTAGAAACAGCCAATGAGTTAATTTCAAGTAAAGAACCACTTAATGTTGATTCAAAAGAAACAGCTCCACTATAAGATGTTGAATCTATTTCTAAATTATGAACAGCAAGGTTTACGGAGAAAAGTCCACTTTCAATATAATTACTAATATCTTTTACATCTGTTATTGTTAAGTTTTTAAGTGTATTGATTTGCAAAGTATCTTTTAAAAGCTGTAACGAAAAAACTATAGATCCTTCAAAGCCAGTATCTTCTTTTATAACATCTTGTTTTGAAAGCAATTGATTATAAACAGCAGTAAAATCATAAGGTTGAAGATTTGTTAAATATAACTTAGTCTCAATACTGTTGTTTGCAATAGAAAGCAAAATACTACCACTCAGTTGACTTCCAGAATGAATAGAGAGATTGAGTTCTTTATCCCTATTAAAAATTAGATTCATGGTTGTATTTTGAGGAAGAGAAGCACAAGTTAGATTATCTAAAGAAACATTTGCACTAAGTAGTTCAGAGAAATTTTTAACTTTTGCGCTTACATCAACATTAGACTTAAAGTCTTTAATGTATTCGTTTGTGCTTGAACCAATAATATAAGCCTTAAGTCTAGCATCTAATTCTTTATTCTTGTAAGAATTAATATAGGAAAAGTCAACCTCTCCATTCTGTGCCCTAAAGGATTGTAAAGTATATGATTCAAGTCCTGAGATTGTAAGATCATCAAAATTCAAATAACCAAGTGCCTTTATATTGTTAAGTGTCAATTTAAGGTTAGCAGAAACCCCATTTGCCACTGCACTATAGTCTTGATATGTAACATTTGCAGCTTTTATGTAAAGATCTAGGTCTGCAACATTCATGTTAGACAAGACTCCAGAAACAGAAAGATCATAAAATTGTGCAGTTTGAGCCTTATTAGAAGCCTGCTCATTTTTAGCGTTAATTGTTCCAAGAGTTGCCTTTAAATCAACTTCATCAGTTTCAAAATGATATTCTATATTTGCTGTTGTTTGATTAATTTTAGCCTCATACCCATAAACTGAGACATCAATTGAATTTAAATAGGTTGCAAGATTAAGTTTATTATTACTGTAATTTATTAGAGCAGAAATCTCTGTTGCTTTACCATACCCTTCCAAACTTGCATCATCTAATGAAGCAATTATTTCAAAGTTTTCATCCATTGAAAGACGAATATCATTAGCATTTACCACTTGTTTGGATGGTAGGCTTGCTGTAATGGTTGGAATGTTTAAGTCTGCTCCTTCAAAGCAAATCTTATTGTTTTTAGATTTAACGTATGATGAGGCATTAATATTGGTAACATGTGTTTCAATTCCATTGTAATTTATATCAGCACTGCAGTTTGAAAACTGAATATTAAAACTTATGTTTGGGAAATTTATATTCGAATCAGCTTCTTTATCTTGTTTATCTGTGAATATTCGAAGTAAAGATATGGTTTGATTATCAACATTAATCTTTGCATTTGAAACTATTAAATTAATATCTGAGGAACTCAAGCCTAAACCTAATTTAATAATACCAAAAAGGCTTATTGATATTCTTGCTTCATCAATACTTACAACTGTTTTATCTTGATAAGAAGCTTCAATGTTGTTCAATACAATGGCTTTTGCCAGGGTTCCATCCATAGATTCAACTTTGATGGAAATACCTTGTTCTCCAAATGTCGTAATATTATTTAATAAATCATCTAGTTTGTCGTAACCCACTTTTGCAAAACCAAAAGCAAATATCAAGCTAAAACAAAAAAGACAGATAAACAATGAGATAACAACTGAGAACGCTGTAACACGAAACTTCATTGCCTCTAATTATACTGATTCGTACCATAAGGCTCAATTGATATATTGTGTGTTTTATGTGTAATATACTTAGGTATTGGAGAAAAAAGATGCCAACCATTCAAAAAGGCTTTTGGGTCTTAGAAGGACTTGATGGAGCCGGAACCACAACTCAACTAAAAAATCTAGAAAAGACACTTTTAGAGAAAGGTATAAAAGTTCATTGTACCTGTGAGCCAACAAAATATGAAACTGGAAAGTTTTTGAGACAAGTACTCAGTGGAGAAGTTAAAGTCCCACAGTCAACAGTAGCCTATCTCTTTGCTGCAGACCGTGATAATCACCTAAACAATCCAGAATACGGCATCATTTCTCACATCAAGGCTGGAGAAATTGTTATCTCAGACCGTTACCTTTTCTCCTCTTTTGCCTATCAAAGTATTGGCTTTGACTACAACCGCGTTAAGGAGTTGAACTCTCAATTCCCATACCCAGAACTTGTTATCTATATTGACACACCACTTGAAGCTTGCATAAACCGCATTGACTCACGAGGTGAAGCAAAAGAAATCTACGAAAAATGTGAATACCAAAAAAAAGTCCAAGAAAACTATGAGAAAGTATTCTCATCTCTTCCAAAAGGTTGCATTCTTCTCAGAATTAATGGCTCCGGTACTCGTGAAGAGATTTTTCAGCAAATCTGGTCTCAACTTAAAATTTGATAAGTATGATTACATGAAATTCTGTTGCCATTTGTTGCATTTTTTCTTGCGAAACTCATCATTTGTGATAGTATAAATAAAGATAAACCTTAAATAAGGGCAGGACACAACAGTGCAAAACAAGTGTGCAATTGAATTGAAAGGTATTACCAAGACCTTTGGTAAGATTGTCGCTAACGATGACATCAACCTTTCTATTAACAGAGGTGAAATACTTTGTCTGCTAGGTGAAAATGGTAGCGGAAAGACAACTCTTATGAACATGCTTTCCGGTATTTATCAGCCCGATGCAGGACAGATATTCAAAGATGGCAAACCAGTAACAATTAGGTCTCCAAAAGATGCTTACGACTTGGGAATTGGAATGATTCACCAGCATTATCATCTTGTTGACGTCTTTACAGCAGCTCAAAACATCATTTTGGGCCTTGATGAAGGCAAAATGAACCTAGCTGCTGTCAATGACAAAGTTAAAGAAATTTGCGACCGCTATGGATTTGATATTGACCCCAAGATGAAAATCTACGATATGTCTGTTTCTCAAAAGCAGACTGTAGAAATTGTAAAGGTCCTTTACCGTGGCGCGGAGACTCTCATTCTAGACGAGCCAACTGCTGTTCTCACGCCTCAGGAAACTGATAAATTATTCGCAGTTCTCCGCAACATGAAGGCCGATAATAAAGCTATTGTTCTTATTACTCATAAGCTTGCTGAGGTATTAGACGTATCTGATGAGGTCTCAATTTTACGCAAGGGTAAATATATTGGAACAGTTAATACAAAAGAATCCACTGCTCAATCTTTAACAGACATGATGGTTGGACGTGCTGTAAAGCTTAACATTGACCGTCCAAAATTTGAAAATCCACAAGATAAACTTGTCATTGAAGGTCTTACCGTTGTTGATGGCGAAGGAATTACCAAACTGGAGAATGTTTCCTTCACAGCTAAAACCGGTGAAATTCTTGGTATTGCAGGTATTGCAGGTTCTGGACAAAAGGAACTTTTGGAATCAATATCGGGCCTCTACCCTATCAAGAATGGATCTATCAAATTCAAAGGCGATTCCAAGGATGTTGAACTGGTTGGGCTTACTCCAATGCAAATTAAAAATGTTGGTGTTGGTATGGGCTTTGTTCCAGAAGACAGACTTGGTATGGGTCTTGTGGGTTCAATGGGAATGACTGGAAATATGATGCTTCGTTCTTGGAAGAAAGGCAAAGGCGTTTTTGTTGACCAAAAACATCCAGAAAATCTTGCAAAGCATGTTTGGGACGAGCTTGAAGTTGTCACTCCATCCACGGCATTTCCTGTAAGAAGAATGTCCGGCGGAAACATTCAGAAAGTTCTTGTAGGCAGAGAAATTGCATCTAAGCCACCTGTATTACTTACCGCCTACGCTGTTCGTGGCTTGGATATTAATACTTCCTATGCAATTTACTCCTTATTAAATGAACAAAAAATGAATGGATCTGCAGTTCTTTATATTGGTGAAGAGTTGGATGTACTTTTGGAGCTCTGTGATAGAATTTTGGTTCTTTGTGGTGGTAAGGTCAGCGGAATTGTTGATGCAAGAACTACAACAAAAGAGGAGATTGGTTTCATGATGACCACAGTTGGTGGTAAGGGAGGCAAAAAATGACAAAAGAAAAGAAAGCCCCTCTTGTTAGATTAGCAAAAAGAGATTACATAGACCCAAAGAAGACTATGGCTATTCGTGTTGGTTCAATTGTAGTTGCATTAATACTTTCATCCATTCCAATTATGCTTACTGGAGTTAATCCTATAACAGCGTATTCTGTAATGATTCAAGGTTCTTTAGGAAAAACCTATTACATTCAAGATACCGTAAAAAAAGCCATTCCGCTTCTTATTTGTGCAATAGGAATTGCTCCTTGTTTTAAAATGGGATTTTGGAACATTGGGGCTGAAGGACAGTTAACATTTGGTGCAATTTGCGCTTCATTTTTTGCAATTAATTTTGGATCAAAACTCCCTCCAATTGTCATTCTTCCTATTATGGCAATTGCTGCTGCCATTGGTGGAGCTATTTGGGGGTTTATTCCTGGTTTTTTCAAAGCTAAGTACAATACCAATGAAACCTTGTTTACCCTTATGATGAATTATATTGCCATTGGTATGGTTAAATGGTTACAAGGTGGTCAAGGTCTTTGGGAAGGAAGAGCTGGAACCCAGCTTATTCCTAACTTTCACGAAAATACCTATCTTCCTTCTGTATTTGGAATTCATTGTGGCTGGATTATTGCACTTATTCTTGTTGTTTTTATCTACATCTATATGAACAAAACTAAACATGGATATGAAGTTGCTGTTATTGGGGACTCTCTTAACACAGCTAGATACGCTGGAATGAATGTAGGTTGGGTAATGATGCGAACTATGCTTCTTTCTGGTGCAATTAGTGGTATTGCAGGTTTTGTTATCCTATCTGGAGCAAACCACACTCTCACAAGTACTATTGCTGATGGCGCAGGTTTTACTTCAATTACTATTTCTTGGCTATCAAGACTTAACTCATTTGTCATGATTGTAATTTCAATGCTTTTGGCAATAATTTCTAAAGGTTCAAGTTATCTTAACAAGAAAAAAGGTGTTCCTGCAGCTGCTGCAGACATTGTTTCAGGTATTCTTCTTTTCTGTATGCTCAGTGGTGAGTTTTTCATTAAATATCAAATGATCTTCAGAAAAAAAGAACATAAGGAGTAATAGAAATGAGTGGGTTTTGGACAAATTATAATTTCTTAGGACTAATTGCTGCTGCTGGTACTTATGCAACCGCCCTTATGTTTGGAACTATTGGCGAAGTTTTAACAGAAAAATCTGGAAACATGAACCTTGGAGTTGAAGGTATCATGTATACTGGTGGTATTGTTGGTCTTGCTGCAACACACTACTATGAAGCAATTGTTGGCGAAGCTTCTTCGCTTGGTTTAGTTGCAATGATTATTGCAATTCTAGGAGCTTTTTTAAGTGGTGCTTTGTATGGCCTTTTGTTTAGTTTCATCACTGTTACCCTTAGAGCAAACCAAAATGTTACGGGTCTTGCAATGACAACTTTTGGAACTGGTGTTGCAAAATTCATTGGTGAGGCAATGAGCAAGAGACTTGGGGGTTTTGTTTCTGTTAGCAAGCATCTAAAAGATTTCTTTGTTAGCAAGCTCTTCCCAGAAACTTTGCAGAACATTCCAATCATTGGAAAAATTGTTTTTGGACAAGAACATTTTTTCTATCTTGCAATCATTCTTGCAATAGCAATTCACCTATTCCTATCAAAAACAAAAACAGGCTTGTATCTTAGAGCCGTTGGTGAGTCTCCCGTTACAGCAGATGCTGCTGGTATTAACATTACAAAATATAAATACTTAGCAACTATGATTGGTGGTGGTATTTCTTCTATTGGGGGTATGGTCTTCATAGTTACAACTTCTGGTTGTGTTTGGATGGATAATTCACTTTCTGGTCTTGGTTGGTTGGCTGTTGCATTGGTTATTTTTTGCACTTGGAAACCCCTCAATGCAATTTGGGGCTCTATCCTTTTTGGTGCTCTTATGATTATGTATCTTTGGATTAAGATTCCATTCTTATCGTTAGCTATAATTAATAAATACAACCTAACTGAGCTCTACAAACTTCTTCCATACGTGGTAACAATTATTGTTCTTGTAACGTCTTCTGTTCGTAACAATAAAGAAAAACAACCACCAGCATCACTTGGTTTGAACTACTTCAGAGAAGAAAGATAATTCTTATGAGGTTTTTGCAAAATGAGCTTTGTGAAGATTGGATTTGGATTTGCGAGATAAAA
>CAVJIN010000019.1:0-27419 GCA_963649615.1 bacterium
CTTAATTTCCCTATTTAACTGAATTTAACTGAGGTTTTCAGGGTTTTCAGCGGTTCTTTTAAAAACCTTTCAACTTACATTTTCTCGAGAAATGGAATTCCAACTAAATCAAATGCATTTTTCATTACTTGAAGCACCATCTGGCATAATGAAACTCTGGCTTTGATTAACTCAGGGGTATGCGCCTTTAGAATCTGGTTGTCGTGATACCAGTGAGAAAAACGCTTGGAAAGATCGTAGAGATAAGCGCAAATAATGCTTGGATCGTACTGGCCACAAGCTTTGGAAACAACTTCTTGGAAAGTAGAAAGACTCTTAAGCATCTCGCGCTCGTCTTCAAGAGAGAGGATTGCAGGGTCAAATGCCACATTCTCGTACTGGTCTTTGAGCTCGTCATATTTTCTGAGCATGGAGGAGATGCGTGCACCCATGTACTGCAAATATGGCCCCGTATTTCCATTAAAGGAAAGGGATTCTTTTGGATTGAATACAAAATCCTTACTTGGATTGAATTGAAGAATGTAGTAATTCAATGCCCCAAGTGCAATCTTATAGGCAGTGTCGTCCACGTTGTCTAAGTCAGCCTCGCGACCCTTCTCAAGAATCTCAGCTTTGGCCATATCTGTGAGGGTTTGAATGAGCTCATCTGCATCAACAACTGTGCCTTCACGACTTTTCATTTTGCCTTCTGGAAGGAAAACCATACCATAGGAGAGGTGGTGAAGGTCTTTAGCCCAAGAATAGCCCAACTTATCCAAGACATGAAAAAGCACCTTGAAATGGTAATTCTGCTCGCTTGCAACCACGTAGATAAGGCTATCAAAGGGCCAGTCTTCATGCCTGTTTATTGCGGTTCCTATATCTTGTGTGATGTAAATTGAGGTACCATCTTTACGGAGCAAGATCTTTTTATCTAGCCCGATATCTGAGTTATCTATGAAAATTGAGCCATCTTCAGCCTTCTGGAAAATTCCACGTTCAAGCCCTTCAAGCACCTTGTCTTTACCAAGTTTGTAAGTATCGCTTTCATAATAGTATTTATCAAAGCTAATTCCTGTACGTTCATAGGTTTGTGCAACACCATCCAAGGTCCAACCATTCATAAGCTTCCAAAGTTTAAGAACCTCTGGGTCTCCCTGCTCCCACTTTCTTAGCATGTCTTGAGCTTCTAAATCTGGCTTGTTGGACTTCTTTGCCTGAGCTTTTGCATCTTCTTCATTCATGCCTTTGGCAATGTTGGCCTCTGTGTCTTTCTTAAGCTCCTCTGCTTCCCATTGAGCAAAACGCACATAGTAATTTCCTACAAGGTGGTCTCCTTTAATTCCGGAGCTTTCTGGAGTCTCTCCTTTGCCAAAGAGCTGATAAGCAAGCATTGATTTGCAAATATGAACACCACGGTTATTAATGAGGTTTACTTTCATAACATTTGCGCCACAGGCCTTGAAAATTTGGCTCATACTTTGGCCAATGCAATCGTTTCTTACATGACCCAAGTGAAGTGGTTTATTTGTATTTGGACAGCTAAATTCAATCATGACCTTCTTACCGTTAAGAAGATTGGATTTTCCAAAGGCCTCTTTTTTACTGGAGATCTCCTCACAAAGTTGAGTTACAACATTGTCCATGTTGACTCTTACATTCATATAAGGACCAAGAGCAAAGGCTTCGCCATCCGGTTTGTTTTCTAAAGAATTGATATCTGCGGTAAGTTCTTGTGCTATGAGATTTGGAGCCTTAGAGAAGGCTTTTGCGTACGCAAAGAGAGGAAATGCCAAATCTCCCATTTCTGGTTTTGGTGGAATCTGCATTACTACAGGTTGAATAGACCCTTCATGTCCATTTTTTTCATATAAGTTCTGAAGTCTATTTTGTACTAAGACCTTCCATTCTTCTTTGTTAATCATATTCTACCTCATCTCTGCTTTACAGCCTTTTCGCTTCACAGCTTTCTCATTTCACAGTTTTCTTACGCTGACTTCGCCGGTGGATAAGACCATCTCTTTTCCGTCACTTGTTATAACATGAAGATGGCATTGGTCGTCAATGGAAATTGCAGTTCCTTCTGCAATTACAGAGCCAGCCTGAAGTACTTTTACTTTGTTTCCTAAAATTGTGCTAGAGTTTTTGTATTCTTCAAGCCAGTTTTCTGAATCTTTTGCATTCGCACCTACTAAAGCATAGACATTGTCTATCAAAGCAAGAACAAAACTTTCCATTGAGGGAACCTTTTCTTCCGCTTGGGAATTTTCAAAAATAGAGCCTGCAATATCTCTTAATTCTAAAGCAAAGGCTTCTCGTGGGGTTGTGTAGTTAACTCCAATACCAACTACAGTTTTATCCAGCATTCCACTACACATTTGCGCAAGAATTCCACACACCTTACGATGTCCTAAAACAATGTCATTAACCCATTTTATTCCACATTTCTTGCTACATACGCCATCAATTGTTCTTTTTACAGCCACACCAATTTTTGCAGTAAGAGAAAATCCAACCTCTTCTAAGTTTGTTGAACAAGGAACAAGAAGGCTTATATAAATCCCTCCTTCTGGGGATGTAAAACTACGTCCAAGTCTTCCTCTTCCACTTTCCTGCTTATGAGCCCAAAGAACCGTTCCCACTGGAGCTCCATCACGAGCCATATTGAGTAAAAGAGCATTTGTTGAACTTACGCAGTCATATTCGTGAAGATGGATTTCTGTTCCATCAGTTGTTTTGAACAGTCTTTGCTTCTCCACTTTCAGATTCCTCAACGGCCTGCTTTTCTGCAAGCTCTTCTTCAAGAGTCTTTTCTAAAAGATATGGATTTGACAAATAATTCTTAATGTACTGGAATGCCGATGCAAAATAATGACCACTGCAAATTCGTTCGTCCATAACAACACCAAGAGGAAGACACGTATTGAAAACAATCTCACCCTTTACCCTAGAAGGAACTTCTCGCATGTTTCCCATGGTAATAAAAACACTGGTAGTTCCAAACTCATAGCAATGGTGGTAAATGTGATTTGTCTTGATACTTGCAAGGTTAGAGATAGTCAAACTTGTGTGAAAAGGACTTGCTTTAATTACGCTTTCTGGAAGAAGTCCTCTGCGGTCCATCCATTTAAAGAGACCAACACCAAAATTTGCAAGACCGGGAACTTTTAAAAGCTTTTTAATGAGCTTATCGGTATCATTTTTTGACTTTTCTTTTTTATTTTCGCTGATATAATCATTAATTTTTTCCTGGACTTGGAAAATGTTATCGTTAAAATCAAATCTAATCTTGCTCATGGTGCCTTCCATATCACCATCGCCATCCTTGAGAACAACCATTGCAACGTCAAAATCTTTTCTATCATAGATTTTTTTATTTACAATAAATCTATTCAGAAGAGGAAATTGAGCTGCGGTTCTAAGATATGAAGCAATAATCAATCCAAGGTGACTTACATATTTTCCTTCCTGTCTTTTCTTCTTTAGAAAATCCTTTAAAGGCGCTACAGGAATATCTAGTGTAATCATGTTCATTGCATCATAACGCTTGTCCATGACATAGGGGACAATTGCATACATTGGATCTGGATCTTTTACTCTTACACCATCTTTTCTTCCCATAATTTTCCTCCAAACTCAATTATTTACTTCTGCACAATCAGTTGCAGTAATTAAAACAGGGACTAAATCACCGCATTTTGCATCTTCTTGCACGCCATTTACCTTGACCTTCATATAGTTTCCGGTCAAGCCGTACCAAGAACCTTTCTTTTTTTCTTCAAGTATGACTTCAGCTTGTTTTCCAACCTGTCTAGTCAAGTACTTACCATTTAATTCTAACGCCAAATCTCTGAGAATTTTGGCCCTTTCATCTCTTACACACTCTGGAGCTCTATCTTTTGCCTTCTCTAAAGGAGTATCGGGCCTTGGACTGAACGGAAAGACGTGAAGCATTGCAAATCCATGTGTTTCAAGGAATTGCTTTGTAAAAGCAAACTCTTCTTCTCCTTCTGCAGGCAGTCCTGTGATGATATCGCAAGCCAAGAAAGGGTCATCCTTAATCTCGCGTAATTTATTTATGACATAGTCTAGATGATTGCTGTCATAATGTCTATTTATGCGCTTAATTACTTTGTCTGCAGCACTTTGAATTGGAATGTGAAAATGTGGCTGAACCCTTGGGTCTGCAAGCTGTGCCAGAAGTCTATCATTAATGTGATCGGGCTCCATGGATGAAAACCGCAGACGGATATGGGGTCCCAAAGCAGCAAGCAACTTTTCCAAAAGCCCCCCAAGGCCATCTCCTTTGTAATCGTACATGGACAAGTTCACGCCGGTGAGCACTATCTCGTGATAGCCCCGCTTTTCAATCTCAAGAGCGCGTTGCACTGCAAGGTCCGCATCCAAGCTAGATGCACGCCCACGCGCAATATGCACCCTACAAAATCCGCAATTGTTGTCGCATCCATCTTGTACTTTTAAATATGACCGGCAATGATACGTAAACCCGGTTGGCGCAAAATCAAAGTTAGTACAGCCCAGTTGTGGCCTTTCTTGCACAAAATCTCTTAGCACCTCCAGCACATCTATCCCGATTCTATCTTCAAAGAATTCTGGAAGTCGCAATAGCTCAGCTTTTCTGGAAAGAGGTAATATCACTGCATTTGTAGACAGAGCAGCAAGCTCTTCTTCATTCATTTGAGCATAGCATCCGGTGACAAGCGTTGGACATTGAGCACAGAAAAGTCTAATCATTCGCCGTGCCTTTTGCTCAGCCTTACTTGTGACAGTACAGGTGTTTACAATAATTAAATTGGCTTCTTGAGACTCCTTGAGTACCTCATGACCGTTCTTCTTAAAAGCCTCGGCAACAGCTTCGCTCTCGCATTGGTTAAGCCTACAGCCTAATGTATAAACAAACACCTTCATAACAGTAGAGAATATAATACTAGAGAGAAAAACTCAACGTAGGGAATTAAGTAACTTTATTAACTGCTCGGTTTCTAATTTCTCTGCCCTTTCTGTTAACGGAATATGGGCCTTTGCAAGCACTTCATCAAGTTCTTCAGAAGACAGCCCTAGGCTTTTTAGATTGTTCTTAACAGTCTTCCTTCTTTGAGAAAAAATTGTCCTTACCAATGAAATTAAAGCTTTGACATCTTCTTCTGGAACTATTGGGCTCTCTCTTTTGTTCATAAGAACAACTGAACTGTCTACATTTGGAGGTGGAAAAAAACAGCCGGCCTTTATCTTAAAGGCTTCTTTGTTCTCGTAGTCTATGTTTGTTAGAATAGAAAACCCAGAATATTCACTACTTCCTTTATTTGCACACATTCGCTGAACTACTTCTGTTTGTAATGTATAGACCATACGTTTTGGAATACATCTTTGTTCAATCAAAGAAGCGATAAAAACTGAGCCCACATTATAGGGAAGGTTCGCACAAATCATGTCTGGAAGACCTTCTTTCTCAAAGACTGTTTTCCAATTCTTTAGAGCATCGCCTTCAATAAGTCTAAAGTTTTCATTATTTGGATAGGCTTGTTCTCTTAGAATTCTGCAAAAGCCATGGTCTATCTCAAAGGCTGTAACTTGTGCTCCTTTTTGGAGCATTTTAGTGGTAAGGGCTCCAATTCCTGGTCCAACTTCCCAAACGTTGCTTCCTTCTTGGATATCACATAATCCTACAATCTTGTCCAAAACAGGAAGAGAAATTAGAAAGTTTTGTCCAAACTTCTTGGTCATAGAAAGGCCGTTTTCTTCGAGAAGTTTTGCTATAGAGGAGACAGAGCTGTAATCAAAATCCCAAATCATCAGCGAAAGTTTAATTCAGCGTTTTCAAGCAAGTCAACCCAGATACTGACAAGACTTTTTGTAATTGTGGAAAATTCGCTCTCTGTCCATTGTTAGGAATTCTCCATTCTCATACAGTATTTTGCCGTCTACCATGGTCATACATACATCACTTCCTTGCGCAGAATACGTGATAAGGGCAAGTGTGTCGTAATCAGGTACTAGGTGTGGAGCATCAAGGTTTAGGGCAATAATATCGGCCTTTTTGCCTACTTCAAGAGAGCCTGTATCTGGACGGCCCTGAAGTTTAGCGCCGTTAATTGTGGCCATTTTGATGACTTGGGCAGGCTTCATGAGAGTGGGGTCTTGGCTTAAGCCATTGTGAATGATTGAGGCTAAATGCATTTCCTCAAACATGTTAACGTTATTGTTGCTGGCGCTACCGTCTGTACCCAAGGCAACATTTAGGCCCATATCAAGCATCTTAGGAATTGGAGCAATACCGCTACCCAATTTTAGATTGCTGGATGGATTGTGCACGGGACTTACACCCTTTTCTTTCATTATGGCCATATCTTGGTCTGTAACCCACACACAATGTGCGGCATAACATGGAAGATTAAAGAAACCTAGGTCATTAAACCACTGGGTTGCTGTCTTGCCACGTCTTTGGATACATTCCTCTTGTTCTTTCTTGGTCTCTGCAAGGTGTATGTGAAGTCTTCCACCAATTTCTTGAATTTCTTTGGCCCAATTTTCAGCTATCTTATCTGCAATAGTATATTCTGCATGAATGCACCAATCAACGTGAAGTCTATCTTCAAATGCACCGTTGTAATTCTTATAAAAATCTAGAGATTCCACCCTATTTGGAAAACTCTTATAATCAGTTGAGTCATCACCACCAATCACAACACGGGTAAGATTTGCCTTAATTCCACTTTCTTCAATGCATCTTTGGGTAATCATTGGCCGCATGTACATGTCACAAAAGCTCGTAGTTCCACAAGCAAGCATTTCTAAAATAGACATTTCCATACCAAAAACAAGGTCTTGATCTCTCATTTTATCTTCAATGGGCCAGATAAGATGAAGCCAATCCATAAGGTTTAAGTCACTTCCAATACCACGCAAAAGGTTCATTGCACTATGACCATGACAGTTGGAAAGACCTGGCATTAAAAGCTTATCATACATGTTTTTCTCTGTTGTATATGCTTTTTGTGGGCGCTTTGTGCCAATATAGTCAATTGTACTTCCATCAACACCTAGAAAGGCGTCCTTTAGTATTTCAAATTCGCCATTTTTGGTGGCAACAATCTTTGCATTTGTAAAAAGAATAGACATTTAAACCCCTAAAGAAGTTTTCAAACCTCTACTGCCAGTGTAAATCAAATTTTCCAATAAAGCGATACGGTTTAACTTTCTTCTTATAGCTTTTTCTGTATAACAAGCAAACAGCTTCCACAATAACGACAATAAAAACCATAATTAGGTATCCAGACCAACCAGCTTTTGGAAAAGTTCCAAAGAATTCAAAAACAAAGCTCAATGCATTATAGACACAACTATTAATCCTAATTAGGAATTCTATTCTGCCAATTGATAAAATTAAAAGTCCAATACCCATTGAAACAGAAACTAATAAACTTGCAAGTGGAGAAACGAGTATAGAAACTGGGCACCATTGGCCATCTTGTATAAGTTGCACTGGAGCACAAAGCAAGAGCACAGAAACGCTCAATAAAATTGTATTTAAAAGTTTTTTGCTCCAAATTATCTCAAAAGGAGCCTTCAACACTGGCCAAAGAAAAATTATTGCAAAAACCGATACATAGCCATAGCAACATCCAATATCCAGCATTGAAAAGGGCAAAATGATACTTTGTATAAAAAAGGCCATCACAATCCTTTGTTTTGAATTAAATCCCGCTCCAAGGAAAAACATTATTGCAGCGCGAACTAACGAAGGTCTAGGCCCTGCGATAAAAACAAAAGTTCCAATTACTATAAAAGAAAGAACTTTTGCCTTTTTTCTTTTTCCAAAGAGTGAGGTACAAATAGAAGCAAGTACACTCAAATGCATTCCAGAAAGGGCCAATACATGTGCACAACCACAATTTAAGGCAGCATCTCTAAGCGGAAAGTTATAATCTTCAGCTCTACCCAAAAGCAAAAGAGAGCTCAATAGTGCAGACGGCTCAGGCCCAGATTCCAATACATCTTCATCCCCATATAAGCGTCTTTCAATTATTTCAATTAAAAACTCTCTAAGATCATTTATCTTACTTCTTTCTATAACCTGTAAACTCTCACAGATAAAAAGTTCTTCACTAAACTCTCCTTCAAGGCGTACCTTAAGGCCTGTTGTAACAACAGCCTTTTGCTCTCCCACAGCTGAAATAAGACCCTTTGCAGTAGTCCAATTTCCACAATTATCTCTGCATTTTTGCAAAGAGATTCTCACTAAAACTTTGCCTGAACCTGAGAAAGATGAATCATAGATCATTCTTCCTTCAAGAGCTGTAATTCTCTGTTTAGGAAGGCCAAATGAAGTTTCGTACCTTCTGCAGAGTGTAAACGTAAAGAAAACTGCAAGTGCAAAAATCAAAAGAAGTTTAAGCTCGTACTTATAACGCACATAAAAAACGACATTGGATAGAAGAAGCGTCATTATTGGGATAAGAACAATAAAGACACATAATATGCCCTTCCATCCAATGTCAAAGAAACAAAACAGAACAGATAAACACGACATAAAAAGAGGGGATAAGATAAAAAAAACTGCCGTTTTTCTGTCCACATAATATATATCAAAATGAAAATGCGTTTCTGTTTAGGTTTTTTATTCAGCCAATCCACTTAAACCAAGAACTGCTATTCTGCTGATTTCCTCACTTAGCTTGTTAACAGAGATTGGCCTACCTTTTCTAAGCCAATTCTGATAACACGTTGTAATGCCTGCAATAGTGTAATCCACAACCATAGACAAATTCGTCTCATCAATATTGAGTCTAGGCCTAAATTCCATTAGCATCCGTGACTTAACCGTATCTTGAAATTTACCAAGAAGATCAGCATTACTTTTGATACAAAGATAACGTAGATAAGAAAATGCTTCATTTTCTGTAAGAGTTTGCAAAACCTCGCTCATTACCTTTGGGTCTGTAAAAAGATTGTAGCCGTCAATATCGTAAACAAGATCTGCAACCATTTTAATGGCCTCATCCTCAAGCTCATCTACAAGCTCATATATTGCACTGTAATGCGAATAAAAAGTCTTTCTATCTATCTCAGCAAGTTCTGCAACTTCTTTTATTGTAATAGATTGAACATCTTTTGTCTTCAAAAGCTCAAAAAAAGCACGTCTTATAGCCTTTTTGGTTTTAACAATTCTTAAATCCATTTATTTCTCCACACAAAAGGAAAGTTTGATACTTATTTCTTTATTACACATTTCTTGTCCAATACCCTTTTCTTTCTGATAACTATAATCCACATCTGTTACTTAAGTAAAGAAAAGGAATTTACTATGGATTTATTCGCAAAATGTAAAGCATTTACAATGCCTAATGATTATAAAGCAAAAGGTCTTTATCCTTATTTTCACTGTCTTGAAAGCAGACAGGATAAAGAAGTCATAATGGAAGGCAAACGCAAGATAATGCTGGGTTCAAACAACTATCTTGGCCTCACCACTTGCGAAGAAGTAGAAAATGCAGCTATAGAAGGCATAAAAAAATACGGAACAGGTTGCTCTGGTTCTAGATTCATGAATGGAACACTAGATTTACACCTAGAACTTGAAAATGAACTTAAAGACTTCTTGAACGTAGAAGACGTCATCACATTCCCTACAGGTTTTCAAACAAATCTTGGAATCATTAGTTCAATAGTAGGAAGAAACGACTACGTAATTTGCGACAGAGAAAACCACGCAAGCATATATGACGGCTGTAAACTGAGCTATGGCACAATGCTGAGATATCACCATAGCGACATGGCCGAGCTTGAAAAAATGCTCCAAAAAGTACCTCAAGATGCAGGTTGTCTTATAGTTACAGACGGCGTTTTCAGCATGAAAGGAGATATTTGCAAGCTTCCAGAGATAGTTGAACTTGCCCAGAAATATAATGCAAGAGTTATGGTTGACGATTCTCATGCACTAGGCGTAATTGGGCAAGGTGGCCGTGGTACAGCAAGCTATTTTCACTTAGAGGATAAAGTCGATATCACTATGGGCACTTTCAGCAAGTCTCTTGCTAGCCTTGGAGGCTTTATGGCAGGTAGTCATCTTGCAGTTGACTACGCACGTCATACATCCCGCCCATTTATCTTCTCTGCCAGCATGACCCCTGCCAATACAGTAAGTGCACTTGCTGCCTTGAAATATCTAAAGGCTCACCCAGAACTACCACAGAAACTCCACGAAATTTCTGATTACGCTAGAGAAACTTTTAAAAAACACGGCATTCCAATTGTAGAGTCCATCACACCAATTATTCCAGTTATGACTCAAACTGCAGATTACACGCTAGAGCTAGCTAGAAATTTGTTTGATGCTGGAGTATATGTAAATCCTGTTCTGCCTCCTGGAGTACCAGAGCACGAATGTTTGCTCCGAGTCTCCCTCATGGCCACGGTCACGAAAGAACTAGTGGAAGAGGCAGCACAAATAATTGCTACCGAGATAGGAAAGATGGGTCACTAAACTACACCCATTAGCGCGCTGTCTCTTGAGACATCCTCTTTATTCGCAAGGCAAGTTCACTTGAAAGTAAGCTTTCATCATGAAGTCTCCACTTCCAGTTGCCACTGCTGGTCCCCGGTGTGTTAATGCGAGCCTCTTTTCCTAATCTAAGCCAATCTTGCAACGGAACAACCATCAAGAAAGACGAACTTTCATAGCCACATTTAATGATAGCTTCGAGAAGATCCTTCTTAGAAACTCCTAGCTTGTTCATTGCGTTTGCAACATAGGGCTCATTCTCTTGGTCTTCAATCCAACCCTTCAATGTAATATTGTCGTGAGTACCTGTAAAGCACACAGAATTGTAAGGGTAATTCTTTGGGTCATAATCCCCTGCTTCTCGAGGGTCAAAGGCAAATTGCAAGACCTTCATTCCAGGCCAGCCAGAAGCCTTCAAAAGTGCAATCACTTCATCAGACAAATATCCAAGGTCCTCTGCAGTAAACTGAATATTTGGAAAACTTGAATTAAGCGTATCTACAAAGCTTTTTCCTGGCCCTTTCACCCAATGTCCGTCTCGTGCAGTGGTTTGGCCATACTTGACCATATAATAACTTTCAAGGCCTCTAAAATGGTCAAAGCGCAACATATCGTAAAGTTTTCCCTGAGCCTCAATTCTTTTTTTCCACCAGCTATAGCCATCTTTTTTCATTTTCTCCCAGTCGTAAAGCGGATTTCCCCATAACTGGCCATCTTTATTGAAGTAATCTGGTGGCACGCCACTAACCTCACGTGGCATGAAATTCTCATCTAATTGAAAGAGCTCCGGATTTGCCCACACATCTTGACTGTCCGGGGCTACATAAATTGGCAAATCTCCAATTATCCCGATATTTTTATCCTTTGCGTATGCACGCAAATTGTTCCATTGAGAGAAAAAGAGATATTGGACAAAGATATGAAAATCTATATCTTCCTTAAGTTCAATTCTATACTTTTTAAGAGCTTCTTCATCCCGTATGAAGGCTTTATGGTCACTCCAAGAAGTTAGCCCTTTCATTCCAAAATGTCTCTTTAATGCAAAAAAGAGTGCCCAATCTTCAACCCATGAGACATTCGCTTTTCTAAACTCTTCTACTTTGACCTTGTAGCGTTCCCTACCATTAATAAAGGCAATGTAAAGGACCTCCAAGCGTGAGGTATAAATTGCACCATAATCTACCTCATCTTGGCTTTTTCCCCATTGTCTTGAATTAACATCTTCTTGTGATATAAGACCTTGGGTAATCAACGTATCCAGGTCTATAAAGTAAGGATTTCCTGCAAAAGAAGAGAGCGATTGATATGGAGAATCTCCGTAGCTTGTAGGGCCAAGAGGAAGAATTTGCCAATAGCTTTGTCCGCTTTTTTCAAGAAAATCGATAAAATTATACGCGCTTTTGCCAAAGCTTCCAATTCCATACGGAGAAGGAAGCGAAAAGATTGGCATGAGTATTCCAGAATAACGTTTTTCCATAATTATAGAGGTATCAGCCTTTTACTGCTCCTGCTGCAACACCCTTGATAATGTGTTTCTGGCAAGAGAGATAGAAAATAATAACTGGAATGATTCCCATGAGAATCATTGCCATTGTTGCGCCAAGGTCTACTCTACCATAACTTCCTTGCAGATATTGAATCTGAATTGGGATTGTTTTGTACTTTTTAATATCAAGAACAAGATATGGCAACAGATAGTCATTCCAAACCCACATAATCTCAAGTATTGATACCGATATCAATGTTGGTTTCATGATAGGCAAAACTATCTCAAAGAAGGTCCTTATAGGACCACAACCGTCAATTACTGCCGCTTCTTCCATTTCCATTGGAACACTCTTAACAAAGCCTGCGAACATGAAAATTGCAAGGCCTGCACCAAAGCCAAGGTAAATAATTGGAATGGTGTATGGAGTGTTGAGTTTCAATCTATCCGCCGTAAAGGAGAGGGAAAACATTACCATCTGGAAAGGAACTATCATTGAGAAGACGCAAAGATAGTAGATTACCTTTGAAATGAGAGAATTAATCCTTGAAATGTACCATGCACTCATGCTTGTACATAAGATAATTAGGAAGGTTGAGGAAATTGTTATAAAGAAGGAGTAGAAAATACATTTTATATACGGATAATTTCCTGCTGACATTCCATTTATGAAGTTATTTAGCCCTGCCCATTCTTCTCCAATGGGAAAGCTAAAAGTATCGGTCTTTACAAAAGTGTTAAGCTTGAAGGAATTAAGTAATACAAGAACAACCGGGAAGACCCATATAAGTGCAATGATTGTGAAGAGGACTGTAAGAAGGTTAAGCCTGATACGTTCACCTTTAAGTGTGGCCATTACTGCTGTACCTCCTTATTTCTTGTTAATTTGAGTTGCAAGAGCCCAATGGCTGCAACAAGAATGAAGAAAATGACGGCCTTTGCTTGCGCCGTTCCTCGTGAATACTTTCCGCTCATCATGTAAGTGTTGTAAATATTCAATGCAAGCATCTCGGATGCAGATACCTGTTCACCATTAACATAGCTAATTGGAAGGCCTCCAGTGAGTGCTAAGTTTTGGTCAAACAGTTTGAAGCCATTGGAAAGAGTAAGGAATGTACAAATTGTAATGGAAGTCATTACGTTTGGGATGGTGATGCGTATGAGGGTCTGCCACTTTGAAGCTCCGTCAATTTCTGCGGCTTCCAACATATCTCCCGGAATGGCCTGCAAACCTGCAATATATATAATCATCATGTAGCCAATCTGTTGCCAACACATAAGAATCACAAGGCCCCAAAAGCCTAGCCTCTCATCCATGAGAATTGATGTTCCATATTTAGAAAGCACGCCATCAAAAATCATAGACCAAATGTAGCTTAATACAATTCCTCCAATGAGGTTTGGCATGAAGAATACTGTCCTAAATAGGTTGCTTCCTTTCATTTTTTGTGTCAGAGCAAGAGCAAACAAGAAAGCAAAAAGATTTATCAACACTACAGAAACAACTGTATACAGTGCTGTATACCAAAAAGCATGAATAAAAGATGGGTCTTTAACGGCCCTTATATAGTTACTAAATCCCACAAATTTGGTACTTGTGATGATTGTGAATTGGCAAAAAGAAAGATAAATACCCTGTATGAAGGGCCAAATAAAACCTATGCAAAAGCAGATGATTGTAGGTCCCATAAAAAGAGGGAACCATCTTTTAATTGGTTTTTTAATAAGATTGGAACTAAGTCCGCCCCCAGATTTTTGTATTTTTTTAGGTTTTTTAACCATTTGCAAATCTCCCATATGAGGGTCTAATTGTTTATGTAAATTAAAGAGAAGGAGCGAGTTTAAACTCGCCCCTCTCTTTCGCTTAAAAGAAGCTTAGTGAGTATTCTTGTACTGTGTTGCCCAACCCTGGATAAATGCTGTCTTGACAGCTTCCCAGTTTGCATCTGTCTGATTTGCATCATAGATGTTCATTGCAGATACAAGACCAGCTCTCCATTCGTTAACATTTGGAGTATAGTTGAATGCCCAAGTCATGACATACTTGCCTTCGTTGCTGTATTCGTTAGCTGCATCAAGGAATACGTTTCCACTTGCTGCCGCCTTCTTGTAAGGAATAGCACCAAATGTTGCTGCAAGAGCCTTTGTTCCTGTCTCAGATGTGACCATCCAAACCATGAAGTCCATTGTTGCCTGAATGTCTTCTGCACTTGCGTTTGCATTGATAGCCCAGCAGTTCTCTGTTCCACATGCAAGACCAGCATTCTGTTCACCATCAACACCACAGTAGAGAGGAATCATTGTAAGTGTTGCTGGGTCCAAGCCGTATGTTGTTGTGAGTGCGCTGTATTCCCAGTTACCGTTCTGATAGAAGACTGCCTTCTTGGTTCCAAATTCAGCTTCAGCATCGTAGCCACCTGTTGAAAGGGAAGCTGGATTGTATGCGCTGTTGTTGATGTAGAGATCCCAAATCTTCTTGTAGTTGTCAAGATAAGCACCTGTGAGGGTTGCTGGCTGAGGTCCAGCTGTCCAGCCGTTGTCTCTTGCTTCGTAGTAAAGAGCAACGTTTGCAAGGTGACCGGAGAATCTCCAAGAAGAGGAATCATCCATTCCACTTGATGTGAATGCATCAAAACCGAGTTCTGCAGCACGAGCGTGAATGTCTTCTACAACTGCCTTGAGAGAAGCAAAATCTTTGATGTCATCAACAGTATAACCTGCCTTAGCAAGGAGTTCCTTGTTTACAATAATACCAAAGCATTCGTAACAGTAACCAATTGAGCAAAGCTTGCCGTTCTCATCATAGAGATTGTAAGCATCTGTGTTGAGTTCATTAGCAATAGCGGTGCCTGTGAGATCCAAACAGAAATCACCCCAGGTTGCAACTGCTGCATCATTACCAACAACAAAAAGTGTAGGTGCGGAAGACTTTGCCATCTCTGCTGTGAGAGTATCTTCATACTTTCCACTTGCTGCTGTAACAACCTTTACTGTAACACCAGTTTCAGCTGTGTAAGTTGCTGCAAGTTCCTGAAGAGCAGCGTCTGATTCTGGCTTGAAGTTAAGCCAATATACGCTACCTTTCTTTGCTGTTGCTTCTGCTGCAGCCTGTGCGAAAACACTTGTAACTGCAAGAGCAAGAACGAGAAGAATTACTGTAAATTTCTTCATTTTTTACCTCCATAATTCCCCAACCAGGGATTAAATTTTTACTTCAAAGATTTTCCTCTGCCATTAAAAAACGCCATTAAAAAACCTCGCAAATTAATATTTTATCCCAATTTAAGACTTTTGCAAGTAAAATTCCTGTAATTTCATCACCACTAGGCCTATGACCTATGGCTTATTCGAGAGTTCAATTAGAACAACACATAGAGGAAGGGTATTATGAATTTAAGACTGTTAATGCAAAACAATTAACAGAAGGCTTGGCTAGCATGTCTCATCTAGTCGATTTCTAGTCCACCTAGCGAACCTAGCCCACCTAGCAAACCTAGCCCACCTAGCAAACCTAGCCAACCCTCAATATCTTTCTTTTTGTTTTCAGTTAACGTTTTTCTGCATTGCTTCCTTGTGAGCCTTTTCCTTGTGAGCCTTAATTGAAGCTTTTTCCTCTGCTGTTTTTGGTGCAAATACAATCTTGACAGCACGCTTCAGCTGATAAGGAAGGATTGCCTTGAACTTATCTTCTGCAGTAACCATGGTTGAGCACTCTGGATGATCTCTGTGAAGCGTAATGGCATCAAATGCACACTTGGTTGTACATATACCACAGCCAATACACTTGTTGGCATCAACAATTGTGGCTCCACAGCCCAAACAACGAGAGGTCTCAATTTTAACCTGTTCTTCTGTAAGTGCAATGTGAGCATCTTTGAAAGACTTGTTTCCAAGAGTTTTGTCAAAACCTTCTACTTGGCGAGAAGAATTATCATAACTCTCTACTAAAATATCGTTCTTGTTGAGTTCAATGAATTCCCACTTGTTGCGTCCTATAGTCATATGACCATTCTGCACGTATCTATGTAGGGATTCAGATGCCCAGTGGCCTGCAGCAATTGCATCAATAGCAAACTTTGGCCCTGTCATGACATCACCACCAATAAAGAGATCTGGTGCGCCCTTTACCTGATAGGTAAGTCCGTCTGCCACAAGAGCTGGTCCTCTAAATTCTACCTTCTCGCTCTTTAAGAGGTCTCCCCATACAGTCTGCTGTCCTATTGCAAAGATTACGCGGTCACACTCAATTGTAATGGTCTCGTCTTCATTATACTTTGGAGCAAATTTCTTTCGTCCGTCTACTTCTTCAAATACAGATACGCACTTCTTGAAAACAATGCCTGTAACTTTGCCGTCTGTAACGAGAACCTCCTTTGGGCCCCATCCACACTTGATGGTAACATTATCTTCTCTTGCTTCTCTTACTTCTTCATCAGATGCCGGCATTTCACTCTCGGACTCTAGACAAAGTTGTGTAACTTCAGAAGCACCATTCCTTGAGCTGACACGAGAGGCGTCAATAGCAACGTTTCCACCACCAACAACAACCACTCTGCCGTTGTAGTCTGCACCACCGCAATTTGCTGTTCTTAGATAATCGATTGCTGTAAAGGTGCCTTCTGCATCATCTCCTGGAACACCAGGACGGCGTCCTGCAGAGCATCCAATAGAAATGTAGAATGCCTTGTAGCCTTGTGCACGAAGTTCGTCTAGGGAGATATCTTTACCAACTTCTACGCCGGTCTTAATTTCAACACCCATCTCGCGCATAATGTCAATTTCAGCTTCAATGACATCTTTTTCCAACTTGTAAGATGGAATGCCATAGCGAAGCATACCACCGGCATACTCGTTCTTTTCAAAAACTGTTGGTTTATAACCCCTCTCTGCTAAATAGAACGCACAAGAAAGTCCTGCTGGACCACCACCTATGATGGCAATTTTCTCATCCCATCCATTTTTATGGATGCTGGCTGGAACAACAATTGGTGGAACATATCTGGTATCGGCATGTAAATCGCGCTCTGCAATGAAACGCTTGACTGCATCAATTGCAATTGGCTGGTCAATTGTCCCTCTGGTGCATGCATCTTCACAACGTCTATTGCAAACGCGTCCACAGACAGCTGGGAAAGGATTTTGCTTTTTGATTAGTGCCAAGGCTTCAGTGTACTTGCCCTGTGCAGCTTTTTTCAGATATCCCTGTACGGCAATATGTGCAGGACAGGCTGTCTTACATGGTGCAGTACCAGTCTTATGTGTGTTGATACGGTTGTTATCTCTGTAATCTGGGTCATAGTATTCCTTGCCCCATTTAACTTTATCTGGAAGAATCTGCTTTGGATATTTTACTTCAGTTCCGTCTGCTTTACATAGTTTTTGTCCAAGTCTAGTTGCACCTGCGGGGCAATACTCTACACAGCGTCCACAAGCTACGCACTTGTCTTTATCAACATGGGCAACATATGCGGAGCGTGACATATTTGGAGTATTGAACAACTGTGAGGTACGAAGTGCATTACAAATGTTTATGTTACAGTTGCAAATACCAAAAATCTTGTTCTCGCCATCAATGTTTGTGATTTGGTGTACAAAGCCATTGTCCTCTGCACGTTGCAAGATGGCAAGAGCTTCTTCTTTTGTGATGTCATGCCCTTTTCCTGTCTCACGGCAATAGTCTGCAAAATCGCCTACACCAATACACCAACCATAATCATCATCTGCAACGCCTTCACCAATTGCCTTACGGGAGGCACGGCAGGAGCAACGTCCTACTCCAATTTTTCCTTCATATTTGGACAACCAGTAAGATAATTTCTCAATATCAATAGCTTTGTTTTCCATAGAGATTGCTTTCTCTACAGGAATAACATGCATGCCTACACCTGCACCTCCTGGTGGTACCATTTGGGTAATACCTTCTAGTGGAATATAGGTCATACGCTCAAAGAAGGATGCAACATCTGGGTGATCTTTCAATCTTGGATTAGCATGAACATCACCAGGAATCTCTTCCATGTTGAAAAGTTCAGCGGAGCCTGGTACAAACATTGGAAGTATGTAGCGTCTTTCTGACTGTGGTGCTGTACGGCCATTATGGTCATAATGATAACCATAATCATACTCTAGAAGTCCAACATAAGCCATTTCATCTAATAACTTCTGAAAGCCGTCTTTCCCTTTTTCTGCTACCTTGTCTTTATTCATCTCACAGAGTTGGTCAAACGTATAATGTTTACGTTTTTTCATGGTAAGACCCACCTCTGCCATTTCCTCTGTAATAATCTCTGCAAGTCCCCAGTATTCTGGGTCATTCGCAGTAACGCCACCAATCATGTGAGCGGCAACATCTGTGATTCGCTTTCCTAAGGCGATGATTTTGGGACTTGGATTTTTGTCTCCTTTGTGATTTGCAGGCCACTCATTGTATTTATTCATATCCATAATCTATACTCTCCTTCTTTTAGCTCTTGTTGTTTGGTTCTCTTGGTAGCATACCATTAAACTTTCTCTTTTGACTACTTAAATTTTATATATTTTCTTTGCTCATACCAAAATGCATTTCACGAAGGCCCTCAATCTCATCACAGATTTTCTGCAATCCACAGGAACCGCAATCCATATTAACATCCTTTAGCATGTGATCAATTGTAGCAGTAATCTGTTTGGTCTTTTTTAATCCATCCTGCAACATAGCAAAATCAAATTTTGGATCTGTGATAAAAACCATTTTGACGGCCTCCACCTCTTTGTGTAAGTGAAGTGCTTTTAGCATAGCATTTCCAATTGCTATAAAATTTAAACCTTGCTTTAACGCATCTTTAGCTACACGTACACTTTCTCTGTCATTGGAAGAAGATACACGTAGCATAAACCCCAAAGGATAAATATGGTAACGAAAATAACCAATGTTTTGGATTGTATTGTATAACTTATTTCCTGTTCCAATAGAATCCTCTGCAACACGCACTAGAGCAATTCTTGCATATGGAGTGTCTTGGGTAATCTCTGGCAAATCCTTTCCTATAAGGACAATCTCATCTTGTTGTACTAGATTTAAATCTGTAGTCACTAAAGTATTGCCCACAGCAGGAAGGCTATGCCCTCCCAGTTCATATGCCATATCTGATTGTAGAATCATCATTGCCTTTCCAGCATCCTGCCAGTCTCTGCTGACATGGTCTGCTTCGTTACCTTTTGGGAGCTTTTTGGCTTCATGGCCCTCAAGAGATTTCAGAATATCACTGATAATCTCATCGTAAAGTCTCATAGATGCGTATCTCTTTTTATTTTATCGTAATGCTTTAGTATCAAAGGCTCAATTGCAGCCATTAGTTTCATATCAAGATTAAAGAAATAAACTATGAAGCTCAAGACAAAGAGAGCTGCTAATACAATTGCAACAATTATAAGTATGTGAAGAAATAATGCCATATTAAACCGCTCCTTCCTTTGCCATTCCTTTCTGGCGTGCGAACTCTGCTGCACCAAGAGCTCCCATTAACTGTGGATCTATTGGAAGATCAATGACTTTTAAATTCAATACCTTTTCAATAGCTTTCTTTAAGCCGTCATTCTTTGCACATCCACCGGTTAGTGTGATGGAATCAACTGCTCCAGCTTTCTTTGACATAACAAAACAACGCTTTGCAACTGACAGCTCAATTCCTGCAGCAATCTCATCCATGGGCTTACCTTCTCCAACCAAAGAGATAACCTCCGACTCTGCAAATACGGTACATTGTGACGTAATAGGAATCACGTTTTTTGCCTTTAGTGACAACTTGGAGAACTCTGGCAAATCCATTTCAAAAGCCTTTGCCATAGCTTCAAAAAAGCGTCCAGTTCCAGCTGCACATTTGTCATTCATAGCAAAATTCAAAACGGTACCATCTGAATCAATAGCAATACCCTTTACGTCCTGTCCTCCAATATCAATGATTGCCTTGACTTTTGGGTCTGCTACATGCACACCCATAGCATGACAGGAAATCTCTGAGATATTCTCGTCTGCAGAAGGCACTTTGTTACGTCCGTACCCTGTACCTACTAAATAAGCCAAATCTTTAGGTGTTTTTAGATCAGGCACCTGTGCTACTGCTTTTTCAATGGATTCTTCACAGGAAAGAACCGCGTTAATACGACTACGAAGTGTGACATCTGCCACCATCTTTCCTGTTTCATCTATAATGACACATTTTGTATAAGTTGATCCGGAATCACATCCGCCATAATATTTCATCTTATTCCTCCAATTTACCATGAATGTTCGTCAGTTAATACTTCTAATGACGGATCCAGTGGTTCTTCCTTAAATACAGTTCTCATATATCTATTGACCTGATCACGAACACCCTGACGGGATACGATACGAGGATCAAACAAATCGTGAGTTACCCAAATTAGATGAATGCCTTTTTCTCTAGCTTTTTCTTCAAATTGACCATGCATACCATCAAGAGCTTTACATGCCATATGCTCCCAAAGAATGACAACATCCGCATTAAACTCTTCGCAGTACTCCCAAAGCTCGTCAAGCAGTACTTTGTAACCACCATGAGTACGATTTCTCATTATCATGTTTTCTGTCAGCCAAGCCATATCATAGTATGCCTTTTCGCGGTTCTCTGGTGTGTCTTCCTCTGCAATCATATTGGTATTGACCATGGAAAGCATGTCAGTTAATGGAACAATGCCCCAGCAATTTAATATCCAAAGCAAGAAGTCCATATAGAAGTGGGACTGCACACCCCACACGATTGCGCGGTGACGATACTCTCTTGCCATCTTCTTTTTATCCTTGTATGCCTGATTAGCAAGTGCAGTAAGTTTGCGGTCCACGTTAACAAACTCTGGAACCTTTCCACAAATGGCCATGTAGTTGGTTTCTGTATATAGTGCAAGGTTAGAACCAAAGACTTGAGGGTAATCGGTCTTATTCATATCAAGCCACTCCATACGATGTCTGGTGGACTCGTTTACTCGCTTTGCACATTCAAAGTAGTATGACCAATCCCATTTTTCACCTGTTTTCTCTTCAATAAAGGCAATGCAGTTCTTGATTTCCTGTGCTGCGTAATCCTGTACGTCATCTTCTTTGTGGCGCAAAGGTGCAGCTAACTGGAAGATTGGAATACCATCTTCTAATTCCAACCTCTTGGCAATAGCTCCGTTACTCATAAGAGAGCCGTCGCAAGTTGTATTACACTGTACTGCGCAGGCGCCAAGAACTGGTGCGTCATCATCAATTGAAACTCCAAGTTCCGCCTCAGGCATAGGACAAACATCACCAGCAAGTCCAAATTCCTGTGCTACATCAATATAGTGTAAAGCTGCTGTCTGGTTCAAAAGAACAGGAACATATGTTGACGGAGTTTCACGAGATAGTCCCTTTAATGTAGGAAATCCCATCATAACAGCTGTCATTTCGTTCTCATCTACTAAAACAACCTTCTTTGAAAACTTCTCATCATTGCCAATACGTCTATCTCCACGAAAAAGATTATCAAGAAGTTTAGCAACATCATAAACAACCAAATCTTGCTCTAAATGGCACATCCTAAGATATGGACCACGAAGTCCTTGTGTGTGCTTGTCTACCATCATTGGAACAGCCAAGTAGTTTGACATCCAACGATAACGAAACATGGCTTTGATATTTCTAGGCTTGATAATAAAGCCTGCCAACTGCTTCATGATATAAAGCCAACGTGTGTAGTCGTAAAAAGTATCTTTAAATCCACGCCACTCACGTCTGCTTCGTACTTTTCCTTTGGTATAAAATCTACCCAGTGCTTCTGAGCCTATTTCTTTTGCCATTATTTCTTGCCCCCTTGAGAGGTTTTTGCAAAACCTCCTTGAATCTTCTTGATTTCAATGCTCTCTACAAATGCCTGCACACGTGTGCGCATCTGCCCAGAAGAGCCAATGGTATATGGTCTATCCACAGCAAGTACTGGATACCCATGCTCATCACGAAGCACAATAGTTCCAATCATACGCTCGTAAGCCCATGGATCGCAGAATTTCATCTGTTCGTAAATAATGCCGTCTGCTTTGTATTCTTTGGCAAGATCTGCAACGTAATCTCGTCTTCCTACCATCTTTGGCATATCCCAATAACGTGGACACTGTGCTCTACCCTGTACCTGACGGCAGATCTGTTTTACCACATCTTCTTCATCATTTAATAAGATTTCATCACGTCCTGGCAAAGACCCATAGCAGAAGCGGTCTGCACATACATAGGCACCGGATTCTTCTACCAGTTTGATTACATCCACGTCATCTACCTCTGAGCCCACAAAGACAACACGAGCACGATACTTGTTAGTAGGATCCGGCTCTCTATTCTTAATCTCCTCTAGGGTCTCTTTAAGTTTGTCAATAATTAAATGCTTTGGTACTACATAGCTTACCAGGGTAAGAATGTGAAACTCATAGCCTGTTACTCGAGGATTAGCTTCCTTGCGGAAATCTCCTATCTGACGAATCAGACGACAAACCTCATTATGCTGGTCCACCGCTGTGCGAATAGCAGTATCAGATGTGTCAATGTCATACTTTTCTGCTAAAGGCTTTAGAATATGATTGCGACACTGCAATGTATACATCTCTAGCGCATTGTCATCATTTTTTTGCGGAATTTCCATGTATTCCCAGAAAAATCCGTCTTTGCCATCTCCCATGGTCTTTAGCAATTCCATGTTCTCTACGCAGCGGTTCATCATGGAACATCCGTCCGGTGTCACAAGACCATCAACGAAATTGTAACCACCTTCAATAGCTCTTTCTAAAAGAGCTCTACTATATTCACATAGAAAACTTGTCATGTAATATGTAGCCATATCCATGGAACCGGTACGCGGAGCACGAAGTCTTACAGAAAAAACTCCTGGAAGATTCAAAAGTGGTTCCGGCACGTTCTCACAAGTTGTTGCAATACATTTAAGTCCCTCATCCTGTGCCTTGCGTATAAGCTCATTATTGGCATCTTCCAATAATTTTTCAAAATAATATAAGTGCTTTAAATCCTTCACTCTTGCCTTCCTTTACGCTTCTAAAATTCCTATACCAATTAGGGCTTCTCTAGCACCCCTTACAATTGCTGCATCATTGTCCAAATAAAAAATGCTCTTTCCTTTGAGGTCAAACTCTGCAAGAGAGGCATCTGACAATATATAAGAAAGCACTGGAATATCTCCCACATCCATGTATTGCTTGACATCTAGATTGGGAAGCCTATTTGCAATCACTCCAACCTTGTCGTACATCACAAGCTCGTCTGCCACCTGTTTGATGGTCTTTACAACTTGGGTGCCCTTTTTGGAGGAATCTGTAATCAGCACAAGATGTGTTACTTTTTCCATGACACGCCGATTGATTTGTTCTATACCTGCCTCGCCATCTATCACGATATAGTCATAATTTTCCGCCAAAAGACCGATAACTTCTTTCAGATAACTATTGATCTTGCAATAGCAACCAGCAGCCTCTGGTCTTCCAATTGCGATAAAAGAAAAGCCATCTTTCTCTATGAGGGCATCAAAAATGCGGTATCTAGCTTCTCCCAATAGTTCAATGGCGGCCTTTGCATTACCATCCTCAGCGTTTGCAACCACCTCTTTGCGGATATCGTCTATTGTGAGTTTCACTTCCACGCCCAAGGCCGTAGACAATCCTACAGCTGGATCTGCATCTATGGCAAGAATCCGCTTATTAGGATATGCTGCTACAAGAAGTTTGACCATGGCTGCTGCAAGCGAGGTTTTACCAACACCACCCTTACCAGCAACAGCAAGGATTTTTGCGCCATTCTTGCCTGTATTCATTTATTGTCTCCCTTTTTACTTATGAGTCACATAGAAATTTACTTGGTTTCTGTTATATTCTATCACCTTTCCTACATCTTTACGAGTAAACTTTTTTTAAGTTTTTAAGAGCTTTTTGCAAAATGAGCTTTGTGAAGATTGGTTTGAATTTTCGAGATAAAAGACACTTTCTGAAAACTGAAATCATGTTGTCTTTTACACCTCATATATGAGTCTGGGCTCAATTATTCCGCAGAGGTATCATGTGGCGCGCCTTTTCCAACTTGAGATGGAAACATATGCAGGCTCTTTGTCATTGCACACGAGAACAGAATTACGCCACCAACGGAGAATATCTGCACCCCGCACAAAGTTGCCCCCAAACCAACTAAATCTATCATTGGACCGCCAACAAAGCCTGCTACAAGGCAACCCGCCGTAAACGCACTACCCACAAGAGCTTGTCCTTTAAGAAACTCGCTTTCCGGCAATGTGTGTGCAATATACCGCACTCCTGCAGGCACATAAATCGCGTAGCCCCCAAATTGTATCAACTCAGCTGCATATATGAGATACACGTTTGGAGCAAGCATTATCAGGAAATTTTTTGCTGCCCACATCCAGCCCGCAAAGACAAGAAGCCTACGGTTTCCTATCTTATCTGCAAAATGGCGATAAAGAAGCATACCAGGCAATTCCATCATAGCAGAAATGAACATTGCTATGCCTAGGTTTGAGCTACCACCTCCAACGCGCTGGATGATTTGCAACAGATAAGTCTCCGTAAATCCGTTTGAGATTGAAAGACAGAGTACACCAGCAAAAAACAAATAAAACTGAGGATATTCGCGCATGAAGATACGTTTTTCACGCGTCGTCACGCTCGATGGCTGTTGTTCCGTCACGTTTGGTGCGTTAAAGATGAAAACTATTATACACAGCAGCAAGCAGGGCACCACATACAACCCTGGCAGAATATTTGGTGTGAATCTTTGAACCGCCACACCTACGCAGAGGCTTGAAATAGAATACGCCGCCGAGCCAAAGCCACGCGCCACTCCAAAATTGATTTTTGTCCCCTGTTCATGGTATCCACGATAAAGCGAATTGACCGATGCCATCATGGACTGCGCGAGCATGTATACGAGCACGTACACCACGCAGAAAACAACGCCACGCAACGGGCTTAGCAACAGTACCAACGCTAGAACCGCAATAATCACGCCCGTCCCAATCATCACCTTACCAATACGTATTCCCGTACGCGTAATTACTGACGCAGACAGCAATTGAATCCCAACTGCGCCGAGGTTGCTAATGCCCAGCATTATACCAATCTGCCCATTTGAAAAGCCACGGTTGAGAAGGTATGCCGAGGCGTAGACATTGACCATGGCGAGCATGAAGAAATACAGCGACTGAATTACTGCATAGAACGCAGTTGCGTTTTTCTTGGTGATATTCATAATAACCATCGTTCCTTGTGTAAGATGTGATATTATATTACATACTACAACAACGACTAAAACGCAATAATTAAAGCTGGATTAGAATCTGCGAACGGGTCTTACCCTACACGTAGCAATGCGTGATTCTTCATAAGGATGGCCGTTATTATAGTAAGGGTTTATTTTCCACGCCGAGCTATCACCGGCCTCGGAACTTGTCCAGTAAAATTCTGGACTAAAAGAATCGGGACTTATTGTACCATTTTTAATACTCTCATATAAAAGTGTAAACTCTTCCTTGCTTGGAAGGAACCAATCCGTATATTTGTTGCCATAAAGGTCTTTACCAGATACAGCATAGGCTGCCTTGTATGAGGACCCTTTCTTAAAAAGTATTTTAGTATTTTTTAGACCGTCTCCAATTTTTTCTCCGGTTCCACATTCTACACCAGTTGATCCCCACTTAAAGTTACCGTCAGGCATATCGCTTTTACCAACCTCAAGATATGTCCACTTATCAGCTTTAGCGTTTGGGTTAACAAAGAAAATAATACCTCCGGCAGGACCTGTGTCGCCTACTTTGTATTTCTTTTTACCGAGATCATTTTTGTTATCTTCACATGAAACAATGAGCATTGCAACAAGCAATACCATCACTAGAATAATAAAAGTTTTCTTCATAGAATTTCTCCTTTTAGAGGGATTGCAATCCCCCATTCAATTGGCATTATCCACCCACTCTGTTGCGGCATATAAAGGCACGTTTGTCATCCAATCCCGCTGTCTATACTTCATCATAGAGAACCTACAAGGCTTAAGCTTTGGATTGCTTTCGAACACAGTCCTTAAACTCTTTGATTTAACATTTTCTTCTGCCTTTACTTCTATTGGGTAAAGTTCTTCTTTCTGTATAATGAAATCAATTTCAAGAGTAGAGTTCTCCTTTGAATAATAGTATGGAGTCTCCCCGTTTGCTATAAGTTCCTGTGCAACATATTGTTCCGTAAAGGCACCTTTGTATTCAGAAAAGAAATCAGCACCCAAAAGAACCTCTCTAGAAGAAACATCTACCTTTGCTCCTAACAAACCCAAGTCACAGAGAAAGAGCTTAAAGGCATCAAAATCCTCATAAAACTTAAGGGGTCTCTCAATTTTTTTTATTCTTTGTACCTTGTAGATTACACCCGCATCTAGGAGCCATTCTATCGCATTCTCGAATTCTCTTGCTCTTGCACCTTTCTTTAATGCCCCATATATGAACTTCTTGTTTTCTTTGGCCAATTGCGAAGGGATAGAATTCCATACCATCTTGACCTTTGGAAGCAGTTCAGATGGAATATGCTTTGAAAAATCCTGTTCATAGTCTTCAATGATCCTCTTTTGAATTGTCCTTACTTTCAATAAATCATTATCTGCAATATATGAGGCAACAGCTTCCGGCATACCTCCAACAAAGTAGTATTGTCTGAGAAGCTCTATGAAAGTTGGTGCTAATGATGATATTTCCACCCATTGCCGCGATTTTAAAAGGTTCAACAAATGTTTCTTTCCTAACGCATCTAAGAACTCTGAAAAAGTCATTGGATACATGTTAAGTCTATCTACTTTTCCAACGGGAAACCCACTCCCCCCGTGAAGGCTTATTCCAAGTAAACTACCAGCAACGATGATATGGTATTGAGGTGCATCTTCATAAAAATACTTCAACGCAGTAATACCAAGGGAAGCCTCTTGAATTTCATCTAGGATAATTAAAGTTTCACCAGGAATGATGTTTTCTTCAACAATTGATCCAAAGGCTCTAAGTAAGCGAGCTGTATCAAAATCAAAGAAAAGACTTTTCATCTCCATTGTTTTGTCACAGTTTATATAAACAACGTTCTTGAATTCATTATTTCCAAACTCCTTCAAAATCCATGTTTTACCAACCTGCCTTGCCCCATCAACAATCAAAGGCTTACGATCCTCAGCGTTTTTCCATTTTATTAATTCGTTGTAAACAAGTCTTTTCATGAAAAGGCTCCCTCTGTTCTACAGCTTAATAAGCTTACAACTGAATCATATTACACTTTCATGAGCAATTCAACGCCATATAAAACATTTTTATGAGCGAGTAAACAAGCATCAATTACATTTTTATGAGCGAATATCTATAGCTGTGTTCACTTTTTGAC